>NZ_JBBAYI010000006.1:0-304042 GCF_037153985.1 Emticicia sp. 17c
TCATATCTGGGGTTCTATTGCTACTGCTTTACTTTTTTGGATGTTTTAACCCATTATTCACATTAAATAATAATCAGGAAGGAGCGTCTGATAAAACCACCATTATCCATCCTGTGAAAATCGAAGAAGCAACTATCTTTAAACTGGCTTCTGTAAAAAATGCTTGCGGAGAAGGTACTGTATCAGGAGAAGCTAAAATACAGGTAATTATATTGGCTAATGAGCCACAGGTTGGACACAATATTACTATAGCCCCTGTTCCGGCAGAAAACTATTGCGAAATCATCATTGATTTACCTATCTCTCAAGAAGTCTCATATCAGTTATTAGACATGAAAGGTCAGCAATTATCCGAAAAGAATCTTGGGAATGTAACTTACAAGAAACAATACCTGATTCTGAATCATCTGACAGCAGGAGAGTATCTGATTAGAGTACAGGTGGGGAAAGACGTTGTGACAAGGAAACTGATAAAGTACTAATAACATAAATTGAAAACTTAAAGAAAACAGATTAGATGCTTCAAAAAAGGCATTTAATCTGTTTCTTTGCATAAAAGAACCGTTGAATAGAATGCTAGAAATTTGTTGCTTTTCTTTAGAATCCTGCCTGACAGCCCAAAAGGCCGGAGCATATCGTGTCGAATTATGTGGGGGTATGTTTGAAGGCGGCACAAGCCCGTCGGCAGGTTTAATCAGATTGGCCCGCCAGCATTTAAGCATCAGGCTCTATGTCATGATTCGCCCGCGCGGAGGTGATTTCTGTTACTCTGATACCGAATTTGAGGTAATGAAAGCCGATATTGAAACAGCAAAAGAACTAGGGGCCGATGGCGTAGTATTCGGTATTCTGACCCCCGACGGGCGTGTTGATACCGCACGCACAAAAGAACTGGTCGAGCTGGCCAAACCGCTGAAAGTTACTTTCCATAGGGCTTTCGATGTAAGCGCCGAGCCACTCGAGGCACTGGAAGCCATTATAAGTACAGGTTGCGAAAGAATACTGACATCGGGCCAGAAAAACACAGCCATTGAAGGCATAACTTTGTTAAAAACCCTTGCCGAAAAAGCAGGCAACCGTATCGAAATCATGGCGGGGGCTGGGGTAAGTGCGCAAAATGCTGCACAATTACTGGGCGCGGGCGTTCATGCCCTGCACATGACGGGCAAAGGCATTGTTAACAGCCAGATGCAATACCGCAAGGCCGACGTAAGCATGGCAAGTGCTGCTCTAACCAACGAATTTGAGATTTACGAGGCCGACTTCGATAAATGCAAAGCCGTTATTGACATAATGGCCTCTACCAATGTGTAAAAAAACATTGGTACTGAGCAAAAAATAACCCGCATTTACAGGCTTTATTCATAAAAAAATCCCTTTCTCTATTACCTAAAGAAAGGGATTTTTTCAGATATATATGCTACAACAGCTTACTTCTTCGCGGCTAGTTCGGCTATTTTTTCATGAATCATTACCTGATTCGACATGATTTTCGAGAAGCCCCTTACATCATCGCCCGTCCAGGCATTATTCATCTCGCCGTAGCTACCAAATACTGGCGACATCATGTCATAATCTGACTTGATACCCAACAACTGGAAATGATATGGTGCTAACTGCACACGTACTTCGCCCGTGACGTTTTCTTGTGTACTTTCAAGGAAAGTCTCAATATTACGCATTAATGGTTCCAGAAACTGCCCTTCGTGCAACAACATTCCGTACCATTCGGCCAGATTCTGTTTCCAGTATTGTTGCCATTTGGTTAACACGTGTTTTTCAAGCAAATGGTGTGCTTTAATGATAATCAGCGGAGCAGCGGCTTCAAACCCTACACGCCCTTTGATACCAATAATAGTGTCTCCCACATGAATATCACGGCCAATACCATAAGGCGAAGCCAGTTCTGACAAACGACGGATAGCCTCTACCGGATTTTTGAACCGGCGGCCATTCACGCCTTTCAGTTCACCTTTTACAAACTGAAGCGTCACTTCGCTGCCTTTTTTCTTGGTTACCTGTGTCGGGAAAGCACTCTCAGGCAAGAAACCATCTGACGTGAGTGTTTCTCTACCCCCTACCGAGGTTCCCCATAAACCTTTATTGATAGAGTAAGCCGCTTTGTGCCACTCACGAACTACTCCTTTCGATTTCAGAAACTCGATTTCCGCCTCGCGCGACAAACGTAAATCACGAATCGGCGTAATAATCTGTGCATTTGGTAGCACTATTCTGAAAACCATATCAAAACGTACTTGGTCGTTTCCGGCACCTGTACTTCCGTGCGCCACGGCCTCTGCTCCGATTTGCTTGGCATAATCTGCCACAGCTACTGCCTGAAACATACGTTCAGCACTTACAGAAAGCGGATAAGTATTGTTTTTCAGGATATTGCCATATACCAGATACCGAATACATTTCTGGTAATATTCGCCTACCATACGCGCCGTATAATGGTTTTTTACACCCAGTTCGTAGGCTTTTGTTTCAATATCCTTCATTTCTTCTTCTGTGAAACCACCTGTATCTACCAATACAGAATGAACCTCATGACCCAACTCTTCGGTCAGGTATTTTACACAGAACGAGGTGTCTAATCCTCCACTATATGCTAAAACAACTTTCATATTAATATCAGCCGCTGAAGCGGAAATATAGGTTTTAATAAAATTTTGCAAAAATAGGACTTCTCTATTTAAATTCTCGTATATAATTTAAATATAATTGCACTTTAATATTGTTGTCGTTAAAATACCGTCTTATTGTATGTCCAGAACAGTCATTTTCTTTCTTTCAATAGGTTTATTCTTTGCCTGTGGCATGACCGAACCCGCAACTATCAGTTCTATCGATAACCCCGTCGGTAGTGGCCCTGACAGAACTTTTCTGGCTCTGGGCGATTCTTACACCATAGGCGAAAGCGTTCTGGAAAAAGACCGCTGGAGTATGTATCTGATTGATTTACTGAAAGATAAATACACCATTACCAAACACGATATTATTGCACGCACCGGCTGGACAACCGAAGAACTCATACAGGCCATTGCCGACAGTAAAAATAAAAACCAGTATGACATGGTTTCGTTATTGATTGGTGTAAATAACCAGTATCGGGGCCAAAGCATTGATAAATACCGGAAGGAGTTCAGAGAGTTGCTTAACATCAGTGCTGAATTTGCCCATAACGATTACCGAAAAGTATTTGTGTTGTCGATACCCGACTATGGCGTTACGCCTTTTGCGGCCTCGCGTGACAGAGAGAAAATAGCCCGCGAAATTGATGCCTTTAACGCCGTTGCCAAAGAAGAATGCCAGAAACTGGGTATTCCGTTCGTAAATATTACAACTATTACCCGCGATTATACCGGCGCAGAATATATTGCCAGCGACCAGCTTCATTTTTCGGGCAAAATGCACGAATTATGGGCCATACAAGCCCGCAGCACTGCCGAAATTATTTTAAGGCAATAGTTTTACCTCGGAACCGTAAAATACATGAAGGTGCCTATACAGGCAAAAACTATATTTGGCAACCAAACTGCCAGTATAGGCGGCATATTGCCCGACTCGGCAATGCCTTTCGACATAATGTAGAACAAGATGTAAAAGAAAGCCAGCACAAAGCCAACGGCAATCTGGAAACCCACGCCGCCCCGTGCTTTCCGCGCTGATACTATCAGCCCCATTAACGACAGGATAATAACGGCAAAAGGTGTAGCAAAACGCTGGTATAGCTCAATCTGAAATGATTCTATGCCTTCGGCACCGCGGCTCTGAATGAGGGCTATCTGCTCTCGAAGCTGCGGAATGGTGTATGATTCCTGTATCTGGTGCGCATTTTCAAAATCTTTCGGCGACAAGTTCACGGTTGTGTCTTTAGGGCTTGTTCCGTACACCATTTTATCTTTCATGACACCAAACGTACGGATTTTGTATTCATGAATACGCCATTTTTTGGTGCTGTCGTTCCATTCAATCCTCTTAGCCGATAGTTTCTCTATCAGTTTGTTATCCACAATTTTTTCAAGGGTAAAATCGTATCCGGTTTTTACCTGATTATTATAGCTCGACATATACGCATACGTATTCGGTGCTACTGCAATATGAAAATCACGGGTCGAGAAAAAGAATTTATCATTTACATAGAGGTTTTCAAAAGCTAGCCGTTCGGTATTGGCACGTGGCAGAATCCAGCCAACCATAATAAAAGAAAAAACGGCAACCACAGAAGCCCCCAAAAAATACGGAAACATTAAACGCGGAAAACTGATACCACTACTCAGAATTGCCACAATTTCGGTATGTGAGGCCATTTGCGCCGTAAAAAAAACCGTCGAGATAAATATCATCAACGGGCTTATGTAGTTTGCCCAATAAGGAGCCAAATTAGCATAGTATTGTAGTAAAACGGTACGTAAGGGAGCCTTATGCTGAAGAAAGTTATCGTTTTTTTCTACGAAGTCAATCACCATAATAACCAGCACAATAACCAGCACAGCAAAAACATAAGTAGTAAGAAACCGTTTGATTAAGTATTTATCGAGTATATTCATGTAAGAATCTTTATTAATTAGGTCGGTACCTACAAAAAACGAAGAAAAAAGTGCCTATCGTCTTACGCCAATAACTTTATTGATAATACCTGAAACGTTCAAAATTACAAAAGAGATAAACCGCTCGCACCGATTTAAAAAAAATTAACATTCTTTTATTTCACCAGCAGGTTTTTTGCTACTTCATTACTTACAAAAATCGTGTGTGTATCGTTCAGCACAATGGTAAAAGATTTATCAAACTCGCTTATTTCCTGAATTTTAATGGTACAGCCAAGCGTAATCTGGTTTTTATCGAGGTGTTGCAGAAAAGTGGGCGAATGTACCGACACCCCCATCATGACAACGGGCTGGTTCAGCGGAGTATCAGAGAGTTTCTGGTAACCCATTGTAGGCATTTTGCCTTTAGCGTCAGGAATTGGGTCACCGTGTGGGTCAAACTGCGGATTCCCCAGAAAATCATCCAGTTTTTCTGTAAGTTCCTTCGAGTCTATGTGTTCCAGTTGCTCTGCAATATCATGAATTTCATCCCAGCCGAAACCCAGCTTTTCAACCAGAAAAACCTCCCATAGCCTATGTTTACGAATCACACTCAGGGCAATGCGTTGCCCCTCTTTTGTTAAGGTAACCCCCTGATATTTGCGGTAATTAATATAGCTTTTCTCGGCTAGCTTACGTAGCATATCCGACACCGACGCAGCCTTTGTTTGCGTGTGTTCGGCTAGTTCGTTGGTGCTTACTTCGTTTCCCCCATTCAGTTCGGTAAGCATATATATTATTTTCAGATAATTTTCCTCTGTGAATGAAGTCATATTCCTTGTTGTCTGATGATAATACTGCCACAAAACTACGTTTTATCACGCATTTATCAAATTTTTAGACAAACCTAAAAATTTATTTTGATAAATGTATTTTTATTTTTAACATTGCATAAAATATAGATTAGCACAGTTGAAGACTATGGAAAATACATTACCCATGACATCGAAAAAAGGGTGGAAAGCGAGTTCAACAAACGTTTCATTACCAGAAGTACACGGCAGCATAGATATTCCTAAAAACGGAGGGTTCTGGAAAAAACTTGCTGCATTTATTGGCCCGGGCTTAATGGTAGCCGTTGGGTACATGGACCCCGGCAACTGGGCAACCGACATAGCCGGTGGTGCAAAATTCGGTTATACGCTGCTAAGCGTTATTCTGATTTCAAACCTTTTCGCTATGCTCTTGCAACACCTGTCTCTTAAATTAGGTATTGCCACAGGGCGAGATTTGGCTCAGGCCTGCCGCGATGCCTACTCAAGACCCGTATCTTTTGTATTATGGATTCTGGCCGAAATAGCCATTGCTGCCTGTGATTTAGCCGAAGTTATTGGTGCAGCAGTAGCCCTGAACCTGCTATTCGGCATTCCGCTTACTTATGGCATTGTAATAACCGCTATTGATGTAATTTTTATTTTGTTTCTGCAAAACCGCGGGTTTCGTGTTGTCGAAGTCATTGTGGGCGCACTTATTCTGATTATCCTGCTTTGTTTTGGCTACGAAATTCTGGTATCGAACCCCAACTGGCTTAGCGTTTCAAAAGGTTTGGTACCAAGCAGCCAGATAGTAGTTAACCCCGAAATGCTCTATATAGCCATTGGCATATTAGGAGCTACCGTAATGCCTCATAACCTTTACTTGCATTCAAGCATTGTACAAACACGCAAAATCGAGAATACCCCAGCCGCTAAAAAAAGTGCCATCAAGTTTGCCACTATCGACTCAACGGCTTCTTTGTTCATTGCCTTTTTTATTAATGCTGCCATTCTGATAATGGCCGCGGCCACTTTTCATTTCTCGAATAACCAGCACGTAGCCGACATCACCGATGCCTATCACCTGCTCGACCCTATTCTGGGCGTTAAGCTGGCAGGATTGTTTTTTGCGGTAGCCTTGCTGGCCGCCGGACAAAACTCTACGCTTACTGGCACACTGGCAGGGCAGATTGTGATGGAGGGCTTCCTGAATATCAAACTAAAACCCTGGTTACGCCGTTTGCTCACGCGTTTAATTGCCATTGTTCCGGCCCTGATAGTAGCTATTATTTATGGCGAACACGGCACATCTGAGCTACTGGTACTAAGCCAAGTTATTTTATCGTTGCAGTTAAGTTTTGCGGTAGTGCCTTTAGTAGCCTTTACCTCCGACAAACTAAAAATGGGCGAATTTGCAAACCCTACATGGGTAAAATATACCTCGTGGGTAGTAGCCGTCATTATCATAGGGCTAAATGCTTACCTGCTATTCGATACCATTTTCTAAAAATTTCATACACAGGCGCAGACACCCTCTGCGCTTTTTTTCTGCCTTCGTTTTTGTTCTTAAATCTTCTCTTTTTTGAATTAACTACACACGATAATTGTTAATTATCTGAGTTTTTTTTCGTATCTTGATACATAAAATAGTAAAACTATTCAATTGCCCGTTAATAAATAATTACCGGCTGTTTTGCTGTTGAATAATCGCATTTTAATTAGCTTAATCCATTTCTGAAAATGTCTGAAGAACTTTTTTCAACTGAAACCACCTACTTTGCTGATGTAATTTTGCCTGTACCCATTCCACGCATGTTTACTTATCGTGTACCCCGCCATTTTGTTGGAGAAATAAAAATCGGGGCGCGTGTAATTGTTCAGTTTGGCCGAAACCGCGTTGTAACGGCCGTTGTCGGAAAAATCCATACCAAACCACCTGAAAAATATCAGGCCAAATATATTCTTGAATTACTCGATACCGACCCACTCATTACACAGTCACAGTTATGGCTTTTCGACTGGATTGCCGACTACTACATGTGCTGTATCGGCGAGGTCATGAACGTAGCCGTTCCGTCGGGTCTGAAAGTAAGCAGCCAGTCGAGAATCCAGATAAACCCCGATTTCGACCACCCCGAGTTACTGGAAGAAAATGAAATTGAATTTATTGAAATTCTGAAAAAACATAGCTCTCTTACTTATGACGATGCCATTAAGTTTATTGGTGAAAAGAACATTAATCCCATGATTAAGTCGCTCATCAGCAAGCATGCCATCATCATGTATGAAGAAGTAAAAGAAAAATATAAACCCAAAATAGCCAAACGGGTGCGCCTCAAAAGGGCCTACGAAGGAAATGAGGAGATTGTAAACCTGATTGATGCCCTCACGAAATCGCCCAAGCAGCAGAACGTCATTCTCGAATACCTGAAACACATTTCTATTCATGAACTGACCGAGAAAAACAATCAGGGTATCGATAAATCGGTTTTCACACAGGGCGAAACCTCCGACTCTGCGCTGGCAACCTTACTCGAAAAGGGTATCCTCGAACAATTTGAGGTAATTGTTTCCCGCTTTGGCGACGAAGTCCCCGAAGAACCCGTAAAAATAACCCTTACCGACGCCCAACAAGCCGCAAGCGATGATATTATGCGGCAATTTGGCGAAAAAGACATTGTATTACTACACGGAATTACAGGTAGTGGAAAAACAGAAATCTATATCGATTTAATTCAGAAGGTATTAGAAGGGAGTTCACAAGTACTTTACCTCTTGCCCGAAATAGCCCTGACCACTCAGATTGTGGTACGTCTGAAACGTATCTTCGGCGACAAAATGGGGGTGTATCACTCAAAGTTCTCAGACAACGAACGCGTAGAAGTATGGCGCGGCATTGTGGAAGGTCGCTACCAGTTTGTTGTGGGCGTGCGGTCGGCTATATTTTTACCGATGGATAACCTCGGGCTGGTCATTATTGACGAAGAGCACGAAACCTCATACAAACAGTTTGACCCCGCCCCCCGCTACCATGCCCGCGATGTAGGTATCATGATGGGGCTGAAACAAGGCGCAAAAATCCTGCTGGGGTCGGCTACGCCCTCTATCGAAAGCTATTATCAGGCCGAAACAGGCCGCTATGGGTTGGTAACACTCAATCAGCGTTTTGGCGAGGCCCAATTACCCGACATCATGCTCGTAGACCTGAAAAACGAACGAAAAGCCAAAACCATGAAAAACGACTTTTCGAGCGTGCTTTATCAGCAAATAGAGAAAAACCTGCAAAACCACGAGCAAACCATCATTTTCCAGAACAGGCGCGGGTATTCGCCCTATATTAACTGTCAGGAGTGTAGCTGGGTGTCGGAGTGTGAGCAATGCGCCGTGAGCCTTACTTACCACCTGCAATCGAAAGAATTACGCTGCCATTATTGTGGGCATCACGAAGAAATACCGAAGGCTTGCCCCGTATGTGGTTCCGGCAAGTTACGAACCATTGGGTTTGGCACAGAAAAACTGGAAGACGACTTGAAAATCATGTTTCCGATTGCCAGAATCCAGCGCATGGACCTCGACACCACACGTACCAAAAACGCGTATCAGAATATTATCAGCGAGTTTGAACAGGGCGGAACAGACATTCTGGTAGGTACGCAAATGATTAGTAAAGGGCTTGATTTCGACCAAGTGAGCCTCGTAGGTATTTTTGATGCCGACCGCATGATTCACTTCCCCGATTTCAGGGCTACCGAACGCGCTTTCCAGATGCTTACACAGGTAAGTGGGCGAGCAGGGCGGCGTGCCAAAAAAGGGCTTGTGCTTATACAAACCAATAATCCGCAGCATAACTTGTTGCAAAAAATAGTTTCGAGCGATTACCTCGGCTTTTATAATGAAGAAATCCGCGAGCGGGAGGGCTATTTCTACCCACCTTTTACCCGATTGATTTCTATTACTTTTAAACACGAAGAAGAAGAAAAAGCCGAAAAAGCCGCACACTGGTTAGCCGAAAAACTATTGGAAAAACTCGGTAAAGCCCGCGTACTAGGTCCTGAAAAAGCATTGGTTGAGCGTATCCGCAATAAATTTTTATATGACGTACTAATAAAACTCGAAAAGGACAAACTGAACATAAAAGCCGCAAAAGTGTTTTTAAGAGAAAAAATTGACGAACTACAACAGCTCAAAGAACACCGCGACGTAGACGTGGTCATAGACGTAGATGCTATTTAGATTTTGTTTTCTCGGATATATTTTCTTTAAATTTGCCCTATTCAAACGCCTGTTAAACCATGTCTCAACCTATCAACCGTGTATTCGATTTACTAACCGAAGCCATTGCCAAACATAATAAGCCCGATGTTTTTGCCTCTAAAATAAAAGGCCAATGGGTAAAACTTTCGGCGCAGGATTTTGTCAATAGTGTCAATCAGTTCAGTTTAGGCTTATTAAAGTCAGGCGTTAGCGCAGGCGATAAAATTGCCATTATCTCAGAAAGCCGCCCCGAATGGAACATCGTCGACTTTGGTATTCAGCAAGTAGGTGCTATCAGTGTGCCTTTGTACCCCAATATCACGGTAGAAGATTACAGATACATATTTCAGGATGCTGGTATAAAACTGGTTTTTGTAGGTGACGAAACCCTACTGGCCCGTGCCAGAGAAGCCGCTCAGGAAAGCACGTCGGTAAAAGAAATTTACTGTTTCGATAAAATCACAGGCGAAAAACATTGGCAATCTATTACCGATACAGCTAATGCCGAAAATCTGGCAAAACTCGAAGCCCTAAAGAACGCCGTAAAAACAGACGACCTCCTAACGCTTATTTACACTTCGGGTACTACCGGAAAACCCAAAGGAGTAATGCTTTCGCATCAGAATATTATCAGCAATTTTGAGGCTTGCAAGAATTATTTCCCGATTGGCCCCGACTGCCGTGCTTTGAGTTTTCTGCCTCTGAACCACGTCTACGAACGCATGGTACTTTATTTATATATGCGGGTGGGTACATCTATCTACTACGCGCAAAATATGGGTACTATTGCCGAAGATTTAAAGGACGTTCAGCCAGAAATATTCACCACAGTGCCGCGCCTACTCGAAAAAGTATATGATAAAATAGTAGCCAAAGGTTATGAACTCGACGGCCTCAAACGCCGCATTTTCTTGTGGGCTCTCGACCTCGGCCTCAAATATGACCCTAACGTAAATCAGGGCTGGTGGTATAATACCCAGTTAGCTTGGGCAAAAAAACTGGTTTTCAGCAAATGGCAGGAAGCCCTCGGCGGCAATATCCGCCTGATTTGCTCCGGTGCAGCCGCTTTACAGCCACGGCTGGCACGGGTATTCTGGGCGGCGGGTATTCCGGTTTCGGAAGGCTATGGCATGACAGAGGCCTCGCCGGTAATTGCTACCAACCGAACCCAACCCCTCGACCTCAGAATTGGCACCGTAGGCCCTATCATTGACGGCGGAACAGTAAAAATTGCCGAAGATGGCGAAATCCTGTACAAAGGCCCTAACGTAATGCTTGGATATTATAACCTGCCCGACCTTACCAAAGAAGCCATCGACCAAGAAGGCTGGTTACATACGGGCGACATTGGCAAGCTCGAAGAAGGCCGATACCTCAAAATAACCGACCGTAAAAAGGAAATCTTTAAAACCTCGGGCGGTAAATACATTGCCCCGCAAGTACTTGAAAACAAAATAAAGGAATCGGTTTATGTTGAACAGATTATGGTTGTAGGCGAAGGGCAGAAATTCCCGGGGGCCTTAATTGTGCCAGAATTTACTGCCTTGCAGGAATGGTGCAAAACACATAACGTGCCATATACTTCCGATGCCGAAATGGTACAAAATCCGCAAGTACTTAAACTCCTGCACGACGAAGTGGTTCATTTTAATCATGAGTTTGCACCTTACGAACAGGTAAAGAAAATTGTGTTACTACCAAACCTCTGGACCATCGAAAGCGGAGAAATTACCCCAACACTCAAGCCTAAGCGAAAAGTGATTGTGAACAAATATAAAGAACAGATTGAAAGTATGTACGAATAAACTTTCCATAAACCTTTCTAACAGAGCCATTTCTTTCATATAAATAAAGAAATGGCTTTTTTATAAGGCCATTAGCCCATAAAACACACAATATTTTAGCATCATAACCCCGAAAAGAAGGCTTAATAAAACCGCTTCGTTATTTTGTCCCGATGGTTTTTCAAAATACAGAAAACTTTTCGTTAATGACTTTAGTAGGTAGGCTATATGGCACTACAATCTTGTATTCAAAATAATATATACCTGATTCACTATATTTGAAACCTGTCTACCCTTTTTCGTGTTATTGTGAAACATAAAGAAATCACGCCTACTTATGCCTTTGCAAACCTTAGAGTTAAAAGCCGTTGGGGCTTTTCCAAAATTGTTTTTAGATTACATCACAAAAAACGAAACACTCGCGCCTTTCTATAATCAATTTCCTGACCTTGAAGGATTCCGAAAAGCTATTCAGTCAAGAGCGTTTACGCAAGAAAAACGCCAGACATTAGTTACTGCGCTGGAAAAACAATATGCCAACATCGACTCAAAACCTGATTTTTCTGTTCTGCTTAATGAAAAAACCTTTACAGTTACTACGGGGCATCAGTTAAACATCTTTACTGGGCCGCTTTATGTTATTTATAAAATTGTTACTATTATTAATCTGGCTAAAAAGCTGAAAGCCGAGTTTCCCGACTACAACTTTGTACCGGTATACTGGATGGCCAGTGAAGACCACGACTTCGAGGAGATTTCGGTCTTTAACCTTTTTGGCAAAAACTATAAATGGGAAACTACCCAGAAAGGAGCCGTAGGACGCATGAATCCGGCCGAACTTCGGGCTATTTGTGACCAGATACCCGAGCAAGTAGAGTTTTTTCAGCAAGCATATCTGACTAACAACACCTTAGCCAATGCCGTACGATGTTACATGAACCATCTTTTTGAGAGTGAAGGCTTGATTTGTCTGGATGCCGACGACAAAACCCTTAAAGCTGTTTTCAACCACATCATCAAAGACGACCTCCTGCAACACACCGCCAGCAAAATAGTAACCAAAACTTCCAACAAATTACATACTTCGGGTTATCATACGCAAATTACCCCGCGCGAAATAAATTTCTTCTATCTGGAAGACGGCCTTCGCGAAAGAATTGTAAAAGAAGACAACACCTACAAAATATTACACACCGATATTACATTTTCAGAAAGTGAAATACTGCAACTAGCCGACACCCACCCTGAAAAATTTAGCCCGAATGTGGTTTTAAGACCTTTGTATCAGGAGGTTATTCTGCCTAATCTGGCTTATATCGGCGGGCCTTCAGAAGTACCCTACTGGCTGCAACTCAAAGGCATTTTCGACCATTACGGCGAGCAATTCCCGCTGTTAATGCCCCGAAACTTTGCCCTGATAGTAAACGAAGCCAGTCGCAAGAAAATCGACAAGCTAGGCATTACTACCGAAGAGCTTTTTGCCGATGAAGTAACCCTACGCAAAAGTTTTGTTGAAAAAAACTCACGAAAATCGTTAAGTCTGGCTTTTGAGATTGACGAAATCAACGATATATTCGAGCGTATCCTTAAAAAGGCCATCATCATTGAGCCAACCATGAAAGGCCCTGTGGAAGGTGTAAAAGCCAAAAGCATTAACGCACTTGAGCATCTCGAAAAACGTATCAAACGAGCCGAAGAGCGCAATCAGGAAGGCTCGGTAAATCAGCTACTGGCTTTGAAAGAAAAACTGTTTCCGGGCGGTGGCTTACAGGAGCGTAAAGAAAACTTCCTGAATTTTTACCTGACCGATAACCTTTTCATTAAAAAATTACTGGATACCCTGAACCCCCTCGATTACAGCTTTAATATTATAGAGATTTAAAAACCTTGCAAGCCCTCTTTAGCCAGAGGGCTTTTATTTTGTTCAACCAAACAAAAGCGGTTTAGCAGTTTTACACAATTTGGAGGTTTTCTGGCATTATAATCAAGCATTTTTGTGTTTTATGGCTGCATATCAACAAAAAATTTAAAAAATATTTGTTTTACTGAACACTGTTCATTTTATTTGCATTGTTAATTAAATAGTTTGTATTAGATGGGTGTAACTGAAAGAAAAGAACGAGAAAAAGCTGAGATGAAGCGACTCATCAAGGATGCCGCACGCAAACTCTTTATTGAACAAGGATTTGAAAAAACAAGCATTCGTAACATTGCCGATGAAATAGAATACAGCCCCGGCACTATTTATCTGTATTACAAAGATAAAAGCGAGCTGCTTTTCGACTTGCATCAGGAATCGTTTCAGAAACTGATAGAACAATTTCAGCGTGTATTAAATATCAAAGACCCTTTTGAAAGATTAACCGTTATGGGGCGGTATTATATGCAATATGGCTTTGAGAATCCTGAATTGTATGAACTGATGTTTTTGATGTCGTCTCCTATTGAGACCATCGAGTGCCGTGAGGAAATCTGGGAAGACGGCCGCGGGGCATTTAATATGCTCAGGCAAATTGTTCGTGAGTGTATTGATGCAGGCTATTTTAAGATAGACGACGTTGAAGGCACTTCGCTCATGATATGGTCGGCCGTACATGGTTTAGTAACCATACACCTCAAAAAACGCACAACCATGTTTGAAGAAGGCGAACGCATACCTCGTTTGCAACACGCCTACGAACGATTTGTAGAACTATTAAAAGGCAGTATCTGACAAAACCGCCACAACACTAACGCTGGCTTTATACATAAAACGAAAAAGCATGAATCCGATTATAGAATTTTTTAAGTCCCACATTGGCCAGTATGCAGCCGACATCAGCCCTTCAAGTCTAGGCCGATGGCTCAATGGCAAACTGGTATCAGTAGAAGAAGGCTCAGTAGTAGTTGAATTTGTAGTTCGGGAAGAAATGACAAACCCTGCCAAAATCCTTCACGGAGGCGCAGCAGCTTCAATGCTCGACGACGTAATGGGCATGACGGTCTATATGCTTGGGCGGGAAAGTTTCTATACCACCGTTAATCTGAATGTCGACTACCTGCTTCCGGCCAAACTGAACGATGTTTTACAGGTAAAATCTAAAATAATCAGAGCCGGCAAAACAGTTATCAACATTGAATGCCAGATACTCAATGCCGACCACAAAATAGTAGCCAAGTGTACTTCCAATATGGTTGTTACAGGCGTAAAAATTTAATTACAAGCCTTACCCGTCTTCCGAAAGACGGGTTTATTTGGGCCATTAACTTAACACTGTTCATAAATTGAAAAAGCGTCAGTGAGACATGAAAAACCTATTTCTACTCCTTATTATTTGTCCTTTGGTAACTTTTTCGCAGGTTTCGCCTGTGCTTGAATCCTATATTCAGGAAGGGCTAAAGCATAATTTGGCCTTGCAGCAGGAAAGCCTCGAAATTGAAAAGGCAAACGAGAATATTAAACTGGCAAAAGCCAATTTCTCGCCTAAAATTACCTTTGCTCCTACTTACACGCTTGCCGCTGGTGGCCGGCGTTTAGCATTCCCCGTAGGCGACTTGCTCAATCCGGTATACTCTACCCTTAACAAGCTAACCAACTCAAGCAATTTCCCGCAGGTTGAAAACGTAAATGAGTTATTAGCCCCTAACAATTTCCACGACACAAAGTTTACTTTTCAATACCCTATTTATAATACCGACATCCGTTATAACCTGCTTATTCAGCGCGATTTACTCAGCGCGCAAGAAGCCCGAAAACGTATCATCGAAAACGAAGTACGCTACAATATCACCATTGCTTACCTGCAATACTTGCAAACGCTCGAAGCTCAGAAAATCTTTACGGCATCACGTACAGTGCTGACCGACTTCGTGAAACTCAACGAAAAACTGGTAAGCAACAACGTAGCTACCAAAGATGTCATCTACTCGGCCGAATACGAAGTAAGCAAGCTCGACCAACAGGTGGCTGCTATGGATAAAAACCGTAATACAGCAAAAGCATATCTGAATTTCCTGATGAACCGCGACTTCAATACTGAAATTATTGTCGATACGCTAGGGCTTGGCACTAACTTTCTGGTAAACGTTGCTTCCCTACGCGAACAATCGGTTCAGAACCGTCAGGAAATAAGCCAACTAAAAGCCAACATTCAGGCCAGCCAGACAGCCATAAAGTTGCAGGAAATGAACTCACTCAGGCCACAGGTTTTTGTAGGCGGAAGCACCGGATTTCAGGGAATGGGCTATACTTTCAAGAATCAGGCTTATATTATTGGGCAAGTTGGGCTAACATGGGATGTTTTTCATGGCTACGAAAAAAAATCAAAAATACAGCAAGCTAAAATTCAGAAAAACCTACTTGAAACCAAGCTCGAAGAAGTACAGAAACAAATACAATTACAGGTATCACAGGCATATTTCGAGTTAGAAGCCGCGCAAAAAACCTTACCTACCGCCCAAGATGGTACCACCAAAGCAGAAAAATACTTCAAAGTGGTTGATAGCCGCTACCGTAACGGGCAGGCTATTCTGGTCGAATACCTTCGGGCGCAGAACGAGGTAATTACAGCACAATTGCAGGAGTCGCTGGCGAAATATGATATTCTTCTGAAAAAAGCCATGCTCGATAAAGTAGCTGCTATCAGATAATAATGCCACAACGTATTCTGGCGGATTTATTCGCCACTTTGCCTGATGTTAGTATAAATGCCTTTATTACTGCCTTAGAAATATGAAAAAAGTATTACTGATTCAGGGGCATCCTGATAACGAAAGTTTCAATTTTGCTTTGCATGAAGCCTATAAAAAAGGCTTGATGGCTTCAGGGGCTGAAATCGACGAAATTATTATCAGAGACCTCTCTTTTGACCCCAACTTGCAGTTCGGGTACAGAAAAAGAACAGAACTTGAACCGGACTTGGTAGAGGCCATCCGAAAAATTAAATGGGCCAACCACCTCGTTTTCTTTTATCCGGTCTGGTGGGGTTCGGTTCCGGCCTTACTGAAAGGCTTTATCGACAGGGTTTTTCTGCCGGGTTTTGTGTTCCAGAAACGCGAAAACTCGCTTTGGTGGGATAAACTGCTCGTAGGTAAAACAGGGCATCTCATTAGCACCCTCGACCAACCCGCTTGGTACTACTGGTTGCGGTATGGCCGCCCCACTTACCATGCCATGAAACAAATGACCTTAGAGTTTTGCGGGGTAAAGCCCGTCAGAACTACCACCATTGGCCCGTTAAGGCTTTCAAAAGACAGCTATCGTGAAAACTGGCTCAAAAAAGTAGAACAATTAGGATTTAATCAGAAATAAACAGATTTATATATGAAAACGAAATTATTTCCGCTCATTTACGCTTTTGTATTTCTTGTCTTGATGAGTTGTGGAAAAAAACAAGAAACCAAACAGGAAACCGAAGAAATCATCGCGGTTCAGGTACAACCCGTTTCTCAGAAATCATTAAGCGAACCCATCATTGCCAGTGGCGTATTATCGTCAAAATCTGAAATGAAACTGGCCTTCAAAACCGGAGGTATGATTAAAAAAGTGCATGTAACCGAAGGTCAATTTGTAAAAGAAGGACAATTATTAGCCGAACTCGATTTATCTGAAATTGATGCACAGGTAAAACAGGCGAAATTAGGCATGGAAAAGGCCGAAAGAGACTTGGAAAGAGTAAAGAAACTCTATGCCGATGAAGCCACCACCCTTACCAACGTACAAGATGCCACCACAGGTTACGATGTAGCCAAACAAAACGTACAGGTAGCAGAGTTCAATCAGAAATTATCCAGAATTTACGCACCAGCCAGCGGCAGAATCCTGAGAAAAATATCCGAACAAGGCGAATTAATTACCCCATTTGCACCTGTATTTATTCTTGGCACGGGCGAGTCGGCCTATATTGTTAATGTAGGCTTAACCGACCGAGACGTAGTAAAAGCTAAACTCGGCGATGTTGCCAGCGTTTATCTGGATGCCTACCCTAACGAGCCTTTTCAGGCCCGAATTACCCAAATAGCGCAGACGGTTAATCCGGCCACGGGTACTTTTGAGGTTGAGTTGCAGATTCAGCCCAATGGTAAAAAACTGATTTCCGGTTTTGTAGCCAAAGCCGAAATCTCGTCGGGCAAAGGCCCTGTTTCTTTGGTTATTCCTTTAGAAGCACTTATTGAGGCCGACAAAAACAAAGCCTTTGTATACACCCTCAACCCCGATGCCCAATCGGTTAGTAAACATCCCATTGGTATTGGTGCCATTTTTGGCAACGATGTGGCTATTACTTCCGGCCTTACAGAAGGCACGCAGGTAGTTACCAAAGGGGCTAATTTCCTGAGCGACAAAAGCAAAGTAAAAGTAATTAAAAACTAACTTTTACAGCTAACCATTATAAGTGCATTGTTTTTTGGCTTTGGTCAACCAAAGTCGATTAGTAGAAAAATGTGTCAATTGTAGATAAAAACCGCCGGAAGTTTTTTGGCCAGAGCGGTAAATCGTTACACTTAATTCATCATTAAAATGCGTCTTGCAGAATTTTCCGTTAAAAATTACCAGTTTACTATCATTATTTTCATAATGGTATTAGCCGTTGGTATCAACTCCTTGTTGAATATGCCTAAGGCCGAAGACCCCGACCTAAAGGCTACTTTCAACAATATTGTGGTGGTGTATCCGGGTACATCTCCGGCCGATATGGAAAAACTGATTCTTGACCCTATCGAAGACAGGCTCTCAGGTATCAGCGACATAAAAAAGTTTACCTCAACTGCCGACGAAGGCGTGGCCAGTATTGTAATTGAGTTCCAGCATAAGGTCGATACCGAAGAGAAATATAACGAGGTAGTAAGAGAAATAAATGCCATTCGTGGCTCTTTACCCTCAGACTTATACAGCATTGATATTCTTCGTTATACCCCCGAAGGCGTAAATATCATTCAATGCGCCCTCATGTCAGAAACAACACCTTACAAAGACCTTGAAAAAGAAGCCGAAACCCTTAAAGATAATTTGCTTAAAGTAAAGTCTATCAAAACGGCCGAAACGTGGGCTTTCCCGAAACAACAGGTACGTGTTTCTATCAATCTTGATAAAATGGCACAGTTTCGGATTCCGCTTAATCGGGTTTTAGGAGCAATACAGTCTGAAAATGCTAATATTCCGGCTGGTAATATCGAAATAGGTAGCCGGAAATTCAGCGTAAAAACATCGGGCAGTTACGAAAGCCTCGACGAAATCAAGAATACCGTAGTAAGTACATCCGGCACAGCCATTACGTACCTGCGAGACATAGCCGAAGTAAGCATGGACTATGAAGAAGAAGGATACATTGGCCGCCTGAACGGAAAACGGGCGGTTTTTGTCACGGCAACCATGAAAGCCGGCAGCAACATCTTTAACACAGGGGAGCAAATCCGCCCGATTATCGATAATTTCAAAAACAGCCTTCCGCCAAATATCAAGTTCGAGCAAAGTTTCGACCAAGTAAAGAGCGTTTCTACCCGTTTACTAGGGCTAGCCCGCGACTTCGGCATTGCTATTCTGTTGGTACTCATTACCCTTATTCCGCTAGGCTTCAGAGCTTCAATCATTGTCATGATTTCTATTCCTTTATCGCTGGCAATGGGGCTAACCATGCTCGATTTAGCAGGTTTCGGAATCAACCAGTTAAGTGTAGTAGGCTTGGTAATTGCTTTGGGTTTATTGGTCGACGACTCCATTGTGGTAGTCGAAAACATTGCCCGCTTCCTGCGTTCGGGTATGCCCCGCAAAGAAGCAGCCATTGAAGCTACCAAACAAATAGGGCTAGCCGTTTTGGGCTGTACAGCTACCCTGATTTTTGCCTTTTTACCACTTTGCTTCCTGCCCGAAGCAGCCGGAGACTTTATCCGTAGTTTACCTATGGCGGTAATTACCACCATTATTGCCTCGTTATTTGTTTCGCTTACCATTGTACCTTTTCTGGCAAGCCAGTTAATGCCCAGAGAAGAACACGGCGAAAACATCGTTTTAAAACTCATGAAACGCGGCATTGAAGGCTCGTACCGTAAGGTATTACATTGGGCGTTAAACCATCCCGTAATAAGCCTTGTTATTGCGTTTGCTATTTTTCTGGGCAGTCTGGCTCTGATTCCGGTTGTAGGAACCAGCGTTTTTCCTCGTTCTGAAAAACCACAGTTTCTGATTAACATCAATACGCCACTTGGCACTAACCTGAGCGAGACAGACAAAGCCACTATTTTTGTAGAAAAAGAATTAGGCAAACATGAAATAGTGAAGAACTATGTTTCAAACATAGGGAAATCGAACCCGCGTATTTATTATAACGTGCTGCCTGTGGGCGGAACCCAGTCTAACTTTGCACAGATTTTCGTGCAATTACAAGACGAGGTTGAAGTACCCGAAAGAGAAGAATTTATTGACGAACTCCGTAAGAAGTTTGATTTATATGCGGGAGCTAAAATAAGGGTAATTCAGTTTGAACAAGGCCCTCCGGTTGAAGCCCCTCTGGCCGTCAGGATATTCGGCGAAAACCTTGACTCGCTTCGCGCCATTTCGTTTCGGGTAGAAAAACTATTCAAAGAAACCCCCGGAACCATGTATGTCAACAACCCGCTGTCGGCGCAGAATGTTGACCTACGCGTAAACATCAACAAAGATAAAGCCGGAATGCTGGGCATACCAACAGTTGATATTGACCGCACCGTCAGAATGGGTATTGCGGGCGTAAACATGGGGACATTCAAGCAAAACGATGAAGACGAAATTGATATTAACATAAGCCTGCCGCGCCAGCAACACGCAGGCATGGATGCTTTCTCGAAGATGTTTATTGCCAATCAGATGGGTAACCTTATCCCATTGAAACAGGTAGCAAGCCTTAACTTTGAAACATCGCCCAACAGAATTAACCACTACGACCGCGACCGCTACACCATTGTATCGTCCTTTATACAAAGTGGCTACCTGACACCTAAAGTTACCAAAGAAGCAAGTGCCAAACTGGCTTCTCTTAAACTACCTAAAGGCTATGAAATTAAAATGGCGGGTGAAGTTGAGCGTTCGCAGGAAACTTTCGGTGGGTTAGGCACTATTATCCTGATTACGGTTTTTGGTATTATGGCCATTCTGATTCTTGAGTTCAAAACCTTCAAGAGTACCATCATTGTATTATCGGTTATTCCGCTGGGTATGATTGGGGCCATCCTGATACTACTTTTTACAGGTTATTCGCTATCGTTTACGGCCATTGTGGGCATTATCGCCTTGGCGGGCATAGAGGTCAAAAACTCCATTCTGCTGGTCGATTACACCAATTTCTTACGGAAAGAAAAAGGTTTAAGTATTAACGATGCCATTGAGGAAGCCGGCGAAACTCGTTTTATTCCGATTGTGCTTACAACCTTAACAGCCATCGGGGGCTTGGTACCTTTGGTGCTTGAGCATTCGCCGCTTTATTCGCCGTTGGCGTTGGTAATGATAGGCGGGCTTATTTCGTCGCTTATACTAACCCGTGTTGTAACGCCGGTTATGTACAAACTTCTGCCACCAAAAGTTTAAGCACGCGTATCGGGGTTCTGTTATTATTTGCCAGAACCCCGATATTTTTTTAAGCGTCTTTTTTGTCAGGTGCCATGTTTTATCTACCTTGCATTGTTGATACAGTACCTAAACAACGAACGTCAGAGACACCATGGCAGATTTGCTGAAAATAAACGAGTTCCGCGACAACGTCGTTAAATTGATAGAAGCAAAATTTGAATTAATAAAATTAGGCTTTCAGGAAAAAATCGAAGGCGTAGCCGTGCAGGCTATTTATACGCTTCTGTTATTTATTTTATCTATTACAGTTATTATCTTTCTGAGTATTCTTGTGGCTATCGGGCTTAATATCTGGCTCAAAAGTGCCTGGCTTGGCTTCTTTATCATCTTTCTGCTGTACCTTTCGTTGTTAGTTTTGTTTATTTTTGCCAAAGACAAAGTACAAAATAAAATTAAAGAACAGGTTCAGGAAATTGTTGATAAAAACCTGAACGATTAAATTAAACACTGCATTGTATTCTTCTACCCACTATGTAGAAAATTCTCAACACATTTTAAAAAACAAAAAAGTTATCCGCATCACAGATAACTTTTAAAACCTTCCTCTTTTTATCTGAGTCCCACTCGACTCGAAAATCTTTATCATGGCTAAAAAGCAGCTCGCTCTTTGACTAATATTTTTACTTAGATTTCAATAAGCATACACTTGTAACTTATCTTTCAATTCTTTTCTGGCAATGTGTATTCTGTTCTTCACTGTTCCAATAGGCACCTGCAATTTTTGCGCAATTTCATGATACTTAAAACCACTAAAATGCATCATAAATGGCTGTTTATAACTTTCATCTAAGGTTTCAACAGCATTATTGATATCCTCGAGAGCAAAAGTAGAGTATGCGTTGTTCTCAACACTACTATCTGTGCTATTAATAAAATGCAGGTTATCGGTAGTATCAATGAACGTATTTTTTCTGAGCAACCTCTGGTAATTGGTAATAAACGTATTCTTCATAATCGTGTAAAGCCATGCCTTAAGGTTGGTCCCGTCAGTATACTTATCACGATTCATAAATGCTTTTACAAGTGTGTCTTGTAACAAATCATTCGCGTCTTCAACGTCTTTAGTCAATCTGAAAGCAAATGGCTTTAGAGACTTTGATGTTTTTGAAATGGCAAAGTTAAATTCGAGAGTTGTCATGGTTTGTTTATCTTTTTGATTGTAACGTTAAACAAAATTATACAATAAACATTTATAAAACCAAGAATTTATCTAATTTTTTTGAAAAAAACCTTGAAAATTCTATTTATTGTACAAAACCAAGAAAATACCCTTGTTTAAGATTAAAAACAAAACATTAAACAAACATTTTTCTGGTCCTTTCAACACTCTGTAAAAAAACTGTTCCACTTTGCACTATATACGGGGTATAGCTTATTTTGGTTGTGAAAAATCAAAAAAAATATTTTTTTCTTTTGTTTAAGCATAGAATAAACCCTGAAATTTGCTGAATCTTTTAAACAAAAAAGATTTACTTTACATCTTTATATCAACCTTCATAGAACTAGTATGTTAAAACTCGGATTTGTAAGTGCTATCTTGGCAGACTTCGGCTTTGAGCACGTGGTAGATTTTGCTTCCAATAATGGCTTCTCTTGTTTAGAGATGATGTGCTGGCCTAAAGATAATAGCGACGCACGCCGATACGCCGGCGTAACACATATTGATGTAGATAAACTCGACGACAAGCACGTTAAATACATCAAGGATTTTATCAAGGAAAAAGGCATTACTATTTCGGGCTTAGGCTACTACCCTAATCCGCTCGACCCTGACCCGAAAAAATCGGAATTTTATATTGAGCATATCAAGAAAGTTATCAGAGCCTGCCACAAACTGGGTATTCCTGTTATGAATACATTCATTGGCCGCGACCCACAGAAAAACATTCAGGATAACCTCGAGATATTTAAAAAACTCTGGAAGCCCATCATTGACACAGCCGAGCAGGAAGGCATTAAAATAGGCATTGAAAACTGCCCTATGTTCTTCACAAACGACGAATGGCCCGGCGGTAAAAATCTGGCTATTTCTCCGGCCGTCTGGGACCGAATGTTTGAAGCCTTCCCTACGCCGCTCTTTGGGCTTAACTATGACCCATCTCACATGATTTTCCAGATGATGGACGAGATAAAGCCAATATACCAATACAAAAACCGCCTGCATCATATTCATATCAAAGATGTAAAAGTATACCGCGACAGGCTCGACAGAGTAGGAATTCTGGCAAACCCGCTTGAGTATCATTCACCAAAGCTACCCGGTTTAGGCGATGTAAACTGGCGGGGATTCTTTACGGCCTTAACCGATGTGCGCTACAAAGGCCCCGTAGTAATTGAAGTAGAAGACAAAGCCTATGAAGGAAGCCTCGACGATGTTACGTCGGCTATTCTGACAGCCCGTAATTATGTAAAGCAGTTCCTGCCATAGCCTACACCTAATATCTTTACTAATAGCGAGGCCAAAACCTCGCTATTTTTATTATTCTGTCCTGAAAACCACTACGGCAAAATGGTTTCAGATATTTATTTGAAAAATATCTTATTATTTCTCAAAAAATTCTCATTTTTGGACAAAATCTATTCACAAATCAAACGCTTATCATTTTTAACCCTAAACCGTTATGGCTTCTATTTCAGGCAACAATCAAAATTTCACCTCCGGTTCTTCCAATAAAAAATACCTCATTCCTTTTATTCTTATTTCCAGTCTTTTTTTCTTGTGGGGTTTTGCCATCAGTATGCTCGATGTACTCAACAAGCATTTTCAGGAAACCCTCAACCTTAAAATATCAGAATCTACGTGGGTGCAGGTTGTTACTTATGGAGCCTATTTTTTTATGGCCTTACCGGCTGGTTTGTTCATGAAACGCTGGGGCTACAAAAAAGGTATTCTGGCAGGGCTTCTGCTGTATTCGGGCGGAGCATTTCTGGTGTATCCGGCCACAGAGGCACAATCGTGGACATTCTTTCTGGTAGCCTTGTTTATTCTGGCTTGTGGGCTGGCTTTTCTTGAAACAGCCGCCAACCCTTACGCCACCGTATTAGGCCCTCAGGAGTCGTCAGAGCAACGCCTTAATCTGGCACAATCGTTCAATGGGGTAGGCGTAATTATCGGGCCATTAGTAGGCAGTATGCTGGTATTTAGTAATCATGAGCAAAGCGTTGAAGCCGGATTCAAGTCCGTACAATTACCTTATATGCTCGTAGGTGGTGTAGTGTTATTGGTTGCACTATTATTTTTACTAACCCCCATGCCCGAAATTCATGAGTCAGGCATTACAGAGTCAAAAATTCAGAAATCAGCCAAAAAATTATTCAGCAATGCGCACTTTGTTTTTGGGGTTGTTGCCCAGTTGCTCAATGTAGGCGCGCAAGCCTGCGTATGGGGTTTATTTATAAACTTTGTAATGGAGGCCATTAGTGTATCAAAACAAGATGCCGCCAACCTGCTTTCAGTAGGAATGGTTATTTTCATGATTGGGCGTTTTGCGGGCACATTCTTCATGCGCTACATTAAACCTAATGTTCTATTAGGCATTTACTCATTAGCCATTGTGCTTATTTTATTATTTGCCTCACAAGCCGCAGGCAAACTTTCTGTGTATGCTTTGCTAGCCTTTTTCTTCTTCCAGAGTATTACCTTCCCTACTATATTTTCATTAGGGGTAAAAGATTTAGGCACCAATACCAAAATTGGTTCATCATACATCATTATGGGTATTGTAGGAGGCGCGATTTTCCCGCCTGTAATGGGCTGGATTGCCGATACCACCAATATGGCCACTTCGTTGCTTTTGCCGGTAGCCATGTTTGCCTATATTGCTTGGTATGGTTTCTCAGGTTCTAGAGTAGCTAAATAAGAAGCCCACATCAGCCCATATTAAGTTATATGGGCTGGTTTACTCAAAATATTATTCAATCCTATGAAATACGTTGCATCTATTGACCAGGGTACTACCAGTACTCGCTGTATTATCTTCGACCGTACGGGCAATATTGTATCGGCGGGCCAGAAAGAACACGAACAAATTTATCCGAAACCGGGTTGGGTTGAACATAATTCCGAAGAAATCTGGAAAAACACGCTCGAAGTTATTGCCATTGCCCGCATAGAGAAAAGCATCAAAACAGAAGATATAGCCGCTTGTGGTATTACAAATCAGCGCGAAACCACCGTTGTCTGGAACAAACGCACAGGCAAAGCCTACTATAATGCCATTGTGTGGCAAGATACCCGCGTCGACGACACCGTAAAAGCCCTCACTAAAAGTCATGGCTCACAGTTTTTTCAGGACCGCACAGGTTTACCACTGGCTACGTATTTTAGTGGGCTGAAAATCAAATGGATTCTCGACAACGTGCCGGGTGTAAGAGAAGATGCCGAAAAAGGTAACGCCATCTTCGGCAACATGGATACTTTTCTTATATGGCACTTAACAGGGGGTATTAACGGAGGCTTACATATTACTGACGTAACAAACGCCAGCCGTACACAGCTAATGAACCTGAAAACCATGAGTTGGGATGCCGAACTGGCCGAAATCATGGGTATTCCGCTCCAGATGCTTCCTACCATTGAGCCTAGCAGCAAGGTATATGGCCATATAGCTTCCGAAGTAATGCAAGGGGTACCGCTGGCAGGCGATTTGGGCGACCAACAAGCAGCTTTGGTAGGGCAAACCTGTTACAAGCCCGGCGAAGCCAAAAATACCTATGGTACAGGCTGTTTTATGCTTATGAACACAGGCACAGACCTTGTGCCTTCTAAACATGGCCTACTAACAACGGTAGCGTATCAGTTCGAAAACCAGCCAGTACATTATGCCCTTGAAGGCTCGGTAGCCATTGCAGGGGCTTTGGTTCAATGGCTGCGCGATAACCTCGGCATTATTCAGAAAAGCACTGACGTTGAAAAACTGGCTAAAAGCGTTAACGATAACGGCGGGGCTTACTTTGTACCTGCTTTTTCGGGTTTATATGCACCCTACTGGCAATCATCGGCCAGAGGGGTTATTGCGGGCTTAACCCGTTATGTCAACAAAGGCCATATAGCACGGGCCGTGCTGGAAGCCACCGCTTACCAGACCAAAGACGTGCTTGATGCCATGGAAAATGACTCTGGTATTGAAATAAGCTCGTTACGGGTTGATGGGGGCATGGTTGTAAACGAACTACTCATGCAGTTTCAGTCAGATATGCTCAATGTACCGGTTATCAGGCCAACAATGATTGAAACCACTGCGCTAGGGGCTGCCTATGCAGCAGGGCTGGCCGTAGGCTACTGGAAGAATTTCGATGACCTTCTGCAAAACTGGGGAGTTGATAAACGCTGGAAACCCCAAATGAAAGCCAAAGAACGGAACACACTTTATAAAGGCTGGAAAAAAGCCGTAAAACGTTCGTTCGATTGGGAAAAATAACACAAGGCATTAACTAAAATGGCATCCTTTACGGGGTGCCATTTTCTCTTCTTCAGACTTTAAATGTAATGCCTTCCTGAATAGCTCTGTCGTATTTTTCTTTATCAAATTTATATAGGAAAGGAGCTTTAAAAGCACCTCCCGTACGCTTCTCGGGTAATTTTTCCAGAATGTCGTAGCTCAGCATCAGTTTCTGGAAATTCCGGCGGTCAAGTTGTTTATCCAGAATTGTTTCATATAGCCTTTGCAGTTCGGGCATGGTAAATTTTTCGGGCAACAGATTATAGCCAATAGGCTGATAACTCAGTTGTTGCCTGAGTGCCTTCAAAGCCGTTTCAATCATATCATTATGGTCGAAAAGCAAAGTTGGTACAGCCGAAATTTCCCACCAACGGCACTCATCGGTATACCAGTCGGGCGTGGCCACAACCTGTTCAAATTCTACCAGTGCCATATACCCGATCGATATGTTGCGTTTCATGAGCTTCTCATCAAAAAAATCTTCTCCGAAAGTAAGCTCCAATGTTTTAATTAACTCATCGGGCGAGAAATTCTTATAGCGGTTAGCCGCACCGAAAGTATAAAACTGTTGTAGAAATATCTCTTGCAGCCCTGTTCTTTCGCGCAGAATCCGCACAGCCGCTTCATTCGCCGACTCTTCCAGAAAAATACGTCCGCCGGGCAGGCTCCACGAGTCGGTTCCTTTCCATCTTAATAACAGAACTTTCAGCTCGCCGGCATGAAACCCAAAAATCGTACAATCAATCGAAACCTCCTTGAGTGTACTTTCCAAATATTTCTTTAATCGTGGATCCATATAAACGCCTTTTTAGGAGCATCAAAATTAAAAAAAATCTTTGTGTTTATTGTACACAATGAAAAAATCTTTAATATTGTGTAGTTTTTACGCATTGATAAACTTATTCGAACATGAAAAAAATTCTCTTATTGCTTTTTTTAGCATCTGCCTCTGTATTTACGGTTAAAGCAAAATCTTTACCTGTGGTTGCTACGCATAAAATTGCGCCTGATTTATCTGAATACGTTGGCAAATACAAGTTTGAAGAATTACCCTTTGAATTTATTGAGTTTAAACTTACCGATGGTAAGCTGGTGGTCGATGCCGGTGGGCAAGGCGGCGAAGTAAAGAAAGATGCCGAGAAAGATGACATCTTTGCCACCGAAGACGGCAACGCCAAGTTTACTTTTAAACGCAACGACGAAAAGAAAATAGTTAAAGTAACGCTGGAATATCAGGGCATGACCTTCGAGGGCACTAAATTGCAGCAATAGTACTTCCCATTATCTGTTAAACATCATCTCATGAAAAACCTATTCAAATGCTTTCTTCTGGGGCTTATGCCGTTTTCTGTACTGGCGCAGGTTCCTGAAGAAAATCGTTTTCAGAAAATTACTTTGACCGAAAACCTGAACGAACCACTTGAACTGGCTATTTTACCTGACGAACGCGTGCTTTTTATTGAGCGTCATGGTCTGGTAAAAATGTATAGCCCCGTAACCAAAAAAACAACGGTTATTGCCTCAATTCCGGTAAGTACAAAATATAACATAGCCGATGGCGGCCAACCCGAAGCCGAAGACGGCTTGCTAGGGCTGAATATTGACCCTGACTTTGCCAAAAATCATTGGGTATACCTTTATTATTCTCCGGCGGGTAGCGAGCCAAAAAATATTCTGGCCCGTTATGAACTCAAAGGAAATATGCTCGATATAAACAGTAAAAAAGTTTTACTCGAAATACCTACACAACGAGACCAATGTTGCCATACAGGGGGTTCTATTGATTGGGATGCCGCCGGAAACCTTTACCTATCAACCGGCGACAACACCAGCCCGCGTGCCTCAGACGGTTACGCACCCATCGACGAACGTCCGGGCAGAAGTGCTTTTGATGCCCAGAAGTCGTCCTCTAACACCAACGATTT
Organism: Emticicia sp. 17c; assembly: GCF_037153985.1. Lineage (NCBI taxonomy): Bacteria > Pseudomonadati > Bacteroidota > Cytophagia > Cytophagales > Leadbetterellaceae > Emticicia > Emticicia sp. 17c. The sequence goes on from NZ_JBBAYI010000006.1 coordinate 28,329, forward strand.
AAGAGGTAAAATTATCCGTATCCATCCAGAAGCAGACGGCACCTATACCATTCCAGAAGGAAACCTGTTTCCGAAAGGTATGCCAAAAACACGGCCTGAAATCTATACAATGGGGCATCGGAACCCCTACCGGATTTCGGTTGATAAGAAAAACGGTTTCTTATACTGGGGCGATGTAGGCCCAGATGCCGGAAAAGACTCGACAGGCTTAGGCCCTGCCGCAGAAGATGAATTCGGGCAGGCTCGTAAAGCAGGTAATTTTGGCTGGCCTTATTTTGTAGGTGACAATAAAGCCTATTGGGACTTTGATTTTGCTACCCAGAAATCGGGCGAAAAGTTTAATCCTGAAAAGCCTTTCAATAACTCGCCCAATAATACAGGTCTGCAAGACCTGCCACCTGCACAAAAGGCATTTATCTGGTATCCGGCTGCCGAATCGAAGAAATTCCCGCTACTGGGTGCTGGTGGCCGTAGTGCCATGGCTGGCCCTGTGTATCATCAGGAGTTCTTTAAAGATGCCAAAAGAGCCTTTCCTGCCCATTATGACAATAAGTTATTCATCTTTGAATGGATGCGCGACTGGATTATTGCCGTAACCACAAACGAAAAAGGCGACTACGTAAAAATGGAGCGTTTCTTGCCTAATCTGAAGCTCGAGCACCCTATCGACATGGCTTTTGGTCCTAATGGTGATTTATACATACTAGAGTATGGGCAAGGCTGGTTTCTGGCAAACCCAGAATCAAAACTGGTCAGGATTGAGTACAACGGAGGCAATCGTAAGCCGCTTGTAGTAGCCAAAGCCGATAAACAAGCCGGAGCATTGCCTTTAACGGTTCAGTTTTCGTCAGAAGGTACCAAAGACTATGATAACGATGCCCTCAAATACGAATGGAAAATTACACAGACCGGCGCCGCACCAGTAGTGCTGACCGACGCGAACCCTTCGTATGTATTCAAGAAATTAGGCACTTATAAGGCCGTTCTAACCGTAACCGATGCTCAAGGCTTGAAAGATACAAAAGAACTTACGATTAAAGCCGGAAACGAGCCTCCGCAGGTATCGCTGAACCTGACAGACGGCAACAAGAGTTTCTTTTTCCCGAATAAACCCATTGCCTACGAGGTAAAAGTATCTGACAAAGAAGATGGTAGTCTGGAAAACAAGCGTATTCCGGCGAGTAAGGTAAAAATCACCGCTACTTATCAGGATGCCGAAGACAACCCTCAGAGTATACAGGGGCATCAGGCCGCACCTGTTACCTTCACAGCCGGAAAAAACCTGATAGATAAAAGTGACTGTAAAGCCTGCCATTTTCAGGATAAAAAATCGGTTGGCCCTGCTTTTACCGAAGTAGCCAGAAAATACAAGTCCAACAGCAATGCCGTAGCCGTATTATCTGACAAAATTATTAAAGGTGGTTCAGGTGTTTGGGGCGATGTGGCCATGTCGGCACACCCGAATATTGGTTTACCCGAAGCCAGCCAGATGGTTCAGTACATTCTGAGCCTAGCCGATAAAAAAACACCTCCTGCCCTACTGCCTCCAAAGGGCAATATCTCGCCTGTAATACCCGACGGTGGCGATGCCAATAAAGGCGTTTATAAAATTCTGGCCTCTTATACCGACAAAGGTGCAAATGGCCTACCTGCACAAACAGCCGAACAATTGTTTGTGCTACAAAGCCCAACCCTGATGCTTGGCAATGCCCCCGACGCTTCAAAGAATATCATGAAGTTTAAAATGGGTGAAACCAATCTGCTGATTGTAATGGCTCCTAATACGTATGCATCTTTCAAAAATATCGACCTCACAGGTATTAAAACCCTTAGCCTAATAGTTGCTGCCCCCAAACAGCAATTAAATTCGCAGGGGGGTATCATAGAAATACATACGGGTTCACCAGAAGGGCCGCTCTTGGGAAAAACAGAATTTATTGAGCCTATTGATGACCCCGATGCGTTTTCGGGCAAAAAGCCACCAAAACCACACGTAGTAAATATTACTCCGGCTAATGGGTTTCAAGATTTGTACTTTGTTTTCAAAAACGACAAGGCCAAAGGTGCTTTATTTATCCCTTATTCGGTTACATTCGGCACCGAATAAGGCCATCAATATTCGATATAATCATAAAAACATTCATCTTTTAACTTTAATTCTATTCATGAACAATCGTCGTCAGTTTTTAAGCCAGTTAGGTCTGGCTACCGCGGGCATTGGGTTATCAACTTTATTACCGGAGTCGTTAATAGCAGCCGAACCTGCCAAAAAATTTACTTTTGAAATCTCGTTAGCCGAGTTCTCGTTTGCTTCCGATTTATTTACAGGCAAACTGAAAAACATGGATTTTCCGGCAAAAGCTAAAAATGATTTTGGTGTTTCGGTTGTAGAATACGTTTCAGGCTTCTTTAATAATAAACATACCGACCAGACCTACCTGAACGAGTTAAAACAACGCTGCAACGATTTGGGCGTAAAAAATCACCTGATTATGGTTGATGGAGAAAACATTGCCTCGCTCGATGCCGCCAAACGTCAGAAAGCCGTAGAAGCGCATTATCCGTGGGTTGATGCCGCCAAGTTTCTGGGTTGTAGTTCTATACGCGTAAATCTGGGCGATGCCATGGCAGCCCTGTCAGGCAAAGGCGAAGAAGGCAGCCGCGAAGAGGTAGCCAAAGCAGCAGCCGATGGTTACCAGAAGGTATTAGAATATGCCGGAAAAGCCGGATTGAACGTTATCATCGAAAACCACTTCGGGTATTCGACAGACCCCGACTGGCTGGTGGGTGTCATGAAACAAGTAAAAGCTAAAAACAAAGGCTTTTTGCCTGACTTTGGCAACTTCTGTGCCGAAAGAAGCAAACCCGTTACCCAAGACCTGAAAGGTATTATGGCTACAACTTGCGTAAAAGAATATGATAAATATGATGGCGTGCAAAAAATGATGCCTTACGCCAAAGGTATAAGTGCAAAAACACATAAGTTTGGCCCTAACGGCGACGACATCGATACCGACTTTATCAAAATCTTTAAAATTATTAAAGCCTCAGGCTGGACAGGCGGCTATGTAGGCATTGAATATGAAGGAGGATTGATGAGAGATATGGGCGGAGACACCAGTTATTTATCTAACGAAGATGGCGTAAGAGCCACTAAAAAGCTACTGGAAAAAGTATTAAAAGAGCTAGCTTAGTACTTTTGTTCTGTTTATCAAAGCCATCATCTTTTCAGAAGGTGATGGCTTTATTTTTTAAAGAAAAGTTTTAAATTTATTTCTATATTCAGTAAATGAATACCTATGGCTACGCTTCTGAGCGCAATTTTGTAGGTTATCAGCCGTTTTTTCAAATAACTAACAACCATTTTACAGAAAACAACAAGCCCATTTCAATGAAAAAAATACTTTTCTCTTCCGTTTTTGTCTTTATTTCCTGCGTTGTTTTCGCGCAGGGAATTAATTGGGAACCTACCATTCAGGGGGCATTTGCCAAAGCCAAAGCACAAAACAAACCTGTTTTTATAGAATGCTATCATCCGAACTGCCCAATATGTATGAGTCTGGAGCCTACATTAAAAAACACCGAAGTCGGGAAATTCTATAACCAGAATTTTATCAATTATAAACTTAACCTGAGTGATGCCAATCAGGTAAAATTCCTGACGGCTAAGAAAATCTACCTGCCAACCTTCCCGTTGTTTCTGTATTTCGACAAAAATCAGAATATCCTCCACCATACAGACCCCGTTAATACCCCGAAAGATTTGGTTAAGCATGGCAAAGATGCCCTTGACCCTAACACACAATCGGGCGAATTCTGGAAAAGATACCAAGCAGGCAACCGCGATATTTCTGTGTTATCGGGTCTGGCGTATTTATTCCGTATCACGCAGGACACCACCCGAAACATTAAAGTAGCAAACGACTTATATAGCGTTTATCCGAAAGACAAGCTAAACTCGCTGGAAAGTTGGGAAATTGCTAAAAAATGCCTGATGGATGTAGACAACGGCTTTGCCGAATTCTGGCTACGGAATATAGAAACGGCCAAAAAATATGAAACCCAAAAGGGGCACGCAGGCAACGAAACCGCAGCCTTAGGAGCACTCGTGCAAATGGCTATTTATAGCCCTAAAGCAAGCAAATATTCTTTAGCTAAAGTAAATAAACTAAAACAATACATGAATGTTATTGGCGCAGGCCAATATATAACAAGCAATACGTGGCAGATTGAAGCACAAGCCTTGATTCGTGAGCAGGGTCAAGACAGAGCCTTCCCTTTTGTGCAGAATCTTGTTAACCAAACCACCCAACCACAAATGTTGGTGTATTATGTTACGTTTTTTAACGTGAACTTCCCAGACAGCAAATACGCCGCTACGGTACGTAGCTGGTTAACCAGAGCGCAAAGCCAACTGACAGCCCCGCAAGACATGGCCAATTTCAGGTATGAGTCGGCTCGTTTGTATAAAAAAGCAGGCGACATTGCTAAAGCTAAGCAAGAACTAGCCGCCGCTAAAACCAGTCTTGCTACTGCCAAAGCTAAAGCAACCGATGCCAATAGCAAAAAGGTAGTTGAACTCATTTCAAAAAGCATTGATGGTTTAGCCGCTCAGCTTAAGTAACAATACAAAACAACAAAGCCTCGGAAAAATGGTTTTCCGAGGCTTTACTATATCTGCGCTGTAATATCCTTATTTTTTAGGAGCTGTTGTTGTAGCAGCAGGTGTTGCAGTGTTTCCGGCAGCATTTTTAGCTGGAGAAGGCACACCTAATTTTTTGAACACAAGCTCAGAGATGTTATCACTATCTGGAGCTACCAACAAGATTGGAGTAGTACCAGGGCCAGCATCAGTATTGAAAACATAAACATAGCCGTTTTCTTTAGCTACATCTTTGATAGTTTTGTCAATTTTGTCTAATACCGGAGCCAACAACTGTTGTTGTTTTTGTTGTAATGCACCTTCAGATGTTTGTTGGAACTCCTGAATAGCATTGTTAAGCGTCTGTAATTCTTTTTCGCGGTCAGCTCTAATTACAGGTGACATCGTTGACGCATTTTTCTGATAATCTTCATATTTCTTTTGAAGATCAGCAGCTTTCTCTTGCAACAATTTGTCGTATTGTGCTTTCTCTGTTTTTAACTTGTTTTCAATATCCTTTGCGTCAGGTAAATTGTTAAGAATATAATCAACGTTAGTATATCCTATTTTTTGTTGAGCCTTCGCAGCAATACCTACAAACATTAAAGCCACAATAAAAGAGGCAAAAAACTTTGTTTTCATTTTGTTATCAATTTTTTGGTTTGGTTACTTGGTTATTTTGAGTTTTCTCTTCTTTTAATGAAATTCCCAGAGCTTCCATTACATAGTCTGTATAGTCATGACGCGGGTCGGTGTATATCATACTCATATCAGAAGCCTTATCGAAAAGAAACATTAGTTGTTTCTGACGTGCAACTTTCTCACAGGCTCTATTAATATCGTCCATGATAGGTCTCATTAATTCTTTCTTTTTAGCAAATAATAAGCCGTTCATGCCAAAAACTTTATTATTCAACTCCTTTACCTCTTTTTCTTTATCGTCAAGGGCTTTCAAGCGTTCGCGTTTCATATCGGCCGTTAAAAGTATTTCTTCCTGCTGATACTGCTGGCGCATTTTTTCTAGTTCGGCATACCTGTTTTGTATATCCTGCACCCATTTTTCTGAATACTTTTCCATGTCTTCCTGGGCTTTTTTGTATTCAGGCATTTTACTAGTTATGAACTCCGAATCAATGTATCCAAACTTTTGCGCAAAAGAATGTAAAGAAATGAGTGCCAAAAATAGCAAAATAATTGTCTTTTTCATTCAAAAAATATTACGAATGGATAAAATATTTTTATTCTATGGTTAATTGTTAACGTCTGTACAAAACTCTAATTGCCTTATTAACGATATTATTCTGCTGCTTGTATATTATTAACAGAATTTAACAATTCGGTTTTATCTGATTTGTTGACCAATACTGAATGTAAATGATTTCAAACCACGGTTTGAAATACCCGGAATCGGGTCGAAGCCTTTTCCGAAGTCAAGACCTAACAAACCAAACGCAGGCATAAAGATTCTGGCACCAATACCTGCCGTACGACGTAACTTGAACGGGTTAAAATCTTTATAACTACCCCAGCTATTACCTGCCTCGGCAAATACCTGAAGGAAGATAGTTGCTTGTGGGTTTAACGACACCGGATAACGGATTTCGGCCGTATACTTGCTATATGCCAAACCACCAAGGCGGCTCAAAGTAATTTCTCCTTTTCTGAGTCTTTCGGCTTCATCCATCGAAAGCTCATGCACAACGCCTTCGTCATACCCACGTAAACCAATTAGCTCAGCACCTACGTTCATGGCATTTTGCATACCCAAACCAGCACCCCCCAGAATGAAACGCCCAAATGGGCTATATTGTGAACTTGCGGTGTATTTACCCAAGAAACCCAGATTCGCTTTGGCGTGTAATACAAATTTACCTACAAGTGGCGAGTACCAATCACCATCAAACATCCATTTATGGCCTTCAATCCACTTGAATTTATCAGCCGAAGGTGTTCCTCTCAGCACCGAATACGGTGGGTTGAAAGTTGCACTTAAAGTAAACTGCGAACCCGAACGTGTAAATTGCGGGTTATCAAGGCTATATCTTGAAATTGAAGCAATCAAGGCTAGGTCGTTAGCAACCCCTTTCTGGAAACCCGGAATGAAGTAACTGTTATCTACGTTATATCTCTGATACGACAACGACGCATTAAAGCTGAAGTTTCTGTCGGGCCAGTTCAGGCGTTTACCATACGTAACCGATGCCCCTGTATTTTTGAAATAACCGTTATAAAGGCTGTTTCCGCCATATAGTGTAGCCAGATAACTTCCGGCACCGTATTGTCTTTCAAGGGCGCGCTGATAAGCACGGTTATCTGACGAGGTATGGAAGATACTAACTGTAAACGAGTTTGGTTTCTTACCACCCAACCACGGTTCTGTAAACGAAACCGAGTAAGTCTGGTAGAATCTACCACTGGCTTGTACACGTAGGGCAAGGCGTTGACCGTCGCCGGCTGGTAGTGGCCGCCATTTGTCCCAGTTAGTAATATTTTTAGCCGAAAAGTTATTGAAAACAACCCCAAAGGTACCAACAAAGCCTTGCAAACCACCCCAACCACCTGAAAGCTCGATGTTATCGCTTGGTTTTTCTTCTACGTTATACTCAATGTCCACCGTACCGTCGGCCTGTGGAATAGGCTTAGGCTCAATTTTTTGCGGGTCAAAATACCCAAGTCTTGATAATATCTGTTGAGACTCAATCAAGTCAGTTTTGCTGAATTTCTGGCCCGGGCGTGTCAACAACTCACGCATCACTACGTGGTCGCTGGTTTTGGTGTTTCCGTTCAGAATAATGCGGTTAATGGTGGCTTGTTTTCCTTCAATAATACGCATTTCGATGTCGATAGAGTCACCCTCAACGGCTACTTCAACAGGCGTACAGCTAAAGAACAGGTAGCCGTCGTCCATGTAAACCGAACTTACGTCACCCTGCGGAATACCATTAATTTTTTTGTTAAGGTCTTCTGGATTATAAATATCACCTTTTTCGACACCTAATATTCGTTGTAAGTCTTCTGTTTTACGCAAATAGTTACCTGTCCATGTAATATTCCGGTAATAAAAGCGGTTACCTTCGTTAATATTCAGAACGATTTCCAGATTTTTACCATCAGGCGAGAAAGTGGAGTCGCTGGTAATCTGTGCGTCACGATACCCTTTTTTATTATAATACTCAATTAGTTTTTCTTTATCTTCTTCAAACTTTTTAGGAACAAACTTTGAAGGCGTAAAAATTCTCAGCGGAGCTTTGATTTTGGTGCTTTTTAACTTGGCCAGCACTTTCCAGTCGGGCAGTTCTTCTACACCATTAAGTTTAATATCGTTAATTTTTACTTTGTTTTTCTTATCTACATATACAATTAAAGTAGCATTATTGGCACGAATGGTGTCAACAACCTGTTTAATTTGTACGCTTGTATTCAGGAAGCCTTTATCGACATATATCTTCTTGATAGTAAGCTGAATATTTTTAATCAGGGCGTCAGTAATTACTTTCCCTTTGTTCGACTTCACTTTGTCGCTTACCGTTTCGATTTCGCCTTTGCGTAAACCTTTAAAAGTAAATTTGTTCAGGCGGGGGCGTTCGCGCAGGTTAATTTCAAGTTCTACTTTATCGCCGTCTATTTTGGCAGCATTAATGGCGATATCTTCAATGATACCCTGCTCCATTAAACGACGGATAGCCGTACTGATTTTTTCGCCGGGTAGCTGAATTTTATCATTCACATTAAGCCCCGACACCGAAATAAGCGTGTTAGGGTCAAGAAACTTAACTCCGGTAACGGTTATTTTTGAGATAGTATACTCTTGGGGTCTTTCGTAAGAAATGACACTTTCTTTGGCCTGGCCATTCTGGCGGCCTACACCGATTCTCAACTGAGCAAATAAACCTGAAGAGAAGAACAGAAACGCAATAAAAAGGGATACTTTTCTGATTGTGGTAGTGGTTATCCTAAAAACGGACAGGTTAAACATATATTTACTTATAAAAATCGTTATCATCTATTATACCTCTTTTAAAACCGAAGTTACTTGCTCACTTGTTTTGCCAAAGCGTCGTTCGCGCTGTTGGTATTCATAAATTGCGCCAAATAAATGTTCTTTGCGGAACTCCGGCCAATACAGATTATCCATAAAATATAACTCAGCATACGCTATTTGCCAGAGCAGATAATTACTTATCCGGTGGTCTCCGCCTGTACGAATCATCAAATCTACATCGGGGGCCTCTTGTGTGGCTAAAAATGTTGAGAATAAGTTCTCTGTTATATTTTCTACGGCTAATGAACCCGACTTCACTTGCTGGGCAATTTGCTGACAGGCTTGCACAATTTCCCATTTTCCACTATAACTCAATGCCAGCGTTAAGGTCAGGCCTGTATTATTTTTTGTTAACTCAATAGAATCCTGTAATTTTTTGCGTGCAGATTTGGGTAGCGATTCTATATTACCTATGGTTTTCAGGCGTACATTGTTTTTATGCAAATCAGGCACTTCGTCTCCGATAGTCTTCACAAGTAGCTGCATGATGCCATCTACCTCTAATTTCGGACGATTCCAGTTTTCGGTAGAAAACGTATACATGGTCAGGTATCTGATACCTAACTCAACACACCCCTCAACAGTATCACGTACTGACTTGATACCGTGGTGATGCCCGAATATACGCAAAGCTCCCTGTTTTTTTGCCCAACGCCCGTTCCCGTCCATTATAACGGCTATATGCGCTGGTAAATTGCTTAAATCAATGTTTTCTTTCACTTAAAAAAACAGTTATGAATAATAGTCTACCTATTAGGAATGATACTAATAAATGAAAAGGATTGCAAAGTTAGGAAAAAACAACTGTGTTTGATAAGTTTTTACAGATTTGTAGACGTTTGTTATATTTTTTTAACAAAAAACAACACAGTATTCTGTTTATTTGCCTCTAAGGCATAGAAATTATCTTCTGGTTGGTGGGCAATGTACTTTATAAAACAAATAACTGATTGAGAAATTAGTGTAATAGTACATATCTTTTGCTCTGGTGCCGGGCAACTGGCGTTTAAGATTCAACAGCACGAGGGGGTCTATCGAGGCAGGCAGTGTGCCGCTATTGTAGGTTCCGTTGTTATAATGCCCCAGCCCGTCCAGAAAATCGTCGTTAATCCATCTGCTTCCAAACTCTACCCCCCAGTTCCAGTGCGGGCTTAGTTCTTTCTTGAAACCAATACCCAAAACCCAAGTGTTTACTTGCGTATTACTTGAGCCTGAAATAACACCATTAGTTACTACGCCTGTGCCGGTACTGATAATACTTTTAATATGGTATTCGGTAGTACGCATGGTATAGCCACCACCGGCAAACACGTAGGGTGTCCAGTTATTAACAATACGCGAGGCGTTTGTTCTGAAATTCATGAAGTTGTATTCTATCTGCCCGCTTGCTTCCATAATATTGGCCTTGAAATTAAACCCTCTTATGTCGTGGAACGGGTCGTGCATGACATCATCGTTTCCATGAATTTGCCCTATCAGGCCCTGTACCTTTAATGATACCGAGCGGCTGTAATTCATTCTGACGAAAGCGTTTGCTCCCGGCCCTACAACAAAGGGCTTAAACTTGGGCATAACGTCGCCTTTGTAATTGCAGCCGCCAACCCCTGCGCCTATTTCCCATAACTGGGCATGAAGCAGCGGAGCGGTTCCAACAAATAGCAGAATCAGAAAAAGATTTTTTTTCACAATATAATGAGCTTTTAGCCGAGCCAAAGCGGCTTGTAATTTACTTGATTGGCGGGCATTTAATATTATTACCCCCGATAATGTAGCTTATCGTGATTTGAGACACCACGTAGCTATCCCACATTCCGGTTCCTCTTCTACTGTTTTGTGAGAAACCCACAAACGAAGTTCCGTTGGCACTCGGAGTTGGGGTTGGGCTACTTGGGGCGTTCAGATATTTAATAGCAATATCAGCAAATTGCTGTGTTCTGTCTTTACCAGTAGCGGCGGCAATGTTTTCTCCGGCACGATTGGCGAAAATTACACCTAAAGGCGAAATCGGAGATAAATCAGCCGGATTTGCATACGCGGTTCCACCTACATCGTCCAGATAATCGAACGGCGTGATACGTAAGCCCGCTTCAAAGTTCAGGTCGAATTTTTCATTCAATTTCACTTTCAATCCTAAACCTATCGGAAAAACTGGCTGTATCAACGAATATGATTTCGGATAAACATCGTTTATACCCTGCCCTGAGGTCTGTTTATCTTTCAGGCTTGTCCAAGCACCTAAAGTTACTTTACCTGTAACGGGGTCAACCTGTGCAACATCGCGCGCTTGTGGGTTGTGGCCATAAAAACCCAGCCCAAGAAGAGCATAAGGCATAACACTTCTTCTGCCTTGTGGGCCTTTGCCATATTGTGGCAAAAGGTTAAATAAACCTGTAATCGAAAACTCTTTTACATCGTTCCTGAAATGCAGGTTACGCAGGTATAACTGCCAGAACTTCTCAAGGTTTCTCTGGCTATAAGTGTAGTCATCGCCGGCAATTCTGGCCCACGTAAAACCAACTCTGGCTGCTACCTGTGGCGACAACTGGCGAGTGTAATTAATGGTGGCGTTCCAGCGTACGTTTGTAATTACACCATAGTAAAAATATTTGTATGACGATAATTCCCCGAAATAATGTGAGGTTCCCCCTCCTATACTGATAGAAGAATACTGATTTAATTTGTTCTTTTTACTAAAAAGACCCTGCGCAAAATTTTCTTCTGCTATTAGAAATACAAGAGAAAAACTTAGTAAAAACTTCAACGACGCTCCTTGTATGTTAATAATTTTCATATAGAATAGCAATGTTTGTCTGATTGATTTAACGTAATATAAATGCTTTTATTATTAGTTGCGGGCATCTACTCCCCATTTTAGTTTATTTCTTAAAATATTCAGGAAGTCGCCACCTTCCATTTTTATCATTTTTGCTTTAAAATTCTCCTTTTTTATAACAATGGTAGCGTCTTCTTCGGTAGCTATAATTTTAGCGCGTGAGTCCATCGAAATCAGATAGTTATTACTCCTACTTTCAACTTTTAGTGATATAACGCTGTTGTCAGACACAATCATGGGTCTGACAAAAAGATTATGCGGGCAAATAGGCGTAATAATAAAATTAGCCGAATGAGGCATTACCAATGGCCCGCCACAACTTAACGAATACCCCGTTGAACCAGTAGCCGTTGCTACCATAAGCCCGTCAGCCCAGTAACTGTTCAGAAACTCTCCATTAATATAGGCATGCACCACAATCATCGAGGAGGTATCTGTCTTGGTCAGGGCAATTTCATTCAGTGCAAAATTCATGCCTTCTTCAAAAAGTTCTGTTTCGGCACTGGCATTAATCATGGTGCGCTCGTCAATACTGTATTGACCATTCACTAACAGACCAATAGTTGTTTCGATTTGCTCTGAAGAAACCGCAGCCAGAAAGCCCAGCCGACCAAAGTTAAAGCCAAGAATAGGGATTTCTCTTTTACCCACGTGCGACAGCGTTTCCAGAAAAGTACCGTCGCCGCCGAGGCTAAAAGCCACATCGGCATCGAATATTTCCTGAGCAGTTGTGTAGACGTTCTGGCATTTGAGCTTAATACCCGATTGCAATAAAACACGCTTGAAGGATTCTGATAATTGAATTTCAACCTTATATCTGGCTAGTTCGTCAAAAACCTGCTGTACATAAGGCACAGACTCCACATTGAATTTTCGGCCGTGAATGGCGATTTTCATTTGGAAAAGTTTAATATGCTGCCTTTAATGAAGGCAAATGAAGTGCAAAGATGTTATTTTATACCAAACATCTGAAATTTTCGCTACAAAACTAGAATTATTTTCGCTATCCGAAAAGCCCCATTTTATAAAATCATAGCTGGTTTCGTCAGAAATGGGGCTGTTTCGGTTAGGCAAATATTTTATAAATCGAAGCCCTCGCCCTGTGAAGGAATCAGAATATCCTTGAATCCGGCCACTTGCAAGCGATTTTTGAAAGCTAATTGGCTGGGCAATTCGCCATGAACAAGGAAGAGTTTTTTAACTTTTGCGGTATCCTGACAGCCCAGATACGTTAGTAGCTCCGAGTAGTCGGCATGGGCCGAAAACGAATCCATCACTTCAATTTTAGCATTTACGCGGTGTACCTCGCCAAATATCTTTACGTGTTCGGGCTGTGCTTTCAGGGCAGCCCCCAAGCTCTCGGGCGAGCAGTAACCTACCAATAAAATAGTGTTGTTGGGGTTTTCAACGTTATTGGCAATATGGTGTTTAATACGCCCTGCCTCGGCCATACCCGACGCCGAAATAATGATACATGGCTCCTTGTAAGCATTCAGGGCTTTCGATTGGTTTACATCACTTATATAATGTAGGTTCTCGAAGTCAAAGGCATCGCCATCGTGCTTGATATAAGCCAGAATTTCAGGGTTAAAACACGCCTCGTTCCGTTTCATAGCCATTGTGGCTTTAACAGATAAGGGGCTGTCTATATAAACCTGTACTTTGGGCAGGCGGCCTTCGCTGGCTAGTTGGTCAAGCGCATAGACCAGTTCTTGGGTACGGTCAACGGCAAAAGCCGGAATAATAAGTTTCCCCCGACGCTCCACACAGGTATCATGCACAATGCGCAGCAGGTGCGCCTTCATGTCTATTTCAGGCTCATGCAGCCTATCTCCGTAGGTTGATTCGCAAATGATATAATCGGCTTGTGGAAATGGCTCAGGGCTACGCAGAATTTTATCATTAGGGCGGCCAACATCACCTGTAAAGAACAGTTTCTTAACACCACCGTTTTCTTGAAAAGTCATAAAAATACCTGCACTGCCCAAAATATGCCCGCTATCGAAATACTTTCCACTTACGCCTTCTTCCAGAAAAAACTCGGTGTGGTAATTAACCGTTTTAAATAAGGAAAGGCTTTTCTTTACATCCTCCTCATCATATAACGATTCCAGCAGAGGCTCACCTCTTTTTTGCCGTCTTTCGTTTACACGGGCCAAATCTTTTTCCTGAATATAGGCCGAGTCATAGAGCATAATTTCACAGAGGTCTTTGGTGGCATGGGTAGCATAAATATCACCGCTGAACCCCTTCTTTACCAGCCTCGGCACCAGCCCTGTGTGGTCTATGTGGGCATGGCTTAATACTAAGATGTCAACCTCTTTAGGGTCGAAACCAAATTGCAGGTTCAGGTCAGAGGTATTAATACCTTGAAACAAGCCACAATCTAGCAGAATTTTTGTTCCCTTTTGGGTAGTAATCAGGTGTTTGCTGCCTGTTACACGCTGTGCCGCACCATAAAACTGAATTTTCATAGACCTTTGTTCAAATAATATTTTGTTACAAATAAAACAATTAAGCCACCATAATATTTCAGGAATCAACAAAAATTTAAAAACCGGCTATTTATTGAGTTGAGTATGATTTAGATTACCTTTTTATTCCTGAAAAACAACCTTAAAACCCACACCTATACGTGTAATAAGCCCCTGTGAGTCAGGCCTATACCAACGCCTATTTAAAAGGCCTCATTAAAATACGCCATCATTTTGACAAATGTAAGATAGAAATATTTTTACTTACAGATTTGCCTGCTAATTTTGACGAAAATTTAATTGTTCAGTCAGCAAATTTAATCTATTAATTTTTTATAAAATGTTTCGTCTCGACAATAAAGTAGCCATCGTAACCGGAGGAGCAAGTGGGATTGGGCTCGCAATTTCCAGACTTTTTGCTAAACAAGGGGCAACCGTACATATTTTTGAATTAAATACCGACCAAGCCGAGCGCGAAGCCGACCTCATTAATGCCAATGGCGGCGAGGCATATTTCCATAAAGTTGATGTATCAAAGCAAAAGGAAGTAAAAAAAACCGTTGAGAAAATAGCCAAAGAAAATACCATTGATATTCTGGTGAATAACGCAGGTATTGCTCATATCGGCAATGTTGAAACCACCTCCGAAGAAGATTTCGACAAAGTTTTTAACGTTAACGTGAAAGGCACTTATAATTGTTTGCAGGCTGTTATTCCGTACCTGAAAGAAAAAGGCGGGGCAATTCTGAATGTGGCATCTATTGCCGCTACAGTGGGTATCCCCGACCGCTTTGCCTACTCAATGAGCAAGGGGGCTGTTTATACCATGACCTTGCAGGTAGCTAAAGATTACCTGAAATACAATATTCGCTGTAACAGTATCTCTCCGGCACGTGTACACACCCCTTTTGTAGATGGGTTTCTGAAAAAAACCTATCCGGGCAAAGAAAAAGAAATGTTTGATAAACTCTCAAAAACACAGCCCATAGGCCGAATGGCCAAACCAGAAGAAATTGGTTCGCTGGCGGTGTATCTGTGTTCTGACGAAGCCTCTTTTATTACAGGTTGCGACTACCTGATTGACGGCGGCTTTGTAAAGCTCAATAACTAACCGAGATTTGTTTTAAAATATTTGAATAACCTAATCGACCGCTACTCAATAAAATTTTTTCATTTTTATTGACCAGTATTCAAGTTTTATCTCATGCAAAAAGTAGATTTTCTAGTAATAGGTTCAGGTATAGCTGGCTTGAGTTTTGCACTCAAAGCGGCCGCTAAAGGGAAAGTTCTGGTACTAACCAAAGTAAATGCCGACGAAACCAATACCAAATATGCGCAAGGTGGCATTGCCGCGGTTTTTGACCCCGCCACCGACACCTTTGAAAAACATATTAACGATACGCTCATTGCCGGAGATGGCCTCTGTGACCGCAAAATTGTGGAAATAGTAGTAACCGAAGGCCCCGACAGAATTCAGGAATTGATCGATTATGGCACTAATTTCGACAAGCACGGCAGCGAATATGACCTCACACGTGAGGGAGGGCACTCTGAAAAACGAATTCTACACTACAAAGATATTACAGGCAAAGAGATTGAACGCGCGCTGCTTGAGCAGGTAAGCAAAAACCCTAATATCGAGATTCTGACGCATTACTACGCCGTTGAGGTTATTACACAACACCATTTAGGGATTGAAGTTACCCGCGAAACCAACGACATTACGTGTTTTGGGGTGTATGCCCTGAATGTACATACCGGACAGGTCGAAACCATTCTTTCAAAAGTTACGCTGATGGCTACGGGTGGAGCTGGTAATATTTATTCGGCTACAACCAATCCTGTAATTGCTACCGGCGATGGTATCGCAATGGTTTACCGCGCCAAAGGCAGAGTAAGAGATATGGAAATGATACAATTCCACCCTACATCTCTATACAATCCAGGCGAGTACCCCAGCTTTTTAATTACAGAAGCCGTAAGAGGTGAAGGGGGCGTGCTGAAAAACAAAAAGGGCGAAGAGTTTATGCAGAACTACGACCCACGCGGCTCGTTGGCCCCGCGTGATATCGTGGCGCGGTCGATTGATGCCGAAATGAAAAAATCCGGCGAAGACCACGTTTATCTGGATATTTCTTTCAAACCAAAAGAGCTTATCCTTCAGCATTTCCCGAATATCTACGAAAAATGCCTGAGCATAGGTATTGATATTACCAAAGACATGATTCCGGTTGTGCCAGCGGCTCATTATCTGTGCGGTGGTGTGCTAGTCGACGAATTTGGTCGCTCAACTATTCATCGTTTGTTTGCTTGTGGCGAGTGCTCGTCAACAGGTTTGCATGGTGCCAATCGTCTGGCTTCTAACTCTTTGCTCGAAGCGGCCGTTTTCGGCCATCGGATTGCCCAACAGGCGGTAGACGATATAGATAAAATCAGATTTCAGGAAAACGTACCAGACTGGAACGAGTTCGGAACCGAACAATCGAACGAAGAAATTCTGGTAACACACAACCTTCGTGAGTTACAACGCATGATGTCTGACTACGTGGGTATTGTCCGTTCTGACTTCCGTCTCGAACGTGCCTCTCGCCGTTTGAAACTTCTGAAAGAAGAAACAGAAGAATTTTACAAGAAAACCAAACTTTCGGTTAAGCTCTGTGAACTACGCAACCTCGTACAATGTGCCGAACTGGTTATCAGGTGTGCCACCAAGCGCAAAGAAAGCCGAGGTTTACATTTCACGACAGACTACCCGTATAAACTCGGCGGAAAACCCGAGAATTCGGTCTTGTAAGTCTATTATATTTCTCAGGAATTGAGTACATTTGATTTCTATTCGACTATATGAACCTTAATGTACTCAATTCTATGAAGTTATTATTCTTTATCTTCCCTATTGCTGTGTTTGCCCAAGCCCCTCCGAATGTTGAAAGTACCCTCGAAACAATTGACATAAAAACAGGCAAGAGAACCATAGTAATGAAAGAAAAACGCCATTTCGAAGCCCCGAACTGGTCGCGCGACGGAAAGTTTTTCATTATTAACTCAAAAGGCTTACTCGAAAAAATCGGGATGGATGGCAAAAGCCTCGGCAACATCAATACCGACTTCGCCAATCGTTGCAACAACGACCACGGCCTTAGCTTCGATGGCAAAATGTTAATCATCAGCCATAACGACAACCGCCTGCAAGGCAATCAGGGAGGCACCTCTCGTATCTTTACCTTACCTGCCGAGGGCGGCACACCTAAATTAATTACAGAAAAAGCACCTTCTTACTGGCATGGAATCTCGCCCGACGGTCAAACGCTTGTTTATTGCGCCATGCGAAACGGAGACTTCGATATTTACAGTATACCGACAGAAGGCGGCGAAGAAAAAAGGCTTACCAACGCTCCAAGCCTCGACGACGGCCCTGAGTATTCGCCTGATGGCAAATATATTTACTTTAACTCGCATCGTACCGGAAAAATGCACCTATACCGCATGAAACCCGATGGCAGTGAACAAGAACAACTCACCAACGACGAATACAGCAACTGGTTTGCTCACCCCTCGCCCGATGGCAAATGGATTGTTTTTATTACTTACATCAACGACCAACAAGATAAACACCCATTTGGTAAAAATGTGAAGCTCCGCCTGATGGAACTGAAAACCAGAAAAATAAAAGACCTCACAGAAGTATTTTTCGGTGGGCAAGGCACTATTAACGTACCGAGCTGGTCGCCCGATAGCAAGCAACTAGCTTTTGTTACCTATAAAGTAGATTAACACAGATTCCTCATATTTTAAATTCTCAATCTGATGACAGAAAACCAATCTCGTCGTTCGTTTTTACAAAACCTGGGGGTGGGCCTCGGCACCACAGCAATTGCCTTTACGGTACCTTCAATTGTTAGCGTGCCTGAGCCTAAACCCAAATATGAAGGCAAAAAACTAGGCATTGCACTGGTTGGGCTAGGGAGCTATGCCAAAAATCAGCTAGCAGTAGGGCTTGAACAAACCCCTAACTGTTATCTGGCAGGTATTGTAACAGGTACGCCCGCCAAAGCCGAAGAATGGATGAAAAAATACAATATTCCTAAAAAGAATGTATATAACTATCAGAACTTCGACCAGATAGCCAATAACAAGGATATTGACATTGTTTATGTGGTATTACCTAACTCGATGCACCATGAGTACGTAATTAGAGCCGCCAAAGCCGGTAAACACGTTATGTGCGAAAAACCCATGGCTAACACAGTAAAAGAATGTGAAGAAATGATAAAAGCCTGTAAAGATGCAGGCGTACAACTGGGCGTGGGCTACCGGATGCACTTCGAGCCATTTACGAAAGAGATTATCCGCATGAGCCGCGAGAAAGTTTTTGGCGAAACCCGTTTTATTCAATCAAACTTCGGTTTCCGCATTGGCGACCCTACCCAATGGCGTCTGAAAAAATCGATGGCAGGAGGCGGCCCTCTGATGGATGTTGGCGTTTATTGCGTACAGGCAGCACGCTACGTAACAGGCCGTGAGCCGCTGGCTGTAACCGCCCAGTTTGGCCCCATTACAGACCCTGAGCGTTTCAAAGACGTAGAAGAATCGCTCTCATGGCAGTTCGATTTCCCCAATGCTGTAACTGTAAACGGCTTTACCTCTTACAAAACCAATATTGAGCAATTGTTTATCACTGCCGACAAAGGCTTTATTCACCTGAGCCCCGCTTATAGCTATGGCCCCATTAAAGGCCGCACCAGTCAGGGCGAACTCAACTTGCCTGTGGTACACCATCAGGCCAATATGCTCGAAGCTATCTGCCGCGAATTTCTCGAAACAAAGGCGTTTCCGGCACACATCTCAGGCGAAGAAGGGCTTCGTGACATGAAAATCCTTACGGCTATTTATGAAGCTGCCCAAACAGGCAAAAAAATCAGTCTTGTATAAACTAATGCTATTTTGTCGTTTCAAAGCTGTGTTTTCATCAACACAGCTTTTTTTATGCCCATACATAAAGCCGCTAATAAAATAATTATGCCCATTTATTAAAGCACCTTGCGTGTATGTGCTTGTTTTATCATCTTTGATAAGAAAACAACCGTATCACAAACCTGCTTGACACCAAGACTCTACATACTGTTTTTTCTTTTTCCGTTCACTGGCATGGCACAGGTCAATGCTGTTTTTCCATACCTGCACCTGCGGTTCGATAACCTTACGCTTAAAGATGGGCTTTCGTCAAAAGATATTTCTTTTGTGCATCAGGACCAACGCGGGCTTATCTGGATTGGCACCAAAGACGGACTAAACCGTTTCGATGGCATTAATATTAAAGTTTACCGCAAATCGCAGAAAACCTCTTCTCTGATTGACAACCGACTTAACTCAATAATAGAAGATACTGACGGCACTTTCTGGATAGGCACACAGGGTGGCATAAGCCATTTTAATCCTTTCTTTGAAACCTTCGAGAACTTTGTAAATGACCCTAAAAACCCCAAAAGCCTTTCTGACAACTGGGATTGCAACGTTTTTAAAGATTCACACCAAAGAATCTGGGTCATGAATAACCGCGGGCTTCATTTATTTAACAGGCAAAACAAAACATTTGAGCTACATAGCAGTACAAGCCACAATGCCTCAAAATACCGCAATGTCAACAATGTTTTTTATGCCGTTGAAGACGAAACCGGCAACTTCTGGCTATGCTCATGGAACGGAATCGTCAGGTATAACCCTGTTACACAGCAGTTCTCGCACCTCGAAAAAACCAACAGCGTAGCTAATTGTATCTGCCATGACAGCCACCAAAACTGGTGGTTCGGGGCATGGGACACAGGTTTGTGCCAATTAAACCCTATTACTGGAGAATACCGGAAAATACCATTGAGAAAACAGTTTCCTGACGAAACATACAGCGTTTTTGGTATACGGGAAATCAACAAACAACTTTGGATAAGCACCAATGCTGGTTTATTTATTGTTCCGCCTGACAAAATCAATAACCTTACCGATTTATCAGACGCAGCCCATTATACCTACGAAAGTACAAACCCCTTTGGGCTGGCAGGCATGATAAACACAGGCGTTTTTCAGGATAAACAAGGAACCGTCTGGATATATACCGATGGCGGCGTAAGCAGGGTTTTTCCGTCAAAACAATTGTTCGGTAAAATTCCGGTTCATAACAAAGGTTTCACAACCGAAATCTTCTTTGATGAATCTATCAACCTGATTGGTGCATGGGGCGAAGATGCCCTCACCATAACCGACAAGAATTTTACCCCAATTCAGACCTATAAAAATTTTCCTCCGCAGCTTAATACACAAGCTAACCATGCTATTAACGCCATCATTAAAGATAAAACCAATGCCAGTACCTACTGGATTGGCACCATGAATGGCCTTGTAAGAGCCAATTTCAATACCCAGACATTCAAGGTTTTTCAGCATGACGATAAAAACCCCGCCTCTTTAGGCCACAGGCGTGTTAATGCTCTGCTGCTCGATAGTAAAGGGAGGCTATGGGTAGGTTTATACGACTTCGGCCTTGACTTGTATATGCCCGAAACGCAGTCGTTCACGCATTTTAAACGTCAGGAAAAACAGCCCGACAGTCTGGGCGATAATCTGGTTTGGGAATTACTGGAAGACAAACGCGGGAATATCTGGGTACTTCAGAATGTATGCCTGAGCCGCTTTAATGAAAAAACCAGAAGTTTTCAGCACTTTAGGCATGAAAACGGTAATCCGAAAAGCCTGTCGGGCTACCGCCTGACGGCCATTTATCAGGATACAAAAGGCAGAATCTGGATAGGCACCGATAATGGGCTGAACTTTTTCGACGAAAAAACGGAAACTTTTACCCATTGGACAACCGACGAGGGCCTTGTAAACAATGAATGTACTAATATTCAAGAAGATACACACGGAAACATCTGGGTGGCAACCTCTAATGGATTATCAAAATTCGACTGGCGGGCTAAGCGTTTTTTCAACTTTACCGAGCTTGACGGCCTTACAGGCAATGTACTATCGGGCGATTTCAAAAAGGATAAAGACGGGAAATTTTATATCGGTTATTACGAAAACATCGACAAACTCGACCCCGCCGCCGTCAAGACCAACACCGTTGCGCCTAAAGTATTACTTACCAATGTTAAAGTACTTAATCAGGACAAACACTTTAACATCCCTATTGAAAAAGTAAGGCAATTATCGTTAGAGTATTACGAAAACGAGTTTTCGTGTAATTTCATAGCCATTAACTACAACAATGCCAGTAAAAACCAATATGCGTACAGACTTGAAGGGCTTGAGAAAAAATGGAATTATGTGGGTAACCAGCATTTAGCCAGTTACTCAAACCTGCGTGAAGGCGAGTACGTTTTTCATGTAAAAGCTGCCAATAACGACGGAGTCTGGAACGAAGAAGGTGCAAAACTGAAAATCATTATTTCGCCCCCCTTCTGGCGAACGTGGTGGTTTGCGGCACTTTCAGCCATTTTTTTGTCGGGGCTGGGGTATACGCTATTTGTGATGCGCATAAGCCAGATACGCAAACAAGAGGCACAAAAAAGTGCGATAAGCGAACAAATTGCCGAATTACGCATGAAAGCCCTGCGCGTGCAGATGAACCCCCACTTTATGTTCAACTCATTGAATGCCATTCAGGAGTGCGTCATTACCGGACAAACCGATGCCGCCGTTACGTATCTGGCACAATTTTCAAAACTTATGCGCATGGTGCTGGAAAACTCTGATAAACGCCGGATTTCGCTCGATAAAGAACTAGAGGTTATCAAACTATATCTTGACCTCGAGAAACTCCGTTTTTCAGAAGTTTTTTATACTGAAATATCCGTAAATACTCATGAAGATATTACCCTGCTGACTATCCCCCCGATGATGATTCAGCCTTTTCTAGAAAATGCCATCTGGCATGGGTTATTGAAGAAAAAAGGCCGAAAGCAGATAAAAATCACCATCAGTTCGGACGAAACTCTTTTATATATTCAGATAGAAGACAATGGCATTGGCAGGGAAGCAGCACAGAGCCAGAAAAACCAGTTAAAATCAGCGCACGCTTCGAAGGCTCTGGACATTCTGGATGAACGCCTGAAAATTATTACAGACCTGAATCAGATTAAAGCCGATTTTAAAGTAATAGACTTATACGACCACACACAAAAGCCCGCAGGAACAAGGGTAGAAATAAAGATTCCGATTTAAGACACATAACACCTGATTTCATGAAAGCCATTATTATTGACGACGAACAAAAAAGCAGAAATCTGCTGAAAGAACTCCTGAACCGGTACTGCCCCGACGTTGAAGTACTCGATTCGGCAGCTAATGCCCAGCAAGGTATTGAATTAATCAGAAAAAATACGCCCGATGTGGTTTTTCTGGACATTTATATGCCAGACATTGACGGCTTTCAGCTATTAGACCTGCTGGGAGACATTAATTTCGATATTATTTTCGTAACGGCCTATAACGAATTTGCCGTAAAAGCCTATAAATACACCGCCTTTGACTACCTGCTAAAGCCGGTTATTCCTGACGACCTCCAGAAAACCATTGAGCGGCTCAAGCTAAAGCATGAAAAAAGCAAACTAAACGAACAGTTATCGTTACTCCTGAAAATCTGGAAAACCCCCAAAGAACTACCCAACAAACTTATTATTAACTCTCTTGATGGCATTACACTGCTGAATATTTCTGAAATTATTTGTCTGGAAGCAGACGGCCCCTACACCACTATTTTTACAGCCAACGATGGCAAGATTGTTTCGTCAAAAAACCTGCGCGAATATGAAGACGTGCTTACCGAACACCATTTTTTCAGAACTCACCACAGCTTTATGGTTAACCTCAATCATGTAAAGAAATTCATCAAGGCCGACAACCTGTTAGTACTTACCAATGGGCAAACTGTTGATGTAAGCAAACGCAAAAAAGAAGAGTTTCTCGAAATGCTCAAAAACATTTAATTTTATAAAGTTTCTTCTACCAATTGTTAACTCTAGTAAAGCACTTATTAATCTTCGGGGCTGTTTGGTTTGTTTTTTCTGACTTTTAGGTATCAAAAACACCTATTATGTCATTCCGAATTACTTTCTTACTCCTGAGCCTACCGTGGAGCCTCTTTGCACAAAAACCCGCAGGCTGGTCAAAACAAGACTGGGACAAAGCCATTGCACAAAAGGGTGCGCAACTCATCCTGAGTTCAAACAAAGACCTGCTCGAACCCAACGAAACCTGTATGCTGTCGGTCAGGGTGCTTATTCCGCCTAAAGACAACGCCGAAGGCGTACCCGAAGGAATGCCAACCGATATGCTACTGCCAGAGGGCGAGGTTAATCCTTACAAAGTAACCAACTGGCGGGTGGTTGAAGGTGGCGGTAATATCATTACAGAATCAATTGTAGCCAATTATACCGCACCCGGGCAAGCCCCTGCCAAAAGAATCATGGTTGTTTCTGTCGACTGCGAACCCCTAAGCCCGAATTTACCCAAAGTACAATTACTAAAAACCCTCTATTTTGTCGAAAACGAAACGGCTATTGTATTAAATATGCCCAGCATGGGTATCATAAATGCCAAGTTTACTAATAAAAACAACGGAGGTTTCCAGATGCCTGCGGTTCCGGCCAATGTGAAACTCCCCCCCGACGTGCAAGCCAAAATGCAGGAAGCGCAAAAACAGTTGGCACAAGCCCAGAAATCGAGCGGCTATAATTTAAGTGCCATCAGCAGCAATGCCATGGCTATTTATGACCCCAAACAAAACCTGACCGCCACCCGCTTTTCAGAATTGGCCCTGCAAGCAATGGATGGTAGTTTACAGATAGTGCCTAGCATAGCTATTTTAGGTTTTGCCTATAAAGGTAAAGATATGGGTACTTTCTCGCTCGTGGGCAAAGACATAGGTTTGGGGTTTGCCATACCTAGTAGCCAACAAGCCTTTGGCTGTGGCAAGGATATTAAAGACCCACAAGACAACGAACTACCCTGCACAGGTATCGTAACCATTACAAAAGACGATGGCAAAACCATGGAAGGGCATTTTTCAACAAAGATTTATACGGCCGTAGGCAAAGAAATAGTTGTAGGCAGTATTTACGGAAAATTCACAGTAATGAAAGCAAATTAAAACCAATACCATGAAAAAACTACTTGCTATTTTTGCACTATTACCCTTTTTGGGGGTTGCACAGGATATTAAAGCCTACCAGAATTATGATTTTGTAGCAGGCGACAAGATTATCTTCGCCGATGATTTTTCGGACTCTCGGCAGGGAGAATTCGGGATTCACTGGAAACTAAACGGCGGGCAAGCCGTAGTTAACAAAGCAGGCGACGAAAACGCACTTTTTATTACACAATTCTACACGGTTTTGTCGCCTCGTATGAAAACCCCCAGCTATTTACCTGCCGAGTTTACCATCGAATTTGACACTTGGCATGATGAAGCATACGACAGCAACGCAGGTGTAATGCTTCTCCTGAAAAACGGGGAAGATACGCCCGTAACCCTGACAACATACAACGTATATGTTACCTGCGATTATCCGGGCGGCACATTAAACGGCCCATTGCCCGAAAGCCTCAAAAGTGAGAATTATTTCAACAAATGGCATCATTATGCCATTGCCTATAAAAATAACCAACTGAAAGTCTACTGCGACCAATACCGTGTTCTGGTTGTGCCTGACATTGAGTTTAAGGCCGTATCAGTGAGCATGGCCGGAAATGCCAGCGAAGGCAAAAACATGATGTTCAAAAATTTCAAACTGGCCGCAGGCGGCGACATGAACATTATTGGCAAGGCTTTTACTGATGGCAAGTATATTTCGCACGGAATCCGTTTCGATGTTAACAAGGCTACTATCAAACCCGAATCAATGGGTGAAATCAATGCCATAGCCAAAATTCTGAAAGAAAACCCCTCGCTCAAATATGAAATAGGCGGCCACACCGATTCGGACGGTGACAATGCCAGCAACATGAAACTTTCGCAAGCCCGTGCCGAGGCAGTAAAAAATCAACTTGTTTCAACAGGTATAGAAGCCTCGCGGCTCACCACAAAGGGCTACGGCGAAACCAAGCCCATAGCCGACAACAACACCTTTGACGGCAAAGCCAATAACCGAAGGGTTGAGTTTTTAAAACTCTAGCAACTATTATCTGACTATAAACAAACAAAAGCCCAAGCTGTTTTTTCAGCATTGGGCTTGTTTTTATATAATTGTATAGCTTAAAGTTTAGGTGCGGCAGGCTTATGAGGCACATCGAAAGTGTTAGCTCCTTTGACCTTTACCTTACGACGAAACACCTTATCGACACAAGTAATATACATGGTATCAAAATCAGGGCCACCAAAACACAAATTCGATACCTGCCCTCTGGTTTTAGGCACGGTCAGAATAGCATTTACCCGTCCGGTTTGGTCAAGTACCTGTATACCCGAAAGCGAAGTAACATATATTCTTCCATCTTTATCACATTTTAAGCCGTCCGACCACGCATTTTCATCTACATCTCTCACATGCAGCCAGCCATATTTTTGTTTATGTGCCAGCCGACCATCGGCTTGTATCTGGTACACCCAAACCCAATGCGAAGCCGACTCCGTTACATACAGTTGTGTCTGGTCGGGCGAGAGTGTTAGCCCATTGGCAAACTTCAACCCCTCATCTACTTCAATTTTTTCTCCGTTGGGCCTTATGAGGTACAGCTTACTAGGGGCTGTAACACCGTTAGGGGCAGTAATGTAGATGTTTCCATTGCTGGCCACTACAATATCGTTGCCCGTCTGATTATCTGCTACAACCGTTTCTTTGCCCGTAGCATCATAACTCAGAATTTGTTTGGTTCCGCCTGCCACTACATACCGTTTTCCATCGGGGCTGAAAGCCGTACCACTCGATTTTTTCGCATCAAGGTCGAGCGTTACCAATTTTCCGTCTAGCCCTATCTTATAGGTTTTTGAGTTAGGAATATCCTGAAAATACACCTCACCAGCCGCATTAGCTGCTATGCCCTCTGTAAACGTGTATCCTTCGCCCACCAGCTCCCAATCCTGATTATCCAGAAGAATTTCACTTACAAACTGATTTTTACTTTTTCCGGCTGTTACAGGTTTCGGATAATCTTTCCAGAGCCATCGCATTGCTTCAGGAAAAACCGCCGTGCCATGTTTACCATTATGCGCCCCTTCGCCCCAAGCGTGTTTTACTTCATAGCCCGAAAAAACCAATGCTCGTTCCATTAACTCATTCGATTTCCACCAATCTCCTGCATAAATATTCAGGTCGTTCGTACCATCCTGTAAATATACCCGAATAGGCTTCGGTGCATACTTCCTGATTAATGTTGGATATTCGTGCGCACCTCTCAAACCCACATAAGTACCAATGGCACTAAATACCCTCGAAAAAGCATCGGGGCGTTCCCATGCGGCAGTAAAAGCACACACAGCACCGCTGCTTGCACCTCCAATGGCACGGTCGTTTCCATCTTTCGATAAGCGTATCGGGCGGCCGTCGCTAGTAGTCTTCTTCTCTACTTCGGGCAGTAATTCTTCCAGAATAAACCTTGCGTAAGCATCTCCTAGCCCATCGTATTCAAAACTACGATTAAAGCGGTCGAGTGCAGCCGATTCGTTGTCGGCTTTTACCTTTCCGTGCATCACAAAAACACCTATGGTAACAGGCATTTCTTTTTTATGAATCAGGTTATCAAACACGGTTGGGGCTTTCCACTGGATACCGTCCTGATTTACATATACACAGGCCGGTTTATCAGGCTTGTACTGAGCCGGAACATAAACCCAGTACTCGCGCCATGTACCCGGAAATATCTTGGAACTGGCAAATTCAAACTTTAAAACTTCTCCTTTAGGTACGCCTGCCTGCTCAACCGAAGCGGGGTCTTCGGCATAATTTTCGGCGGGGGTTTGTGCTAAAGAATGCCCATGCCACAGCATAAATAGGGCAAAAACGATTTTTTTCATAGTTCAGAAGAATAGGTGGTGTATAATAGCCAAATATACTAAAAAACTTTCGATGCCCTCTGAAAATATCCTGATAATCAGGCCGTTTCTTCCATTCCCGAAATCCGCTTATGGCTTAAAACCTGCATTTGGTTAAACCAACGTATGTAAATATTAAATGCCGCATTCATGAAAATAAAATTTTACGACCTTTCAGTAAATTTTATAGCATAATGTTCACCCGAAAATAAAAACACTGCTTATAAAAAACGTTATTAGCAATACCCTGAGCCATCGGTAGCTCAAGATTTCTAATAACTTTAATTATTCTTATAACATGAAAACCTTCTGTTTATCAACTGTTTTATTCTTGTTATCGCTAGGTTGTTTGGCCCAGATAGCTAACGATAACACCATGACTGTACTCATTAACGGCACCGAGTATAAAACCCAGCCCAGACAAATAAAAATTGGCAACTACGGTTACTTTACTGGCAACGCAACCAAACCCGACAGAATGGTAAGAATCTGGCTAGGCGATTTTTACGGACGCTCGGCAGTAGAATCAGGCACTTATCTGATAGTAAACGCCGACAACCCCGATACCAAAGAAAACATAAAAAAAGCACAGGATTTAGGCAAGTATAAGGGTATTGCAGCCATAAGGTATGTAGAAGAAACCAAAGAACCACGCATGGAATACCACATGGGAGAATCGCAGAACAACAACGAAACCCTTGAGGTAAAAAATACCGGAGATGGTTTTATTGAAATAACATTCAGCAGCAAGCTCACGGGTACTTACTGGAAAGAAAAAGCCTCGGCAACTGTGTTTGGCGGATTGGGCCGCCTGAAAGATAAAATGGAAAACAAGGTAATTACCCAAGCCACCGGATTCGACTCTAACATTGACCCTGAAGGAAATGGCTACAAAAAGCAAGACAAAAAGGATGAAATCGTGCTAACCAACGGGAAAATGCGCCTGAAAAGCAACTAATCACTAGCATATATACGAATACCTATATTCGGGAAGAAAACAACTTTTTTTCTTCTCTTGTTATTGCTATGCCTTTAAAAATGTAAACCGCCCTTTTTTAGAGGAAAAAGTACTAACCTTTTATTATATCAACAGAAAACCACAAGTCATATACAAAGAAATAGCACAATTATCCTATTAACCGAACTCTCAATTCTATATGCCCATGAAAAAGACAATACTCGTACTGCTGCTAGGTTGTTGCGCGCTGGCTGTGACAGCACAAAATACCAAAATTCACGTGAAACTTACCGGCGGAAAAAACGCTGGTTCTTATGATGTTACTTCAGCTACTACTACGTGTAGTTGTAACATAGTAGATGGCATAGCCTTCGGGAACCAGTATTCTGTTAAGGATGGCGCAGGTGTTACCAGTTTACAACTTATTGTACCCGACCGTGCCAAAGCCATAGCCGGAACCGATATTTTTTATGTAAAAGTAGCTTTCGGGAAAATTCTGGTAGGCCCTAGATACGAACTAGGTCAGGAATCAATGAAAGTTACACAAAAAGCAAACGGGTTTCTGAAACTCTCAACCACCAGTAATTCGACGGTAGCAAATATCAATGGCACAACCAAAGACGGAGTAAAAGTCGAAATTAAGCTCGAATGCTTTAAAATGGCAACCCGAAACGGAACAGAAGTAACTAAATGCCTGTAAACTCATGAAATATCTTGCTACTATAGTTTTATCGCTCTGCGCATTTGGGTT
This sequence comes from Emticicia sp. 17c, assembly GCF_037153985.1. NCBI lineage: Bacteria > Pseudomonadati > Bacteroidota > Cytophagia > Cytophagales > Leadbetterellaceae > Emticicia > Emticicia sp. 17c. The sequence continues at coordinate 57,053 of NZ_JBBAYI010000006.1, forward strand.
ATTGGCACAAACACCACTTGCGGCCAAGTTCCCCTCCGAAACCATGAACTATAAACCACAGGGAAAACCCGATTGTAGTTCGATGAATGTTGCCGGTATGCCTCCCATGAACACCTGCGCACAAAAATACAGCAACGGCAAGTTAAGCATTACAATTTCCCTGACCGAATACCCTAAGGGGAATCCTGTATTGCTGGTATCAGGCAACGGCGACGACACCAGCATAACTAAAAACGAATACACTATTGAAGACATAAACGTTGGTAAAGCTAAAGGAAAAGTAACCTACATGAAGAAAAACCATCTGGCTTCGGTATCCATGCAGATAGCCGATAAACTGATTATTGATGTAACTGGCCCCAACCAGCCCGACACCGGAGCCGTTAAAGCCCTTGCCAAAGCCCTGAAATTATAATTAAGTAAACATTATTCCCAATGAAAAAACTACCCTTATTCTGCCTGTTATTAATTGGCATTGCCTCTTTTTGCTTCATGGCAGACGACCTAACGCGTTTTGGAACCAATCAGGACGAATTCAAAGAACGTATCATCCAGTTAGCCGCCAATCAGGAGTTTCCGGGTTTTAAGTTCTATTACTCGCAGCAGATGAAAAAAGCCTGCATGGCTATTCCGGTTGCCGAACAAGCCTCAGCCGCCCGAAGTATCGGCAAAATGGTAAAAGCCTTTGTAATGGGAACCAACTTTAAGGCCGACTACGAAAAAAGCCTGATGAGCCAATTGAGAAATGTTGACCGAAACTCGCCTGAAATAAAAGAAAAATATGAAGACAGTTACAGAAGTAATCTGGAGTCGGCCGAATCGCTCATAAAAATACCCGGAATGTCCGAACAGATTTTCCAGATTCAGCAAAGTTCTCTGGATAACTTTCAGAAAGGGCTGCAAGACATAGAAAACAAAGACGTAACTAACGCAAGCCTCGACGATATACAACAGCTTAACTCGCTCAAAAACTTATACAAAAGGCAAATTGCGTTAGCACAGAATATTCTTAAAATAAAGCCATTGCTCAAGTCAAACCCTGCCGAGTTTACCAAACAATATGCTAAGGCATTGGCCGATAGCGAAATACAATCTAATCTGGAGCAGGACAAAGAAGAAAACACCCGCATAATGGCCGAAATTCAAGCCAAGAAAAACTATAAAGCCAATATAAAAGCGCAGTTACAGCAATTTCTAGACGAATCGGTCGATGTAGACTTTAATGCCAAAATAATTAAACAGTCGAACGGTTTTGAAGAGTTTGAGAACGAAACATACCGCGACAAACCCAGAGTCTGGAAGCAGTGTTTCAGAATAGGAAAACCCGCTACAATGGCCTTCCGTGAAATTGCACAGGAATGGCTCCGAGAGTTATAAACCAACATCATTTCTTTACCAAGTAATCCTCTGCCCAATAAAGCAGAGGATTTTTTATACCTGTGGTTTAGTCTCATGATTAATGCTAACATTACCCAGCCTGAAACTCATATAGGCTAGCACAAAACATGGCTCCTGCGGGGGCTTCCTTAAAAAATATCCTGTATTATGGGCTTATTAAATAAAATTATCCATAAAAAATTTATACTACCAATAAATTATCCTAATTTTACAGAAAATTTAGAAAAACCAACTAAATTAACAATTTAATAAGGATAATTTAACTTAAATCATAATGTCAACAGCAACAAATAATTACATTCCTTACAAAGTAAAAGACATCTCCCTTGCCGATTGGGGTCGTAAAGAAATAAAATTAGCCGAAGCCGAAATGCCCGGGCTAATGTCAATTCGTAAAGAGTACGGTCCGTCAAAACCGTTGGCTGGCGCACGTGTGGCAGGTTGCTTACACATGACCATCCAGACTGCTGTTTTGATTGAAACATTGGTAGAGTTAGGTGCTGAAGTTACTTGGTCGTCATGTAATATTTTCTCAACACAAGACCACGCCGCTGCTGCAATTGCTGCCGCTGGTATTCAGGTCTATGCGTGGAAAGGCCAAACAGCCGAAGAGTTTGACTGGTGTATTGAACAAACTTTGTTTTTTGGTGAAGAACAAAAACCATTAAACATGATTCTGGACGATGGTGGTGATTTAACAAACATGGTATTTGATAAATACCCTGAGTTAATAAGCAATATTAAAGGTTTATCAGAAGAAACAACAACAGGTGTACACCGTTTATATGAACGTCAGAGAAACGGCACATTACACTTACCTGCTATTAACGTAAACGACTCGGTAACAAAATCGAAATTTGATAATAAATACGGTTGTCGTGAGTCTTTGGTTGATGCTATCCGCCGTGCCACAGACCTTATGCTGGCAGGTAAAGTAGCCGTTGTAGCCGGATACGGCGATGTGGGTAAAGGTTCGGCCGACTCGTTACGTGGCGCTGGTTGTAGAGTATTAGTAACTGAAATTGACCCGATTTGTGCGCTACAAGCAGCAATGGATGGCTACGAAGTAGTAACAATGGACGAAGCCGCTACCCGTGCCAATATTTTTGTAACAGCAACCGGAAACATCGACATTATCCGTGACCGCCACTTTAAAGCCATGCGTGACAAAGCCGTTGTTTGTAACATTGGCCACTTCGATAACGAAATTGATATGGCTTGGTTGAACAAAAACTATGGACATACAAAATCTGTTATTAAACCACAGGTTGATATGTACGAAATTGATGGTAAAGAAATAATTATTCTGGCTGAAGGACGCTTGGTAAACTTAGGTTGCGCAATGGGTCACCCATCTTTCGTAATGTCATGTTCATTCTCGAACCAGACATTGGCGCAAATCGAACTATGGAACAACAGCGAAAAATATGAGAAAAAAGTATACGTATTGCCTAAGCAATTAGACGAAAAAGTAGCGGCTTTCCATCTGGCACACGTAGGTGCTAAGCTAGATACTCTAAATAACGACCAAGCTGCTTACATTGGTGTTTCTGTTGAAGGGCCATTCAAGTCAGAAATGTATCGTTATTAATAATATAGATAGTTTTAACGCAAAAAAGGGAGTTGTCGAAACTCCCTTTTTTTATGGCCGCTACTCGGTTTTTATCGTTACATAAATACTACTGCTCCGGCCTTTGTCGTCCGTACAGGAAATTTTAAGTTTACCCACAGCCGGAGTAAAGAAAACAGGCTGATTAGCCCCCGATTTTTTCAGAAGTTTGTCGTTTACATACCAGTATACTTCTTTTGCGTCGTTAGCTGCTTGGCAAGCTAACTGCAATTGCTGGGGGTCGTTGCTACTGATATAATACTCGCTGCCATCATTAGGGTTAGTTATAAGCGGATTATTACTGGCCGTTCTGAACACCCTTGTACACGCCGGATTATGCGGCGGAATTTTTTCGTAGAGAATATGTTTCGACTCATAGAAACTAATCAGTTCTGGGGCCAGATTCAGGAATGCTTTCTCTTTATATCGGCCATCTATGGGCAGGCATTGTGTACAGTAGCTTATCTTTTCGTCATAACTGATAAAAAACTTCCTGATATGGTTACACTTGCGCACGTGTGAGACATTCTTGATAGAATAATCCAGAATTTTGTTTGCGCAATATTCATCCGGCAAATCGCCCGACTCTGCACAAACCTGTCTGGAAACCACATTTTTGGGCTGCTGAAACCACTCGTTAGTAGAGTTGTAATCAATACTATTAAATACCTGAAACAACAGAGGCGTGGCTATTTCGGCCCCGCTGAGTTCGGGAACTCCTTCGCCTGAAAAATTACCCACCCAAACCCCAATCGTATATTTTTTATTATACCCAATGCTCCACGCATCACGCTTACCGAAAGAAGTGCCGGTTTTCCACGCAATTCTGGGTAAACGATACGTGTAATCAAAATTATTGGGCAAATCAGGCCGCTTAATCTGGGAGAGAATCTGCGTAATCAGAAAACACGATTCTTCCGACAAAACCGAAGCCCCATCTACCTTTTCATCTACTTTTCTGAACTGTGCATTTCTCCAAACGCCTTTATTGGCAAAAACAGTATAAAGCTGTGTCATTTCTTCAAGCGTTACACCACACCCCCCTAGTACGATTGATAAACCCAAGTCTTTTTCCTGTTTCTTTACCGTCTGGAAATTAGCCTTTTTTAAGACATCAATGAGTTCTTTTTTTCCTAAATCACGCACAACCTTCACCGCCGGAATATTCAGCGAATTGGCCAGTGCGAACTCAACCGTTACTTTTCCATTAAACTTCTTATCGAAGTTCTCAGGCTCAAAACCATTAAAATTGGTAGGCACATCATTAATAATATTTTTAGGCGTAATAATGCCTTTATCGAAAGCCGTAGCATAAAGCACTGGTTTTAAGGCACTGCCCGGCGAGCGTATCGCCTGTATGCCATCAACCTGCCCGCCATCGGCTTTGTCATAAAAACTGGCCGAGCCAACATAACTTTCTACCTGCATATTCTCGTTATTAATAACCAGAACCGCCGCATTATGAATATTCATGGCCCGCAGCCGATTCACGTAATTTTCGACCAACTGGCTTACTTTGGCTTGTACCGATACCCTGATGTTTGTCCGAATAGTAGGCACATCAGGAAACTGCTTTTTGAGCCTGATAGCCAGATGCGGCACTTGTTTGGGTGCTTCATGGCGGCTTACCTGCAAAGGTTCTCTGAGGGCATCATTAATAACCTGCCCAGAAAAAGCGTTTTCTTTCCTGAATCTTTCTAGCCATTTATTACGCTCTTGTACAATTAAGGCATTTTTTACCCCTAATTGCAAGCTGGTGGGCCTGTTCGGGATAATTGCCAACGTGGTTACTTCGGCAAGGCTAAGCCTGTCTGGCGATTTTTGAAAATACAGATATGAAGCCGATTTGATGCCTTCGATATTTGAGCCATACGGCACCAGATTAAGGTATAGTTGTAGAATTTCGTCTTTCGAGTAAAATAATTCCAGTTGTATGGCTCGCCCCATTTCTGAGAGCTTGTGCAGATACGTGCGCTCGTGCGGGTACAAGAGCCTTACCACCTGCATAGTAATGGTACTTGCGCCGGAGGTTCGGCGGCCTTTCACGATATTGTTATACAAAGCTCTTACAACTGCCACCGGATTAACCCCAAAATGATAGTAGAAATATTTATCTTCTTTCGTGAGAATAGCCTTCCGAAGTGTTGGGCTTATCTCGCGGAGTTCTACAAACATACGCCATTTATCGTCGGGGCTTAAAAAGGCGTGTAACAACGAGTTGTCGGCAGCAGTAACAAGTGTTGAGTATCTGACAGAGACTTTCAGCGGAAACAGGAGGTTCAGTATCAGCATTATCAGCAATAGCGCAACGGCTATTTTGCCGTAAATATTCTTGAATAACAGCCTGTACAATTTTCGTAAGAAAGACCTGAACACGAATTTATTTTTTAAATTTTAGACATGAATTAAACGAATTTAAACGAATATTGTGATTTAAACTATTGTAAATTTTCATGGACCTAAAATTAAAAGCCAAGCTTCGTAAAATCACTACTTTTATTTTTGACATCGACGGCGTATTGACCGACTCTACCGTGATAGCCTTACGTGGGGGCGAATTAGCCCGAACTTTTAATGTAAAAGATGGCTATGCCATGGGCAAAGCCGTGCGTTCGGGTTATAGAATTGCTATTATCTCGGGCGGTAAAGAAGAAAGCGTCAGAGAAAGACTTTCGCCTTTAGGCATAAAAGATATTTTTCTGGGTGTTAGCACCGATAAAAAACTTTCGGTTTTCGACCAGTTTTTGATTGATAACAGTCTGGTAGCAGAAGAAACCGTTTATATGGGAGATGATTTGCCCGATTGGGAAATTATGAAACACCGAAATGTGCTTTCGGTATGCCCTGCTGATGCCGTAGCTGAAATAAAAGAAGTAGCTTTTTATCAGTCAGAAAAAAACGGCGGAAAAGGTGCCGTAAGAGAAGTAATAGAACTCGTGATGAAAGAACAGGATAAATGGATGAAAATATTCTAAAACAAAAAGGGCGAATAAACGCCCTTTTTGTTTTAGCTTTTAGAACCCAACAGGTTTTAGTTTTAAGCCTGTGGTTTCGTCAAGACCAAAAATCAGATTCATATTTTGTACGGCCTGCCCCGATGCACCTTTGGTAAGGTTATCAATAACGCTACTTATCAGGAGGTTATCACCATGTTTTTCAAGATGCAAAATACATTTATTAGTATTTACCACTTGTTTCAGGTCTATTTCGCTCGCCTCGCTCACGTGCGTAAACGGATGAGCCGCATAGTAAGCCTTGTAAAGCTCTTGCGCCTCCTGAATAGTGCCATCAAATTTGGTATAAACATTAGCCATGATACCTCTGGTAAAGTTACCCCGATATGGAATAAAATTAATGGCTTTGCCGAAATCGGCCTGTAATGCCTGAAGGCTCTGATTAATTTCTTTCAGGTGCTGGTGCGTAAAGGCTTTATAAATTGATATGTTATTATTACGCCAGCTAAAATGCGTAGTAGCCGACAGCGACTGCCCTGCGCCTGTGCTACCCGTAATGGCACTCACGTGTACATCGTCTTTTAATAACCCTGCCTGTGCCAGCGGTAATAGTGCCAGTTCAATGCTAGTGGCAAAACAACCCGGATTAGCAATTTTATTAGCAGTTTTTATTTTTTCTCTTTGTAATTCTGGCAAGCCATACACAAAACCCTCGCTTTCATCGCGGAAGTCGGTACTGAGGTCAATAATCTTTACCGACTCAGGAATAACATTAGCCGCCAGAAATTTCTTTGATTCATTATGACCCGAACAAAGAAACAGTACATCAGCCTTACTGAAATCCTGTTCGTCGGCAAAGGTTAGTTCGGTTTCTCCGAGCAAATCGCCGTGGGTATGATAAACCGGTTTACCTGCCTGACTTTTTGAATTAACAAAACTGATATTTGCCTGAGGATGATTCAATAAAATTCTTAGTAGTTCTCCGCCCGTATAACCTGCGCCTCCGATAATGCCAATATTTATTTTCATAATAAACAGTTATAAGATGAAAGACAGCCCAACTCATTGGGTGCCTGAGCCTGATATGATTTTTCTATGATGAAAAATGACCCGATAAGGTACCATTTATAACAGCAGCACACCCGCAGAAGTTTCTGCCGTGCTTTTATAAACGATATTCTTTCTCAGCCATGCCGCAAAGGTAGCAATTTTAAGGCAGTTTTATAGCATTCAAAAGCAATGCCGCACTGATAACCCAGTTATAAAACATTACTGATTGAAAAGAAACTGCCACTTAACAAATAAAAATGTTTAGCTTCTGTAAACATCATTCAAAAACTTTTCATTAGCCTGTATGAGTTTAGGTAGGTGGCTAAATCAGTATTTTTTCATGATTTTAATTAGCGGTTTGGCAATAAGCTCATATCCTTTGTCGGACGGGTGGAGGCCGTCGTAAGTTTTATCAATAGATTCAGGCGGATATGGGTACTCGTCGGTTTCAGGATTAAATGGAATATTGATAAAGTCAGGAAAAGGATATTCGGTATAAGTACCTGTCTGAGGATTTTTGAGCCTTTTAAACTTAACCAGATTGTGCATTTCCAGCCCTTTGGTATGGTAGAGGTCTACCACTGGAAACTTTTCATAACGCCCGATAGAATCAATAGCATAGGCGAAGTCTTCGAGCATCTGGTCTTTTTTGGCTTTATAAGACCCATAAGCATTATTTTTGAAATTAAAGAGGTAAACAAAATCGACGCGTTGCATGGGTGTTATCAGAATAATGTGGGCCTCTGGATTAAGGCTACGCAACTTGTCGATAATAATACGAAAAGAGCCATAAACCGTGTTATTGCCTGTGTTATTCTTATAGTCGGTGAGTTGCCCCAGCGGCCGACCGCCCCACCAGTCGTTTGTACCCAAAAAAATTGAGTAGATATCTGCCTTTGTTAAGCCCAATTTATCAATAGCATTAGCAATGCCGCCGGAGGTCCAGCCGTTATGCCCTTGATTTACATACTTAATATGAGGAAGTTTTTCTGTTACCAGTGTCATGTATCCTTTCGTGATACGGTTATCGGTTTCTTTCTGGTGGTCGTTCAGGTAGGTAATAGAATCTCCGATGGCAATCCATGTGAGTTCTTTTTGAGTAAATGAACTGACCAACACAATCAGGACAAGAATTGTAGCTAGTTTTTTCATAGTCTGAGGGTTTTACAGGTTTAACAAAACTAAGACAAACGTATCTGGATTCATTTTAAAGGCAGCACATAAAAGTTAATCTTCCAGAATATTGCCAACAAAAGTATTTTTAAAAAAGAAGGCAGTCAGCAGGAACACAATAGCCCAGTTGAGATAGATATAATAGAAATCTTCAACGTCGCGGTAAATATTATCTTTGATTTTTACTTTTTCTAAGCGGTTAATCTGTCCGAAAATGTTTTTTAATGTCTGGTTATCGGTAGCTCTGAAAAACTGCCCGTTGCCTTGCTTAGCGATTTCGCGGAGCGACGACTCATCGACTTTTACATTTTTGCTATCACGGCCTACCAGAATAGTATAAATTCTTATTCCGAACGATTTAGCCAAATCGGTTGCAGTAATAGGGTCAAGGTTACCAGCGGTGTTATCACCATCGCTAAGCAAAATAGCTACCTTACTATTACCGGGTACGTCTCTCAGGCGGTTGATACAGGTAGCCAGCGCGCTGCCAATGGCAGTACCCGAGGTTTTTATCATATTACTGTTAATGTCGTTAAGGTATTCGTTAAGGAGGTCGTAATCGGTCGTGAGCGGACAAATAGAGTACGATTCTCCGGCAAAGATTACAAGACCGATACGGTCCTGAAAACGACCTTTGATGAACTCGCGCGCTACATTTTTAGCGGCGTCAAGGCGGTTAGGGTTCAGGTCTTTTTCGAGCATGGAGTCAGAAATATCCATCGCAAGCATGATGTCGATACCCTCTGAAAACTGCTCTTTGCTTTCGCGGACGCGTTGCGGGCGTGCCATTGAAATAAGAATGAACGCAATACCTAATATAAAGAAAAGCGGCGGCAGAAACCGCAGGTAACTCACCCAGCGGGTTTTAAGCTGTGGACCACTGAGCGACAAACCCAGTTTTTGCTGCCCACGGTTATAAAATAACCAGCGAAGCAGAAATAAAAAGGGGATGCCGGCAATACCGTACAGGTATATTTTATCAGCCCATACGAACGACCGCAGGGTTTGCCATGAGAGCCAATCTGTTGAGAACCAATCCCACATTGAATGAATAATTTTGCCTGTTATCCTGAATAAAAAACAGTATTACTTAGTTACCTGATAATTATCTATTGCATTACGTACACTGCCATATTGAAGCAACAACGTATGCGCTTCTTCATGCGGTATTTGCAGTTCGTTCATTATCATGCGTGTACCTCTTTCTATCAGTTTTAGGTTACTTAGCTGCATATCTACCATTTTATTGCCTCGCACACGGCCTAATTGAATCATGACAGACGTAGAAACCATATTAAGCACCAGTTTTTGAGCCGTTCCGGCTTTCATACGAGTACTACCTGTTACAAACTCAGGCCCAACAACGGCCTCAATCGGATACTCGGCTTCTGCGGCTACGGCACTACCCGCATTACACACGATACAACCAGTAAGAATGCCGTTTTTACGGGCTTCTTTCAAGCCACCAACCACGTAAGGTGTACGACCAGAAGCCGCAATACCAATAAGTGTATCGAGTTCATTTATTTCGTATTCTGCCAAGTCTTTCCATGCTTGCTCTGTGTCATCTTCGGCGTTTTCTACAGCTTTCCTGATGGCTTTATCTCCTCCGGCCATAATACCTACTACCATGCCATGAGGTACGCCAAAAGTAGGCGGGCATTCGGAGGCATCAACAATACCCAGACGGCCACTTGTGCCAGCTCCTATGTAAAATATACGGCCTCCGGCTTTCATGCGTGGTACAATCTGGCTCACGAGGGCTTCTATCTGCGGAATACACTTTTCAACCGCGTATGGCACAGTTTTATCTTCGTTATTAATGTTTTCCAATAATTGGCGCACCGACATATTTTCGAGGTTATCGTAATGTGATGTTGATTCGGTTGCCAGTTTTTCTAAACCCAATGACATATTTTTCCTTAATAATTTTGCTTTACGTAAGCTGTATTTTAAATATTTATAAACTTTATCGGTTCTCTGATAACTTATAGTTATCGACCCTTCGCAACATTTTCGGCTCTACGGTTTACCAAACCGTGATACGTTTTATCGATTCCAGTAAATAACCAGATTTTTAGTTGCCCTACCCGATGCAACCACATCCAGTTTACCATCGCCATCAAGGTCAGCCATTTGCATATCCTCACAAGCCATTTTGTTGTCATCGATTACGTGAGCAACCCAGTTCGACAAACTTTTATTAGGAACAAACATTTTAATACCCACTTTTTTATCCTGATTAGGTTCGCGCCAGCCCACCAGTATCTGGGGTGTTCCTTGTTGCAAGAAATCGGCCATGAGCAAGGCATGACCCTGATTCAGGTTATCTGTGAGTACCACGGGCGGCATCTCCGCTCCTACTACCACCAGTTTATTTCCGTGCATGGGCTGTACGGTTGCAAAGTAACCCTTTTTATTTGTCAAGGCATATTTTAGTTCTCCAATCGGCATATCCGTGATTTCAGGCCCTGCTTTCTCCCATTTATCCTTATACTGAAAAGTCCGCAGCCCTTCTTTGCCACCAATGGTCAAGTAAGTACTGTTTTTATCCTCCTTTACCTCAAAATTATGGGTCAGGTGCATAGTTGAGTCAATCAAAGTACGTTTCCATGCCGCTTTAACATCCTTAGGCGGCTCATACGCCCAGATTTTCACGCCGACCCCTTCACCATTTTTATTGCCCAAGCCATGCAAAGGTACAACTACCAATTGATATTTGTTTTTAGTTTTTACCCATTTCATGCGGTGGATGGTAACTTCATGCGGTAATTCGACGGCCTCCCATTTATCAGTAGGGTTATTCGGACGAATCAGGTAATGCACCGAGCCAGACTTGCTCAAATCATTTGTTTCGCCCGGATTCCAGTTTGCACCTACTGCTATTTCCACCTTACCGTCACCATCAATATCACGGGCAGCAATACAAACGTTATCTCTGTCAGTCAGATTTTCGATGAGTACAAAACGTTTCCAATCTCCGTTTCTATACCAGACAAACTGTTTCTGGTCGGCCATGATAATATCCGGTTTTTTATCACCATCAACATCTCCGATAGCCAGCCCATAGCCAATACTTACCTGATTATCAATAGTCTGGGCCACAAAGTTAGGAGTTTGGGCCAAGCAAAAAGACATACAAAAGAGTGAGAATAGCAAAGTTTTCATAGGATTGGGGGGAGTCAATAAAACATTCTTACAAAGTTTATAATAAAATTCATTTATTATGTCCTCTGGTCGAAAGAAGTTTCGGTTTTTCTTTCATCTAATCCGAAAACGTAGGTTCTAATGGCATTTTAATTTGGCGAATTGAACCTATTTTATGCCCAAAAACATTGTTTATATAAGCCAGACAAAAGGTTTTATATAGAAACTTAACAGGACTTTAAAACTTTTACGTTTATCTCTCAGAGAAAACTTATAATTTTGAGAAAAAATCAAACCCCTACAACATGATATTTTTAGAAATTCCCTGGAATGTCAACCCAATCATTGCTAAACTAGGTAGCTTCGAATTACGTTGGTATGGACTACTGTTTGCCTCAGGCTTCCTGATAGGCTATCAGATTATGTCACATATTTTCAAGAAAGAAGGCAAACCAGAAAAAGACCTTGATGCACTTTTATTTGTGATGATAATAGCCACCGTAATTGGTGCGCGTTTCGGGCATTATTTCTTTTATGAGTTTGAGAGCCTGCAAAAAGACCCTGCTAAATTTTTTATTGATATGATTGTACCACCCTATAATGGCTTAGCCAGCCACGGTGCAACTATTGGTATTCTGACAGCCCTGCTTATTTATGGACGCAGGCATAAAGACCAGCCTTTTTTATGGGTTACCGATAGAATTGTTATAACCGTAGCTTTAGGTGGTGCTTTTATTCGTTTAGGGAATTTGATGAACCATGAAATTTTAGGCAAAGAAAGCAATGTACCATGGGCATTCAGGTTTAATACTTTTAGCTTGAATACCGATGGCTCACTTAAAATGACACCCGAGGCATTTACAAGGCATCCGGCACAGTTGTACGAATCTCTTTCGTGCTTTATTCTTTGTGCCTTGTTATACTTAATCTGGAATAAATATAAAGCTAAAACCCCGCATGGCCTGTTGCTAGGTATCTTCCTGATTTGGGTATTTACCTTGCGTTTCTTCTATGAGTTTCTGAAAGAAAACCAAGAAGCCTTTGAAGACAATATGGCCTTGAATATGGGGCAAATTCTGAGTATCCCTGCCGTACTTCTGGGCATTGGTATTCTGATTTACTCACTTAATAAAGGTAAAAAAGATGCCGAGTACTACTCTACTCATAAATTCGATTGATTTTTACTGACCTTATACCATAACAAAGCCCCACAAGTTAAACTTATGGGGCTTTGTTGTAACAAGTGCCTGTATTTTAACTTGCCATCAGATACCCTTTGATAAACTCATCAATTTCGCCATTCAATACAGCTTCGGTGTTCGAGGTCTGAATGTTGGTACGATGGTCTTTTACGCGGCGGTCGTCGAGCACATAGCTACGAATCTGCGACCCCCACTCTATCTTCATTTTTCCGGCTTCGGTTTCAGCTTTGGCGGCATTACGTTTTTCAACTTCGAGTTGGTATAACTTCGATTTAAGCATTTGTAAGGCCCGCTCACGGTTGGCGTGCTGGCTACGTTCTATCTGGCAGGTAATAACAATACCCGTAGGTTTGTGAGTTAACTGCACTTTGGTTTCTACCTTGTTGACGTTCTGCCCACCGGCTCCACCAGAGCGCGAGGTCTGAATCTCGATGTCTGCGTCTTTTATTTCAATCTGAATCGAATCATCTACCAGCGGATACGCATACACAGAAGCAAAAGAGGTATGACGGCGCGCATTTGAATCGAAAGGAGACACCCGCACCAAACGGTGTACACCGTTTTCAGACTTCAGGAAACCATACGCCATTGGGCCTTCAATCTGTAAAGAAACAGATTTAACCCCCGCGGTGTCGCCATCCTGATAATCAAGCTCAGATACTTTGTAGCCTTTCTTATTAGCCCACATCATATACATCCGCATGAGCATACTCGTCCAGTCTTGGCTTTCGGTACCACCTGCGCCTGCATTTATTTCAAGTACTGCACTGAACTGGTCTTCTTCGTTAGAAAGCATCTTTTTCAGTTCAAGTTCTTGCAGTATTTCATCAAATTTTTTTCCTTCTTCGTCTACTTCTTCTTCGGTTGCTTCGCCGAGCGTATAAAACTCAAAAAGGGTTTCAAGGTCACCCAAAGCACTTTCAGCTTTTTCGTAGCCTACGGTCCAGCCTTTTAAGGCACGAACCTGTTTCATTACGTTTTCAGCTTTTTCGGCGTCAGTCCAGAACTCTGGCTGTGCGGTTTGGTTTTCGAGGTCATCTAAATGTTCTTTCTTACTATCGTAGTCAAAGATACCCCCTTAAAGCCGCTACTCTGGCTTTTAACTCCTTCAATTGTTCGGTAGTCATATTATTGTTTAAAAAAGTATAAATAAAAAACAGTTTTTCTTCACTGTTTCCAAATCAGGGCACAAAAATACTCAATTTTATTTATTATCTTTCAATCTTATCTCATAAGCAGATTAATTTTCAAAACATCTTTTCGGTTTTATGAGTTATATCATAGCAATAAACAACATTTTAAATTTATTTTAACTGCCAATTCATAAAGCACGAAACCTAAATTATAATGAGTAACTACTCCATAAAAGACTTAGAGCAATTATCGGGCATTAAAGCTCATACTCTCCGAATCTGGGAGCAGCGTTATAATATTATTACGCCCAAAAGAACAGATACTAATATACGTATCTATGACGATCAGGACCTCAAGTTAATTCTGAATATTGCTCTTCTGAAAGAACATGAGTACAAGATTTCTGAAATAGCAAAATTATCAGCCGAAAAGCTATCAAAAGAAGTGATGAGCGTTTCGGAAAGAAAACTGAGTTATCCTGACCAGATTCATGCCCTCACGATTGCGATGATTGACCTTGACGAAGAAAGGTTTGAGAAAATTGTGTCGACTAATATCCTGCAATTTGGCCTTGAAGATATGATGGTAAATATTATTTACCCGTTTTTAAGCCGAATTGGTATTTTGTGGGTAACAGGCTCTATTGGCCCAGCGCAAGAACACTTTATTTCTAACCTGATTCGGCAGAAGCTAATTGTTGCCATTGACGGGCAGGTGGTAAGGGCCAAACCCTACTCGAAGAAATTCGTATTGTTTTTACCAGAAGGCGAACTACACGAGCTTTCGTTGCTCTTTGCCAATTATATTTTAAGGGCGCGTAATCATAAGGTTATTTACTTGGGGCAAACGCTGCCTTTTGAAGAACTGGTTTTTGTTTGTGAGTCACAAAAGCCTGACTATATTTTTGCGGCTATTATCTCAACGCCATCGCACCATGAGGTTCAGGAATACGTAACCAAACTTGAAACAAGGTTCCCCGATATTAAGCTCCTGCTAACGGGGTATCAGGTAACGGCCCAGAAAATGAAAGTAAAACCTACTACGAAGATAATCAGCCAGATTAACCAGCTTGTTGAAATAGCTGAATCCACCGAAGAGGCTCTATAAATCAAAAGCCCTGACCTTTGCAAGTCAGGGCTTTTAGTTGAACTTTTGTTATAAATTACGCTTTCTTACCTTTTTTAGGTTCAGTTGCTACTGGTACGGCGGCGGCAAATTTTTCTTCTTCTTTTTTAAGGTCACGTTGCATACCATCAACTACGATAGGCGTAGCAACGAACAACGAAGAGTAAGTACCTACAATTACCCCGATAAACATAGCAAACACGAAACCTCTGATGGTTTCACCACCAAAAATCAACAATACCAAAAGTACAAGCAAGGTCGAGAAACCTGTTACGGCTGTTCTACTCAGGGTACTATTCAAGGCGTTGTTGATAACTGTCGGGATATCTTCTTTTATACCGCGTTTCTCTGTCAGGTATTCACGCACACGGTCAAATACAACCACGGTGTCGTTCATTGAATAACCCATAATTGTTAACACCGCACCCACAAAGGCTTGGTCAACGTCAAGCGAGAAAGGAAGGAATCCGTTCAGGATTGAGAAAATACCCAAGATAATAAGGACGTCGTGGAACAAGGCCACTAAGGCGCCATAACCAAACGCCAAACGTCTGAATCGGATATAGATATAAGCAAATACCAACGCAATTGATAATAAAACTGCTTTTATAGCACCCCAGATAGCATCGTTTGCGATGGTTGGCCCTACTTTTGATGAGCTAACTACTTTTCCAGAGTTACCATCTATGCTAGCAATTACTTTATTTACTGTGCTCTGGATTTGTTTTTCTACATCGGTATTGGTGTTGTCGATTTTGTATGGTGTTGTGATTTTCACCTGATCAAAACCTCCGAAAGTTTTTACCTCCGTATATTGTCCTTCAAACGCATTATTCTGTAACGCCTCTTTGATAGGGTCAGTATCAACATTTTTTGAGAATTTAGCTACATACGTACGGCCACCTTTAAAATCAACCCCTAAACCAAAACCTTTAATAAAGATTGAAATTATACCCGCAATAATAATAGCACTTGAAATGGTATAGTATAATTTACGTTTAGAAACGAAATCGAACTGCGAATCTTTGAATAGTTTTTCTGACCATTTTGTTACAAATGAAATCGACTTACCTTTTGCAATGTAATGTTCGAAGAATAATCTTGAAACAAAAATAGCCGAGAATAACGAGGTAAAGATACCAATCAAGAGTGTAGTAGCAAAACCAAGAATCAAGCCTGTACCAAAAGCAAATAATACTGCCCCTGTGATAATTGTAGTAACGTTTGAGTCAATAATTGACGACATCGCATTTTTAAAACCATCTCTTACGGCATCTTTAAATGTTTTGCCAAGTGCCAGTTCTTCTTTAATACGCTCGTAAATCAATACGTTTGCATCGACCGACACCCCTACTGATAATACCATACCCGCAATACCCGGTAAGGTAAGTGTTGCACCAAACGATGCCATTACTCCTAATAACAAGAACAAGTTAACCAAAAGGGCAATATCGGCAATTAGACCCGCTTTATTATAATAAATTAATACAAAGCCTAATACGATAATCAAACCAATAATTGATGAGATAATACCCGCACTTGCTGCTTCAGAACCTACGGTTGCCCCTACAATATCTTCCGAGATAATGTTTGTTGGTGCTGGCAATTTACCGGCTTTTAATACGCTGGCAAGGTCTTGTGCCTCTTCAACTGTAAATGAACCAGAAATGCTTGAACGACCACCCGGAATTTCGCCGTTTACGTTCGGAGCCGAATATACATATCCATCAAGGATGATGGCTATCGAACGGCCAATGTTTGCCCCTGTCAATGCTTTCCATTTTCTGGCACCTTCTGCGTTCATCTGCATTTCTACGGCAGGTTTTCCTTCTTCATAATCCTGAGTAGCGTTTGTTACCACATCTCCTTCTAACGGAGCTTTGCCCAGATTTTTCACGAAATAGATGTCCACAATTTCCTCATTCACATTTGTTCCGTTTGCACGAGGCTTAATATTAAATACCATACTGGCATCAGCAGGGAACAAAGAACGTACATCAGAGCGGTCCATGATTTCTTTTACACGGCTTACATCTTTTGTACGAACCGCTACACCAAAACCTGTTCCGATGAAAAGGTTACTGAAAATATTATTCTGGCGTTGAGCAATAGCGGCTGAATCTTTTTTGGTTGAATCTTTCTTGCTATTACCTGCAAGCTGTGCCGTAAGGCTGCTTTTGGTAGTATCTTTAGCAGCGGCAGCAGTAGCTGGGGCGGTTTTACTGGCAGTTTCCTGTTTTGCTTTTGCTTCAATGTCCATTTGCAATAAAATGCCCGACAAAGCATCAAATGCCGGAGTTAGTTCTTGCATACTGTATACTTCGCAGAACTCAAGTTTTGCCGAACCTGACAATAACTTACGCACACGGTCAGGATTATCAACACCCGGTAGCTCAACCTGAATACGGTTTGTATTTGATAACCTTTGTAAGTTAGGGTTAGAAACCCCGAATTTATCCACACGGGTCTGAATAATTCTGAACGCACGGTCAAAGGCACCATCAACTTCTTTTTTGATATAGTTAATAACCTGACTGTCTGACGACTCAAGGCTTAATGTACCGCGGTTTGAGCTATTCGAGAAAACCTTAGCTAATTTTGTGTCAGGAGCCAGTTTTTTATATTCATCTGCAAACAACTCAACAAAGTTTGTACTGGTTGTCTGAGCTCTTTTCTGAGCGTTTTCGATAGCGGTTGCCACTTTAGGGTCTCTTGAGCCAGAAGCCAGTGAGCGCACGATTTCGGCAGGTGATACTTCAAGAATCACACTCATACCCCCTTGAAGGTCAAGACCCAAACCTAATTCCTGTTTTGTAAGGTCTTCGGTTGTAGTACCCAGAAAAACCGGTTGTTTCCAGAGAGAATCGAGGTATTCCTGTTTTTTAGTATAATTTATTTTTCCTGATTTATCTGTGGCAAAAGCCTCGGCATCTTTTCTGATGTCGTTGATTTTCCAGGTTCTTAATAAAAAGTAAGCACTAATTGTCGAGAAGGCAATCAAAAGTGCTATAACTCCACCTTTATTGTTCATTATAGGTAATGTTTAAAAAATAAAATGTATTAATTGATGAATTAAATCATGAAGGTTTCATGCGTATAAAGCAGAGAAGGGCCCTTGAAAGGGCAAAAAACTATGGGGCGTTAGGCGCAATGTGGTGCTCGTATAGTTTATCAAAATACGAAAGCCTGTATAGGGGTTTTGTAAATGTTTTAACCGAGGTTTCAACAATTACATAGATAATTTGCGGAACTGGTACAAGAATGGCATAATGCCCGAAATCAAAAGCATAACTTGGCACTACGACCTCTAAAGAGACACTCCTGACAACCGTCTGTTCTTTAGGCGAGTCCTTATCTGTGGCCTTTTTATGTTCGGCTTTTTTAGTAGCCATAGCCGATTCGTCCGACTGCTTGTGGTAAACCTGCTTACCCAACACACTCGTCAAAATCACCATAATGAACATTAAAAGTCCAAAAGAACGTGATATGTAAGAGTTTTTTCTCATTTAGGGTTGCAAAGCTACAAGATTTTCTCCAAATAAGTCAAATATGGAGCCAAAAAATTGAGCTAATGCAAATAAAACGTGCTTTGCTCTTAAAAATTATTTTAAGAACAAAGCACGCACAGGAATTCATATTGATTTGTTTATTTAAACTCTACTACACCCGCGGCTTTCAGTTTGTCGGCCTCTTTTGCAGGAAGTGTCCAGTCATTGTTAAATCTGCCACCCGAAACAACGGTGTTAATTGTACCTTTGAAAAGCACAAAATCCTGAAAACGACCTAACACATTCATAGGTGCAGGCGATGCCTGACGGCTCATAGGCGAGTTTTCGGCTACGGTGGTCCACCATGGCAAGCCAGAGTTAACCAATACATAATGCCCTCCTACCGGAAACACATACGCCAGCCCGTAGTCAGTAGCCGAGGCTTTCAGTTGCATCGGAAGTTTATCGCTGAATTTCTCAATCAGGCTATTGGTTTCTTTTGTACCAAACAGAATCAGGTTTGAACTTTCGATGTCGCTCGGGCGCACCTCTTTGTCGCTCAACAAACGAGGAAACACCATTACCCGACCCAGAAAATCGCCTCTGTATACCGACCAATCCATTGCTTTTTGTGCTTCAGCACGGCGTTTGTTCAGTTCGTCAACCGATGGGCTTCCGCCTGTACCATATACATATATATGGCGGTCGGCAATGGCTTCGGTCATAGGGCCTTCGGCTCCTTTTTTCTTGGCCGATGTCAAGGTATTCAAAGCATTAACAGCCCACGCGTTGCCACTTTCGGTCAAAGTCAAAACCCCGTCAGTATTTACGTTAATGGTTTGCCCGTTAATTACAAGCGTCAGCGGCTTTTTCGCCTTAAACCCACGATGCCCTTGCAGGTTGAGCGAGAAGGCTTTTAAACCCTGTGTTGAAATTTCGATACTGTTTCCGGCTGTAAATTTGGCATCTATTAGTGCAGTAGTACCCGGCGTAAAATCATCAAGTGTTACCCAGTATGATTTGTTATGTTTATACTGGCTTGTGGCAAAGCGCACACGCTCAGGGTAAGGATTACGTTGAAATCTGGCAAACCAGTCAAAAATAAACTCGTCTTTGTAGGCATTCTCCCAACTGTTGTGCTTCACACCCGGATACTCCGTATACTCTACCTTTGTGCCTGCATCTTTCAGGCGTTGCACCCATTTACGGGTCGAGTCTACTTTTACAGCGGGGTCGGCATCTCCCTGAAAGAAATAAACCGGAAAATTCAAGGCATTAGGAACAAGCTCGAGGGTTCCGGCAGGAGGAGCCGGACACACCGGCGCAATAGCGGCCCACATATCGGGGTAGCTAAGGCCAACCCACATGGTTCCGCCACCACCCATCGACAAGCCCGTCAGATACATCCGGTTTTCATCAATCGAAAAGCGTTTTTTTGCATCGGCTATCATGTCCATCACATCCTTTTCAGCTACACCCTGATACCCCATAGTTCCACGTGCAAAAGAAGAAACCACAATGTAATCAACATCTTTCCACTCAGGAAAATACCGGCTTGCTTCTACGTCTGACTCCCCCTCTGCATTACTTTTGCCAAAAACACGCCTTAACGCCAACCGATGGTTTGACCCCGCCCCATGAAGCATTACCACAAACGGATACTTTTTCTTTGGGTTGTAGTTTTTTGGTAAATAAAGCCCATAAGGCTGTTCGGTATCATCTACATCGGAATGAAACGTAAGCACCTGCGGGCCAGAGGCCAGTTTTTGCGCAGACGTAACCAATGTTATAAAGAAGAAAATCAGCGTAGCACTGATTTTCTGGTATTGTTTAATTTTCATAGAAATTTAAGGTTAAATAGTGAAAATAACGGTTTACAATTTAGCACTACTTTTAAACTCTATTCCTATTACCTGCATTAATATTTGCGTCGGAATCGCTTTATCGTTCTTAAACACAAAATAAATATCATGCGCACCGCTTGAAGAAATATTTACTGCGGCTTTGGTGGCGCCGCGTCTCATCATGGCGTTCATGTCTGGCATGGCTGGCGCTGTGGCTGGTTTAGGCTGTGTGCCTGCGTTAGCATTATTGGCAGGTGGCGTAGCTGCCGGCGCGCGGAAAGGAGCCGGTTCTTTTACCTCTATCATGTCGGTTTTCCCGATAAGGGTTCCTGTCGGAGAATCAAGGTGTATTTCTATTACACCTCCGGCAGCCCCTACGCGGGTGGTGGCTTGCACATAAAACTCTATTTGCTCTATATTGGTAAGGTCTATTTTGTCATAAGCAATGTAAGAATCAGAACCCACCATGAAGAACGATTTCGACGGTGTCATTACCTTCTGTGTACCTTTGGCTTTATTGGCCAGTTCAGGGTCAAGGAATGGGTGCCTTAACACAATAACCTGCTCTGACGACAACGCCGGCATGAGTTTGGTGCCTCTGTCTTTATACGCTGCTCTTAGTACGAAAGAGCCATTTTCTTTTTGTCCGGCAGGAATATTCGTTGTATAGCTTCCTTTTGTCGGGAAAGTTTTCACTTCTTTTTTCTCACCAATGCTTAAAATATACTCTACCATTGAAGTGGCATCGCTCTGCGACAATTGTGGGTGCGCACTCATGGCGTGTTCTCCCCAAACGCCCATACCTCCGCTAATTACCTTCTTGGCTAGCTGGTCAACAATAGCAGCATTGCCTCTGTATTTATTGGCAATATCCTGATAGCTTGGTCCTACCGATTTTTTATCAATCACGTGGCAAGCCTTGCAATCGTTGGCTGCAATAAGGCGTTGCCCTGTTGAGGCAAAAGCGGCGGCATCGGCCCCTCTATGGTTCTGCGACACCTCAATTTTATCATATCCGATAGGCATATAATCAATGCTTACGGCTACTTGCTCTGGTTTTATTTTTCCACTGGTCAGGCTACCATCTTCTTTATCTTGCACTTTTACTTCGTACTCGATAGGTTTTTCAGGGAAATAAAATGTTTTGTTACCCTTTACGATGTCGAACTCAACTGCTGGTGGCTCATTACCCACTTTAATATCTAACGATTTACTGTTTTTAGCACCTTTGGCATCGGTTACCGTCAGGGTAGCTTTATAAACGCCTGCTTTGGTAAAATCAACCGTCGGATTCGCCGTTTTAAAGGTTCTGGTACCTGCTGTTTTGTTGCTCACTTTCCATTCATAGCTAAGTGCATCTCCGTCGGCATCGGTAGTTCCTTCTGCCGAAAGGCTCACTTTTAACGGAATAGCTCCGCCTATTTTATCAGCCGCAATTTGTACGTCTGGTTTGCGGTTACCTGCATTGTATTCAACTTTTACCAAACGGGCGTTATCGTTTCCTTTAAACCATGCTGTACCATATTCAAGCACATATAAGTCTCCGTCTGGAGCAAAATCAATATCAATTGCACTGCCAAAATCGGTGTTAGGCATAAACCGTTCCATCGATTTATAGTTGCCGTTTTCGTCCATTGTTACGCTCATAATCCAGCCACGCATAAATTCTACAATAAGCCATTTGCCTTCATAGTAGTCTGGGAATGCACGCTTGGCTTGTGGAAAATCAGAACGGTGATACACCGGCCCACCTGTTGCACTACGGCCTGAGCTTCCTACCAGCGGGAACTCTTCAGAAATAGCATACGGATACCAGATAAAGGCTTTTTGCGCAGGAGGTAATTCTTTTAAACCTGTATTATTGGGCGAGTCGTTGATTGGCTTGGCAGGGTCAAATTTCACGCCTTTCGACTTATTGGTTTCAAAATCCCAGTCGGTATAAGATTTATTGTCGCCTATGAAATAAGGCCAACCAAAAAAGCCCGGGCCTTTGGCCTGATTAAACTCATCATATCCACGTGGGCCACGTTCCGAATCTTTCGAGGCATCTGGCCCTACTTCTCCCCAATACAAATAACCTGTTTTGCTGTCAATGCTAGGTCTCCACGGGTTTCTGTGGCCCATTGTGTAAATCTCTGGGCGTGCGTTCGGGGTTCCGACAGGAAATAAATTACCCTTCGGAATAGAATATGTTCCGTTGGCTTCGGGTTTTATTCGTAAGATTTTACCACGAAGGTCGTTTGTATTGGCGGCTCCGCGTTGGTCGTCCCATGTGCTTTGCCCGGCACGTTCGTCAATAGGTGCATACCCATCCGAATTACTGTTACTTGTATTGTTTCCTACGGTTAAATACAGGTTTCCTGATTTATCAAACACCATTCCGCCTCCTGTGTGGCAACATTCTTCGCGTTGAGTGCCAACTTCCAGAATAATTTTCTTCGATGCTTCCACCAGTTCTTCGCCTTTTAACTCCCAACGGGCCAATACGTGTTTAGCCACCTCGGGGTCGGCATAGTACATATATATCCAATGATTCTGCTCAAAGTTCGGGTCTTGTATCAAGCCCATTAAACCTTCTTCTGCTTCACGTTTTACGCCTTGCCTGTTAGTGTATTTGGTATTAACCGGAATCGTAGCCAGCGTTTTCACTTCTTTAGTAGTAGGGTTATACTGCTTTAATGCCCCTTTTCTTTCAATAAATAGCACGCGCCCATCTTTAAGCAATGCCATTTCCATGGGTTCGTCGAGCTTTTCGGCTAACACAACCTTCGTAAAACGGTTTTCTTCTGGAGCTTGGGCAAGGCTCTGAATGGCAACGAAAAGCCCTGTTACAAAGAGACTTGTAAACTTTTTGTATTTCATCATAGTAAACAATTAGGTAATAGATAAACGGATTTATTTTGAATAATTCAATGCTTTCAATAAGTCGTCGATAGTTGATTCACTTACCGGAATATCATGCGCCCCTATTTTAATACGCTGCCCTCTTATTGACTCTATTTTGTCCAGATTCACTATAAATGATTTATGCACACGCATAAAGTGTCTGGGGGGTAGTTTTTCTTCGATAGCCTTCATGGTCGACTTCGTAAGAACCGGTTTGGCCTGCGTAGTTAAAAATATTTTTATGTAGTCTTTCAGCCCCTCTATGTGTGTAATTTCTTTGATTGTTATTTTTACTAGCGAATACTCAACGTTAATGAAGAAAAACTCAGGAAATTCTTCGGCTTTGGCTGTGGGTTCAGTACTGGGGTGGCCACCTGCCACATTGCTTGCGGTGGTGTTTTTCTGGTGTAGTTCTAGGGCTTTGTAAGCTGCTTTGGTAAAACGCTCGAGGCTTACGGGTTTCATGAGGTAGTCTACTACATCGAGGTCATAGCTTTCTACGGCATAATTGGCATACGCGGTTACGAAAATCACCATTGGTTTTTCGCGCAGGCTTTGCAAAAACTTGGTTCCAAGCATACCCGGCATCTGAATATCCAGAAACATCAGGTCGACTTTTTCTTCTTGCAACACCTGCATTGCCTCAAAAGGGTTTTTACAGGTACGTACCAACTCTAAAAAGGGGATTTGCCGGATGTTTTCTTCCAGCAATTTTCTACCCATACTTTCGTCATCAACGGCAATACATTTCAGTGTCATAAGCCAATCGTTTTTAATTGTAAAAACAGAGAAATAATAAACCAATTATCCTCTTTTTTAATTTCTAACTTGTGCTTATCAGCATATAGTAATTCCAGCCTCCGTTTCACATTCTTAAGCCCGATTCCAGAGCTACTGTCTTTATCTTCGGGTAGTTCAGGAGTAATTTTATTTCTTACTTCGTAGTAGAGTTCTTTTTCGTCGCACCTTACCAGCACATCAATAATAGGCGAGTCAATCATGCCGACACCATGTTTAAAGGCGTTTTCAACAAACGGAATCAGCAGCATTGGTTCAATTATCTGCGACCCTATGTTACCTTCTACCCTCAGGTTTATCTCAACGTCTTCCTCAAACCGCACCCGCTGCAACTGAATATAATTGGTAAGGTAATTTATTTCTTTGTCGAGCGATACCTGCACATCGTCGGCCTCGTATAACATATATCGCATCAGTTCCGAGAGTTGAATAGTAACAGGTTCGGCAGCATTTGATTTTGTACGAATCAGGTAAACAATGCTATTCAAGACATTGAAAATAAAGTGCGGGCTTATTTGTGAGCGAAGAAACGATAATTCGGCCTGTAATTTCTCCTGTTTTTCTTCCTGTTTGGTTTTTTCTTGGTCGGCCATGAAATTAATCAAGCCATATACTGTGCTGGCCGCACTTACAAAGAAAACCGCAAACATACTTTTATCAAAAAACTTGATTTCGATTGGTTTGCCGTGCATCATGGTTCCTTCGTCCCAGATCATCAGTTTTAACACATACTGAATAAGCATAAAGGCAAAACTGAGTACAATAACAGAAACCACATAAGACCCCATACCTTTCTGTCGGAGAAAGAAAGGTATCAGCACCATTGTGTTGATAAAGAACTGAGGTAAGTGCGTTAATGATAAAGGAACAATATTTTGTAAATACCATCTGTCATACTCTGTGTCGTTTATGTACGCATTAATAATTGGCAGCACAGTCCAGATGCCCCAGAATATTATGTGAAACAGCAAACGAAAGAGGAACTCAAAAGATATTTTTCTGTTTAGTATAGTCATTAAACTTTAAATTATTTTCATGTTTTTTTGTATTTTTCTAATGTAGCACTTTAAAAATTACAACAGGTGTGATGGCAAGAAGCACAAACAAATCTATAATATTAAAATAATTCAATTAGCATCAAACAGACCAACGGTTCAAGTCTGACGACAAAAATCCGAAAAAAGCAATCAAAATACCTTTTGGGGTGAATTTCAGGCTTTTTTTAGCCTATATAAGCGTCCTTTTCTTTTTCATCTTCACTCTTGCAGTTTTCATCTATTCTCTGAAAATGTACAAAAAAGCCGTGTTTATTTTGTGTCGTTAAATAAACAAAGCAATGAGAAAACAAAATATAAAAAATTATACAATGAAAAAATTTATCACTATTCTAAGTTTAGTCACCTTTGCTAATGTTTTTGCATTTGCGCAGTTTCCGGGTGGTATGGGAGGCCCTCCGAGGGGTGGAGACGGTAACGGCCGAGACAGAGGCAACCAACAACAAACACCTACACTAAACCTTGACGGTAACGCCCCTAAAGGCAACTCAAAAATTACAGGTTTTGTCATTGATGAGTCGATAACCACGGCCGTAGAGTTTGCCAACATTGCCCTTTATAGCAAAGCAACCAACAAAGTAGTAGACGGAGCCATGGCCGACGAAAAAGGTAAATTCACTTTGTCGAGAGTAGCTGCCGGAGAATACAAAATGGTGATAACGTTTATTGGCTTTGCCGATAAGGTAATTGATAATATTAAAGTTGAAAAAGGAAAAGACATTGATTTAGGTGTAATTAAGTTATCGGCAAGTGTAAAACAACTGGATGAAGTAACTGTAACAGCCGAAAAATCAATGATTGAAGAAAAAGTTGACCGTCTGGTTTATAACGCCGAAAAAGATATTACCTCAAAAGGTGGTGATGCCGCCGATGTTTTACGTAAAGTACCGTTATTAACGGTTGATTTAGATGGAAATGTGTCGCTGAGAGGAACGTCGAACATCAAGGTTTTAATTAATAACAAACCCTCAACCATTATTGCCAGCAGTATTGCCGATGCACTCAAAATGATTCCCTCAGACCTGATTAAATCGGTAGAGGTAATTACGTCGCCATCGGCAAAATATGATGCAGAAGGTTCGGGCGGTATTATCAACATTATTACCAAGAAAAGCACGATTCAGGGCTTAACGCTGAACTTGGATGCAGGCGTGGGTGTGCGTGGCTCTAACTTGGGTTTAAATGGTAGTTTCCGTAAAGGCAAATTAGGTGTTTCGATGGGTGGCGGTGGCCGTGCGTTCTATAACAGAGCCGCTACTTCGCTCGACCAAAGTACAATTCTGAATGGCAACACAGCCCTAACCAAACAAACCGCCGATGCTTTTGATAACGGTTTATTTGGCCGCTATAATCTGGGTTTTGACTACGACATTTCTAAAAACCAGTCGTTAACCGCAGGTATTAACTTTGGTACCCGTAATTTTATCAGAACACAAGATTACACCACCAGCCTTTATACAAACAATGTATTAAACGCTACGACATTCAGAAATGTTGATAGCAAGGATTTGTCGAACTCAGTAGATATTAACCTTGACTATATACGTACCTTCAAGCCATCGCAAGAATGGTCGGTGTCTACACAATATAGTAAGAGTAATCTTAAAAATAACTTTCTGGCCGACCTGCTGAATAACTCAAACGAAACCGTGAGCCGCCAGAAAAACCTTAACGGAAACACCAATCAGGAGTTTACAGTGCAAACTGATTTTCAGACACCAATCAGCCAGAATCAAATGTTTGAAGTTGGGGTAAAAGGTATCTTCCGCGAAGTAAACAGCGATTTCAGTTATCTGATTGCTGGTGCTACTGGTGACTTTGCCACCGATGCCAGAAATCCATCAGGCTTGCTTAATTACTCACAAAATGTAGCGTCGGGGTATCTTTCATATACTTATTCAACCAAAAACAAGTATGTATTTAAAGTAGGAACCCGTTATGAATACACTACCATCGAAGCCAAAGACCAAGTTAAAGACATTAATATTCCGTCTTATGGCAACCTTGTACCAAGCGTAAACGTCTCTAAAACTATCGGGAACACTACATTGAAGGCAGCATACAACAAACGTATCCAACGCCCGGGTTTACAACAATTAAACCCGAACTTCAATGCCGCTAACCCACAAAATATTACTATTGGTAACCCAAGCCTTCGCCCTGAAATAACCGATAACTTTGAGTTAAGTTTAAGTTCAAATATCAAGAAAGTTTACCTGAATGCTTCGGTATTTGGCCGTCAGACAAACAACTCAATCTTACGTTTAAGTGCGCCGTCTGATACACTTGTGGGAGCCATCGTAACTACGTTCCAGAATATTGGTAAACAACAAATGTTTGGCTCGAATGTATATGCAAACATTTCTATTACGCCTAAGTGGTCGGTAAATGCGGGTATAGACCTGTACTATAACTATCTGGAAGGACAAGCACAAGGAGCCGATGGCGTGTCGACATTAATTAACAACTCAGGTGTAGTAATTGGTGGCCGCCTTCAAACACAAATACAACTTAAAAATGGCTGGGGTATTCAGGGCTTTAGCTTTTTCAGAGGAAATCAGGTTCAGTTACAAGGTACACAAGGCAGTTTCTATATGTACTCGTTGGGCTTCAGAAAAGACTTCAAAAACAAAAAAGGAAGTTTTGGCTTAGCTACTGAAAACTTCTTGGGAGGTATTGTAGTGAAATCGACGTTGAATTCGGCGCAATTCAATCAGGTAAGTATAAACAATATTTATAATCAGAATGTTAAGTTAACATTTAGCTACAAAATCGGCAATATGAGAATGGTTGAACAAAAGAAAACCAAATCGGTGAAGAATGATGACGTGAAAGCCGGAGAAAGCAATAATATGAACAATTAAGGATTTAAATTAGGTTTTTTATAGTTTTGTTTTTGTTAAAGGAGCTATCTATTATTGATAGCTCTCTTTCTATTTTTTAGGCTTGATACTTTTAACTACCGCCGATTTTTCCATAATAATACTCCAGATAGCAAAGCCAGAGTCATCGCTGAAACAAAGTTTTCCTACACCTTTATCGGCCCCAATCGGAACGGTATAAATAAACAGCGAATCATCAACCCGCTGAATATTATTACTTAAAGGCAGTTTTTTCAGGGCGTTGTCGGCGTATGCTTCCAGTACTTCTTTTTCTTTGGCATATAACTGATTGTTACTACCGATGTCGGGCTGGCCAAGCAACCTGATGGTGAGGTTATATTCTTTTGCAAGCGAATCTACCACAGGCATATTCTTTAACTGGCAAATTTCCTCTATGCGTTCCTTTGAGGCATTTTTCATTTGCTTTTCAAAGTCACGGGTCAACTCTGCACCTAATTGGCTGCCAAGCACTTCTACCTGCTCCATTATCTGAGCCGGCGAAACCCTTTTAATTTTATGGCCCTCCATTTCTTCCTTTACTTCGGTTGTGTCTAATCGCTCAACGTTAGTACACGCCCATTGCCCTAGCATTATGCCTGCTATCAGAACTATGTTTCTTTTCATAAGTGCATTAAATAAACTCTTTTCCTTTATTGCCTGCTGCCGACACAAATTCTTTTACCTTTTGCTCGTCTTCTTTGCGGCAAATCATCAGCACGTTGTCATACTCAGCCACAATGTAGCCATCCAGCCCATTAATTACGACCAATCTTTCGTCAGGCGTTTTAATGATACAGTTATGCGTATCGTACAGAAGTGTCTGGCCGTCTATGACATTTTTGTTTTCGTCTTTTTCTGACACATCATAAAGCGACTTCCATGTACCCAAGTCAGACCAGCCAATATCCGAAAGCACCACAAACACATTCTCGGCTCTTTCCATTACACCATTATCAATCGAGATATTCTTACATTGCGGATATGCCTTTTTAAGGGCATCGGCTTCGCGTTCTGTATAAAAATCTTTCTTGATTTCCTCGAAGGCTTCGGCCATTTCAGGCAGAAAAGCCTCAAAACTTTTCTTGATTGCCTGCACATTCCAGATAAATATGCCGGCATTCCAGACAAACTCTCCGGTTTCGACAAATTTAATTGCCCACTCCAACGTAGGTTTCTCGGTAAAAGTACGCACCCGTTTAATATCTCCTTCCGACTCCGTAAACTGAATGTAGCCGTATCCGGTATCGGGGCGGGTTGGTTTAATACCCAACGTAACCAGCACATCGTTTTTGGCCGAAAAATGCAACGCTATCTTAATTCTCTTCCGAAACTCTTCTTCTTTCAGAATAATGTGGTCGGCAGGTGCTACCACAATATTGGCATTAGGGTTCTGCGAGGCTATTTTATAACACGCATAACCAATACAGGGGGCTGTATTGCGGCGGCTGGGTTCCAGTAATATCTGGTCGTCGGCTAAATGCGGCAGTTGCTGTTTGGTGAGGTCGTAATATTCTTCGCTGGTAACGATATACACGTTCTCGATGGGGCAAATACCCTCGAAACGCTCTACGGTTTGTTGAATCATTGTTTTTCCCACTCCCAACACATCATGAAATTGTTTCGGGTTGGTACTACGGCTAAAAGGCCAGAATCTCGTTCCGACGCCCCCTGCCATGATAATAACGTAATTATCTTTCATTAAAATTTCCCAAGTATTAAAATGATAACCTAGTAATTTACTCAGATTTGGAAATAAACAAATTTTAATCCAATAATTAAAAGCTAAAGTTGTGCACTGAATTTTTTATGTGAATCAAACCGCTGATTTCTTATCTGGTATTATTTAGTTTGTTGATTTAAATAGTTTTCTACACGTAAAGCTACGTTTTCTCGGATATTCATCCAAAACAAGTTTATATCGGCCCTATGCCATATTTTAGTTCGCAGAAACATTCTGCCCCGAACATACGGCTTGTTAATCCATAAAATACCCTGATGCACCTGCGCATCGGCGGCATTTTTAACAAATTTGAATTTCAGCCCTACGCCGCCTTTATTCTGGTCTTTCGACACAAAATCTTCGTTTAGCTTCCACGACAGTGGGTTTGTACAAACAGCCGTACTGAGGCCGTCTTTGTAATAAGTTGGCGTGTAGTCACGGGCGAAGGTATTCCACGACACAAAGCCGCCTGTTTCTTCGGCCGACTGGCTTGGTTTAATAAACTCGAACGTATCGGGTGCTGTACCAATGCCAATCAGGTAAGCCTCTACTAACTGATGCTGTAAGGGTTTACCATCGAAAAAATCTTTTAACAGCCGCTTGGCTAAAACAGTTCCCTGGCTATGCGAGGCAATAATAATTGGTCGCCCTTGATTCCAGTGTTGAAGGTAGTACTCAAAGGCTGCTTTTACATCGGCATAGGCCACATCTAACGCTTGTTTTTTATCTTCGGCGTTTCGGGTCAGAAAACTGTAATAATGGGCTTGCCTGTAACGTGGCGCATATACTCTTGCCGAGCCGTTAAAAGCTGTTGCCTGATTCAGAATCGTTGAGTTATCAACCATGTTGTTTAATGCCTCGTCATGCACATCGGCATTCCAGATATACTGGTTTTGTGGGGCATAGGTGTAAATAGTCGGATGCAGAAAAAAAACATCGGCTCTGGCATCTTTCTGCCCATCTTTTACGGGGGCTTTCAGTGGTATTTTATCGGCGGCATCGTCCTTGTCAGGCAATGCGGCCCAAGTATCTTTTAGGCTATAATCGGGCGCAGGAGGCACATTTGAGGCATCAAAGCCTGTACTTAGCACAACATACTTTTGACCTGACACAGAACCACCAAATAACAATAAAAAGGAAAATAAATATGAAAAAAACGCTTTTTGCATCTTATATGATTATTTTTTGGTAAAATTGTAAAATTTCTATAAAATCAGGTAATAGTATGCTTGCATATTATTGTTTTCTTTTCTATGTTTGACACAAAATTACGTTTTGTTAACCCACTAATCAATACCCTCATGTATAAACTTTCCGCAAAAAAATTGTTAGTCGGAATCTTGTGCTTATTAACAACACACTTGGTCTTTGCACAAACCAAGATTTCTGGAACTATAACAGACGCAGTAACCAAAGAACCTTTAATCGGGGTAAGTGTGCAGGTTAAAGGAAAAGTAATCGGAACTATCACCGATACGAAGGGGAACTTCTCGTTCAGTACTTCAACCCCACCTCCATTTTCTTTAGTGATTTCTTCGGTTGGTTATGAAACACAGGAGGTAAACGTATCAAGCAATACTGCTGCCATTAATATTGCGCTAAAAGAACAATCTATTCTTGGGCAGGAAGTAGTAGTAGCGGCCTCACGCGTGGAAGAAACCGTGATGAAGTCGCCGGTAGCTGTTGAAAAAATGGACATCCGTGCTATTCGTGAATCTACCAGCCCCTCTTTCTACGATGCCCTAGCAAACATGAAAGGCGTTGACATGACCACACAAGGCTTGTTATTCAAGTCGATCAATATGCGTGGATTTGGTGCTACCGGAAACCCAAGAACCGTTCAGATGATTGACGGGA
Source organism: Emticicia sp. 17c (assembly GCF_037153985.1). NCBI lineage: Bacteria > Pseudomonadati > Bacteroidota > Cytophagia > Cytophagales > Leadbetterellaceae > Emticicia > Emticicia sp. 17c. The sequence continues at coordinate 88,375 of NZ_JBBAYI010000006.1, forward strand.
TGGACAACCAAGCACCGGGCCTTAATTTCCCTGTTGATAACATCGTGGGTATGCCAGAACTAGACGTTGAAAGCGTTGAGGTACTTCCGGGTGCTGCTTCGGCCCTTTATGGCCCTAATGCTATTAACGGTTTAATATTAATGAACAGCAAAAGCCCGTTTCTTTATCAGGGCTTGAGTGCTACGGCAAAAGGTGGCGTAATGAGTGCCTCAAACCGTACTACGGTTAATACGCCTTTCTCTGACTTATCTGTTCGTTATGCCAAAGCATTTAACGATAAATTTGCATTTAAAGTAAACTTGTCTTACATCACCGCCAAAGACTGGCAGGCAAACGATTATACCAACCTTAACTTAGGTGGTGTACAGAACGGCACACGCGGAGCCGGTGTTAAAACCGACTACGACGGGATGAACATTTATGGCGATGAAGTACAAGCCAACATGACTACCGTAGCCAATGGCTTAATTAGCAAAGGCTTGCTGCCTTCTGCTGCTGCCGGACTTATTCCTAACGTGAATGTGAGCCGCACAGGCTACAAAGAAGTAGACATGATTGACTACAACACCAAGAGCTTTAAAACCAATGTTGCGTTGCATTACAGAATTAACGAAAAAGTAGAAGCAATTGCACAGGTAAACTATGGATATGGTACTACGGCATATACCGGAACAGGCCGTTACTCATTAAGAAACTTCAACCTGACACAGGCAAAACTTGAGTTAAAAGGAGATAACTTCACTTTAAGAGCTTATACTACACAAGAACGCTCGGGGCAATCGTACTTTACTGGCTTAACTGCGGTATCGATGCTGAACGATATTAAACCTCATGAAACATGGTTCGGGCAGTATGTAGGAGCTTTTGTGCAGGCAAGAAGCGGTGGCATGAGCGAAGACCAGGCACATCTGGCTGCACGCGCAGCAGCCGATCAGGGTATGCCTCAGCCCGGAACAGCCGCTTATCAGGCATTGCTCGATAAATACCGAGACAAAGCCATTGTTGATGGCGGTGGTGCATTCCTCGACAAAACAAACCTGTATCATGCAGAAGGTGTATATAACTTCAAAAATCAGGTTAAATTCATTGACCTTTTAGCCGGAGCTAACTTCAGACAATACCAGTTACGTTCAAACGGAACCTTGTTTGCCGACCAGAAAGATGGCAGAACCGGTAGCATTGCTATTAATGAATATGGTGCGTTTGTTCAGGCAGCAAAAAGCTTGTTCAAAGACCATTTCAAAATAACGGCTTCGTTAAGATATGACAAAAACCAAAACTTCGACGGACAATTTACGCCACGTATCTCGGGGGTTGCTTCGTTTGGCGAACAAAACATCCGTTTATCGTATCAGTCAGGTTTCCGTATTCCTACTACACAAAACCAGTATATCGACCTGAAAACTCCTGCGGGAACCCTTATTGGTGGTTTGCCAGAGTTTAATGCCAGATATAACCTGAACAACGGTATTGCGCTGCCAGTTTTGAACGACTTCCAGACCAACCCGTTGAAATACATCACTCCTGACGTACTTTCTAAAGCTCAGGCATACGCTACTCAGGTAGTAACTGCCCAAGCTACACCAGCCATTACGCAAGGAGTAACAGCCGCCATTACACAACAAGTAACAGCTGCCGTAACAGCCGCCATTACACAACAAGTAACGGCTGCCGTAACCAGTGCTATTACCCAACAAGTAACGGCTGCTGTAACCGCGCAAATAAATGCTGCCGTTGCTGCCGGACAAATTCCTGCGGCTAATGCTGCGGCGGCTATTCAGGCAGGTGTTGCACAGAACCTTCCGGGTGCATTGTCTCAAAACTTACAACCGGGCGTAAATGCAGCCTTACCGGGTGCATTGGCTCAAAACCTGCAACCGGGTGTAAATGCAGCCTTACCGGGTGCATTAGCGGCTAATTTCCAACCTGCGTTCAATGCAGAGCTTCAAAAAGTATTGGTTGCCAACGTTCCGGGTGTAACCCAACAAGTGGCTCCGGCATTTGCATTAGCTACTTTACCTAAATATCAGGCTAAAGCACTTCAACCAGAACGTATCCAGTCTATCGAAATCGGTTATAAAGGCTTAATCGCTAAAAAACTTTTCGTTGATGCTTATTACTATACAAGTACTTACAGAAACTTCATCGGAGGTGTATCAATTGTAGTACCAACAGCACCTGCGGCTACTGGCTTGCCTATCGAGTCAGGCGTATCAAGTGCCAGTACCAGACTTGGTTATTCAAGACCAGCCAATACCTCTGAAGTAATAAAAGTAAGTGGCTGGGCCATTGGTCTGAACTACTCGCTTGTAAAAGGTTTCTTTATCAATGCCAATATTGCTAATAACGAGCTGAAAAACTTCAAACCAAGTGCTGAGCAACAATATGCAGGCTTTAACACCCCTGACTACCGCTATAACCTCGGCTTTGGTAAAAGACTTGGTAGTGGTAATAAATTTGGTTTCAACATCAATTTCAGACACCAAAACGCCTTCTTGTGGCAGGCTAGCTTTAACCAGCCTACTACTACCGGCCTAGCTTTCTTTACTAACACTACAGTGCCGGCTATCAACAACGTTGATGCACAGGTTAGCATGAAGATTCCGAGCATGAAGTCAATCATCAAAGTAGGTGGTACTAATATTGGCGGAAAACCATACATTCAGGCGTATGGTAGCGCAGCAGTAGGCTCAATGTACTACGTGGCATTATCGTTCGACGAACTTTTGAACAAATAAGATTTTATTAATTTTCATAATTTTCTTTGGTTTAAGTTAAAAAGAGCTTCCGATTGGAGGCTCTTTTTTTATAGTTACCGATAGAAAATTCGACATTATTAACAATTTTTCGCATTCTGTTTATAACTTTACAGCCGTATTTAATTAATTAAACACATAATCATGAATAAGATTAAAGTAGCAAACCCCGTTGTTGAATTAGACGGAGACGAAATGACCAGAATTATCTGGCGTTTTATTAAAGAAAAATTGATTCTACCTTATATTGATGTAGATATTAAATATTATGACCTTGGTATCGAGTATCGTGATGAAACTAACGACCAAGTAACCGTCGATTCTGCAAATGCCATCAAACAATACGGCGTAGGTATTAAATGTGCTACTATTACTCCTGACGAAGCACGTGTAAAAGAATTTAACCTGAAACAAATGTGGAAATCACCAAATGGTACAATCCGTAACATTCTGGATGGTACTGTTTTCCGTGAGCCAATCGTGTGCCAGAACGTTCCTCGTCTGGTTTCAAACTGGACCTCCCCTATCATCGTAGGCCGCCACGCTTTTGGCGACCAATACCGCGCTACCGATTTCGTCGTAGACGGCCCGGGTAAACTAACCATGAAATTTGAAGGTGCTGACGGTACTGTGAAAGAATTTGATGTATATAACTTCAAAGGAGGCGGAGTAGCTATGGGTATGTACAACACCGACGAGTCTATCCGTGGGTTTGCACACTCTTGCTTCAATGTAGCTCTTAACAAAAAATGGCCTTTATATTTATCTACCAAAAACACCATCCTGAAAAAATACGATGGCCGTTTTAAAGATATTTTTGAAGAAATTTATCAGGCCGACTACAAAGCTAAATTTGAAGCCGCTGGTATTGTTTATGAACACCGCCTGATTGATGACATGGTGGCTTCGGCCTTGAAATGGAATGGCTCTTTTGTTTGGGCTTGTAAAAACTATGATGGTGACGTACAGTCTGACTCAGTAGCACAAGGTTTCGGCTCATTAGGCTTAATGACTTCTGTTCTGGTAACGCCAGACGGCGAAACAATGGAAGCGGAAGCAGCACACGGCACTGTAACACGCCACTACCGCGACCACCAAGCTGGTAAACCAACATCAACTAACCCTATTGCCTCTATCTTTGCATGGACACGCGGCCTTGAATTCCGTGGTAAAAAAGATGGCAATCAGGAGTTAATCAATTTCTGTCAGACATTAGAAAAAGTTTGCGTTGAAACCGTAGAATCTGGCAAAATGACAAAAGACCTAGCAGTTTGTATTCATGGCAACAAAGTAAGCCACGGCGAACACTATTTGTATACAGAAGAATTCTTGGATGCAATTGACCAGAATCTTAAAGCAAAATTAGCTCAACAGTAAGATATTATCCCTTACGTTGCCTCCTTACGCGCCTCGGTATAACTGCCGAGGCGTTTTTTGTGTATGGTATGATGTTTGCTCCGGCTATGGCAGTAATCTTGTTTATGCGTACCCATGAAATTATTCTACATAGCTTTAAGCCTCTTTTGCTACTTTCATTCTTCGGTGTCGGCCCAAACTGCCCTGCAATGGCAGAAAAGCCTCGGCGGAAAAACCAGCGACTACGCTTATGCTTCTACCCCCACAAGCGATGGGGGCTATGTTATTGTGGGTTCAACCACCAACAACAACGATGGCGACGTACCCGCATCAAAGGCTTTTAATGGCAACGGCGGTAACGATATATGGGTAGTAAAAGTAAATAACTGGGGCGAAGTAGTGTGGTCAAAAACTTTTGGTGGCTCTAAAGACGATTTTGCCACGGATGTTCTCGAAACTACCGACAAAAGCTTACTGATTATGGCCATGACGGCCTCTAACGATGGCGACGCACAAGGCAACGGCTCACGCGGGGGATTATTGTTACTGAAACTCAAGCCCGATGGCAGCCTTTTATCTCGAAAAGTTTTTGCAAGTGGCTATAACGTTGGCGAAATCGCCTTTGTACGGCCCGATGCCTACTCAAAACCAAGCATAAAACCCACCATTGATGGTGCTTATATTATAGGAGCAAATATTTTACCTCTCAATAACAGCGATTTCTGGCTGGCTAAAGTAACTGACACCGGAACGGTTTTCTGGACAAAAACCTTTGGTAGCAATCAGAACGACTGGATGAACGAAGTGGTGGTCTGTGCTGACGGTGGTTACCTCATGCTGGGTGGCACCGAAGCAAACGCCAATGAAATAACCGGCGCAGGCAAAGGTTTTATTGATACCTATGCCGTAAAGGTTGATGCCACGGGTAATTTGTTGTGGCAAAGGGCTTGGGGTGGGTCAAACCTCGACCAAGCATTTTCAGGGCTACAAAATGCCGATGGCTCTTTTCTGATTGTAGGCGAGACGAGTTCAGTTGATGGAGATTTTAACGGCAATCTTGGTCAGAAAGATGGCTTTGTGCTGAAAATATCTAACGAGGGTAACGTATTGTGGCGAAAACAAGTCGGAGGAACCGACGTAGACGGGCTTTATACCATCCGACAGGCAATTGGGGGCAAAATATATGCAATGGGGCAAAGTAACTCTACCATAGGCACAGTGAAGCCTAAAGGCCCCGTAGGCGATGTCTGGATAGTACATATTGACCCCAACGGAACCATTGATGACCACAAACTAATGGGCGGTGCCGATGTAGACATAGCCCGCAACGCTTTTGCAACTGCCGATGGCGGTTTTATTATAGCTGCCAACTCTGACTCTGTTGATGGCGACCTTACTCAAAACAATGGCTCTACCGACTTCTGGTTAATTAAGGTCGGCAGCTTACTGCCCGTTACTTTACGAAGTTTTTCAGCCGAACTTACCAACGAACAATACGTAAAACTTTCCTGGACCTCGCTTAATGAAACAAAATCCAAAAACTTTGTGATAGAACGGAGCTTCGACCAAATAAAGTTTACAGCACTAGGAACCATAAACGCCTCAGGAAACGCCAGCACCTCAAAAGCCTATTCGTTTACAGACATGAAACCCATTTTCGGGAGAAATTACTACCGCTTGAAATTTTATGACGAAACCGGAAAAGAATTTACCTATAAAACCGTATCGGCGGTAGTATCGTTACTTCCAACCGAAAATCCGGTCGATAATAGCTTTAGTGTATTTCCGAACCCTGTAACTGAAAGCATTTTTTACGTTAATACTCCCGAAAACCTGTCGGGCAGGTACGCCCTCATCAATCAGCAAGGTCATAATATGGCTATCGAGACACAGCCCATTAGTACCTCTCAACATAAAGTACTGGTTAAACAACACCTGAACGCAGGCGTTTACTTCTTTGCTATTGATTTGAACGGACACAAAATCATTAAAAAAGTTATTGTCGAGTAAGCTGTTTTTTCCCTACATTTACTTTGTTCAATTGCTTTTATACAAGATTTTTCTGCTTCTTGTTAACAATCGCTCACGATAATCGTTAATTAAACATACTTATTTTCTATTACACATGGTTCAGCCTATCCGATGGGGTATTATAGGGCTTGGTAAAATTGCCGAAAAATTTGCCACCGACCTCATAAAAACCCCTGATACATACCTGCACGCTGTTGCGTCTACCTCTATTGAGCGCGCCCAGAATTTCGCTCAGCAATTTAACGTGCCTTACCATTATGACTCATACGAGGATATTTTTAAAACGCCCGATCTCGATGTAGTCTATATAGCTACGCCCCACGCTTCGCACGCGGCTAACACTATTCTCTGCCTTAAAAATAAAATGCCTGTTCTGTGCGAAAAGCCCTTCGCCATGAACCTGAAAGAAGTGCAGCAAATGATAGAAACCGCGCGCGAAAATGACACTTTCCTGATGGAAGCCATGTGGACACGCTTCATGCCTGTTATCCAGAAAACACAAGAGTTAATTGCAGAAGACCGAATTGGTAAAATCAAGACTATTCACGCCGATTTTGGTTTTGTAGCACCTTATACGCCCGAAAAAAGAACGCTTAATCCGACACTAGGTGGCGGAGCATTGCTCGACATCGGGATTTATCCGGCTTATTTGAGCCTGTTACTATTGGGGTATCCGACTGATATTCATGCCATGAGTACATTTGGCCAGACGGGCGTTGACGAAACCACGAGTTTTGTATTTAAATATCCGCAAGCTACTGCTTTACTAAATGCCACCTTTGCGTCAAGAACGCGCACCGAAGCCCTTATTTATGGCGAAAAAGGCTACATTCATTTGCCCGAACGGTTTCATGAAAGCAAAACCGTTACGCTCTACGAAACAGATAAAGAACCGATAACCTTCACTTTTGACCGCGAAACCAGAGGGTATAATTTCGAAATTGAAGAAGTAAATAATTGTTTACGCACCAATAAAAAAGAAAGCGTTAAAATGCCATTGTCGATGAGCGTGAAGCTCATAAGTTTGTTAGACGAAATCCGCCAGAAAGCGGGTATTTTTTACGAAGGCATCGATTAATATTTCAGGTATCCTGTAAGGCCAGCAGATATTTTCCGGCCTCAAACTTTCCGGGAGATATCTGCGCTATTTTTTTAAAAGTCTTGATAAAATGTGCTTGGTCATAAAAGCCATATTCCAACGCTAACTGCGCCATTGATTGCGGCGTTTGTTTTTGCGCCAGACTAGATATCAGGTTTCTTATCTTGATTATGGTCGAAAACTCCTTAGGGCTCATACCTACGCTTAGGTTAAACTTTTTTTCAATGAGGCGTGTCGAACAACGCAAAGATTTTGCTATTTCTCGGATATTAATCTCTCCTTTACTGTTTTTTATCAGGCTCGAAACTTCCTCAACAATATACGAACTAGTATTTTTCTGCAAAAAAGCTCCGAATTTCTGCTGAAAAAAATCAATAATGTAGGCCTCATCATAGAAGTCAACCCCTTTCAGGTTCCGGCATAGCTGTGCGTTTATTTCTTCCAAAGGAATATACTGATTCGCACTTTGTTGTTGCGGAAAATTGCTGAACATCGCTACCGTCCACGGATATAGCTGCACCAACGTAATTTTTGAGTACGGATTCAGGCAAATTTCAACGCTCGATTTCAACTGCCCACATAAATAAACACCTTCTTTAAGGGTAGTTTGTGTGTAACCGTGGTGCGTAATGGCTATGCCACCACCCGAAATAAAAGCAATGTTAAAACTGCCATTCGGAACTACACTTTTATTTACTAATGCCTGTGAATTAAGGGAGTTGTCGAGCACCCAGTATTTTTTTATGTATTTGCCAAGTTCGGCATTAGTGTAGCTTTCCCGATACGCAAAAGGCCCAGTCATAGTAAGAGGTATATTGGCGTTAGGTAAAATATTTTCGTTCGCTTTTTTACAATATTACAGATTTTATCTCTGGTAATTTTGCCACAACAAAGCATTTGTCAAAGGTATTAACTATTTTATTTTAATTCAACCGAGTATGACTAACCGACGAGAATTTCTAAAACAAGCAAGCATACTGGCTGCTGCTGGTGCTATTTCTCCTGCTGTTTTTGCCAAAAACAATTTTAAACTTGGGCTACAACTATACACAGTTCACAAAGAGATGTCGACCGATGTAAAAAGTACCTTGCAGAAAGTGGCTTCATTTGGTTATCAGGAAGTAGAAACGTATAGTTTTAATTATGGAAGCAACAAAGGCTATTGGGGTTTTAGCCCGAAAGACCTGAAGGCTATACTGGACGACAACAACCTGACAAGCCCAAGCGGGCATTATGACCTCGACAAGTTTATTGTAGCCGGAAAAACCGATGACGATTTAAAAAGATACGTTGATGAATGTATTGCCGGAGCCACAGCCCTGAAACAGCAATACATTGTATGGCCGTGGCTCGACCCACAGTCGAGAAGTCTGGAACGGTTTAAGGTAGTAGCCCAAAAACTGAATATGATTGGCGAACAGATAAAAAAAGCTAATCTCCAGCTAGCGTATCATAACCATGACTTTGAGTTTATCGACCACAATGGCAAAATCGGCTATGATATTATTCTGAACGAAACAGACCCCAATCTGGTAAAACTAGAGCTTGATTTATACTGGATTTCGCATACCTCAAAATTAAAAGCGCATCATTACTTTACACAGCAACCCGGCCGTTTTGTTTGCTGGCATATAAAAGACATGGACAAAACCAACCGCGACCTCCACACCATTGTAGGCGACGGCACAATTGATTTCAATGAGTTTTTTGCCGATACCCAACTGGCTGGCCTTAAACACGTATACGTAGAACAAGGAAACAATTACGTACCCAATGCCTTTTATTGCATCGAAAAAAGCGCAAAATATGTCAGAAAAAACATACTCAAATAAAACCCTAACCACTATTACCAACAATAAACGAACCCTAACCTTTTTTTACACGCGTATTTTTTTCCTGTACAAAATATGAAAAGCACCTAGTAATAAACAGCCTGAAACCATTCTAAACTGTAAGCTAGCCGACAAATAAGATGGTGGAGAGATGCCATCTTTGTCGGATAAAACAAAAAAGAATCATGACAAGGAAAATGTTTATTACTGTTGTAATGATGGCGGTATCGTTACAATTATTTGCACAGAAAGCTGCGGTTTTCAGTAACGCCGACGGCGCCATTAGGGGCTACGATGTAGTAGCTTACTTTACTGAAGGCAAACCTGTAAAGGGAAACCCCGAATTGATGTATGAATGGAACGAGGCCAAGTGGTATTTTTCGAGTACCGAAAACCTGAACCGTTTTAAGGAAAACCCCGAAAAATATGCGCCTCAGTTTGGTGGGTATTGTGCCTATGGTTTATCAGAAGGCCATAAAGCCCCTACTCAACCCGATGCCTGGACAATCGTAGACAATAAATTGTACTTGAATTATAACACGAAAGTACAGGTTAAATGGAAAGAAGACCGCGATGAACGTATCAGAAAAGCCAACCAGAATTGGACAGAGTTAAAAAATAAAGAGTAAGATTACTTAAAACAAAAGCCTTACGGGTTGTTTCGTAAGGCTTTCTTGTATATAATGGGGTATCAGTATTAATATTGCTCTGTTACACCAAAGAAAAACGAACCTTCAATAGCTGCGTTTTCGTCTGAGTCTGAGCCATGAATGGCATTTTCGCCCAATGACTTCGCGAATTTTTTACGGATAGTGCCTTCTTCTGCATTAGCCGGATTCGTAGCTCCGATTAAAGTACGGAAATCAGCCACGGCGTTTTCTTTCTCAAGAATCATCGGCACGATTGGTCCAGAAGACATCATTTCGCACAATTCGCCATAAAAACCTCTTTCTTTATGTACTTCGTAAAATTTACCTGCCAGTGCAGGGGTTAACTGCGTTTTTTTCATTGCCACGATTCTAAAGCCAGCAGCTTCAATCATTGCTATTATTTCACCCACATGATTATCAGCCACAGCGTGCGGTTTAATCATTGTGAAAGTTCTGTTACTTGCCATATCGTTTAATTTTTAAAAATTTTGGCAAAAATACGCTTTTTACCTTACTGAATAAACTGTTTTGAAAAGAATAAGTAAAAATATAATGGCTCTACACAACGCGCCCACCTGCACTATTAACAGCCAGATGGGCGCAGTATAAGAAAAACATCAGCTACTCAAGTGAATGTATCAACCGTATCCACCACGGAACTTGTACGTACTTGCTACTTTGTCAATAGCTACAATATAAGCCGCCAGACGCATCGACACTTTATGTTTCTGCGATGTTTCAAAAACCTTGTCAAAGGCATCTTTCATCATACGGTCGCAACGGCGGTTTATGCGGTCGAGTGTCCATTTGTAACCAATACGGTTTTGTACCCATTCAAAGTAAGAAACCGTTACACCTCCGGCATTAGCCAGAATATCAGGCACAACCATAATACCTTTTTCATTGATAATATCATCGGCACTGGCCGAGGTTGGGCCGTTGGCTCCTTCCACAATCAGTTTTGCCTGAATATTAGCCGCGTTTTCATGTGTAATTACGTCTTCCTTCGCCGCCGGAACCAACACATCTACATTCAGGGCCAATAGTTCTTCGTTACTGATAAGGTCGGCTTCTTTAAATCCTTCAAGGCTACCTTTGTTGGCATTTCTGTAAGCAATGGCTTTTTCGATGTCAATACCTCTGGCATTGTAATAAGCTCCCGAAATATCGCTGATTCCACAAATTGTTACGCCCTTTTCCTGCAATAGCTGTGCCGCATGCGACCCCACATTGCCAAAACCCTGTACGGCTGCCGTAGCACGGTATGGGTTCAGGCGTAATTTCTCCATACCAGACAACGCCGAAACCATTACTCCACGCCCAGTTGCTTCCGTACGGCCCAACGAACCGCCCAAAACCAATGGTTTACCCGTCACAACGGCATTTACTGTCATGCCTTTTGCTTTCGAGTATTCATCCATCAGCCATGCCATTTCGCGTGGCCCTGTACCCATATCAGGAGCCGGAATATCTTTATCTGGCCCGAAAATATCGAGCATTGCCAGCGTATAAGCACGCATGAGGCGTTCCATTTCACCTGCCGACATCTCACGGGGGTTGCAGGCAATTCCGCCTTTAGCACCACCGTACGGAATATCTACCACGGCGCATTTCCACGTCATCCAGGCGGCTAACGCACGCACTTCATCAATATTAACAGCGGGGTCAAAACGAATCCCACCCTTACTAGGCCCCAGAATAGTTGAGTGAATCACTCTGTATCCTTCAAACACTTTAATTTGCCCGTTATCCATCGTTACGGGCAAGCCAACAGTTACCTGACGCGCCGGAACCTTCAGAATATAATACATTTCCTCGCTGATTCCGAGAATCTTCACTGCTGCATCAAATCGCGACATCATTGACTCCAGCGGATTTTCTGTATCCTTAATAGGAGCCGGTTCTATGTAATTCATAAACAGAATTTTCTATTGTTGATGATTATTTTTAGGGTGCAAACTTAGAAAAAAGAAAGTATTTCTTAAAATTGTTAAACTTTTTCAGAATATTATTTTATGCTACTTTTTTTAAATATACCTAATACTGCACTGACAATAACGAACTTAACCAAATATTTTATTGTTTTTAAAAAATTACCTTTAAATAAATTTTTTTACGGCTTTTCTAATATTTTTAGCAAGCCATTGGATTCCGCGTCGAAAAACGCTATCTTTGTGGCGTTTTTTTAGACATGTACCCCGAATCTTAACAAATTACACATTACGATTATGGCCGCAGTTGAAGAAAAAACCCGATATTCAGAAGAAGAGTTAAGGGAATTTGAGGTAATTATTACCAACAAATTAGAAGCAACAAGAAACGAGTTAAACTTTATCAAGGAAACGCTGAGTCGTAAAAATGACAATGGTACTGATTACACTTCAAGTAGTACAAAACTTTTAGAAGATGGTGCTGACGTGAGTGAGAAAGAACAGTTAAGCCAGTCGGCGGGTCGTTTGCAGAAGTTTGCCCAACAGTTAGAAGCTGCTTTGATTAGAATTAAAAATGGTACTTATGGCATTTGCCGCGACACCGGTAAACTAATACCGAAAGAGCGTTTAAGAGCCGTGCCTCATACGCAGCAAACCATAGAAGCAAAGCTGAAAGCTGCTAACTGATTTTTTTACATCGTACTCAACCAAAGACTCCTTAAAAAGTATATAATGGGCATACCGCCCTTTTATATCGGTTTTTAAGGTTTATATATTCCTTTGTCTATACAAAAAGCCTCTCTGTCGGAGGCTTTTTGTATTTTTACATTCCACCAATTATGTTTAAACTTATTTGGCGGAACTTAGCTCTCAGCCATTACGGCTTACCTTCCAAAGAACAAAAGCATGATAACCTATCTCAAACAAACTAAAACTATTCGCATGAAGAAACTACTACTTTTCTGCCTGATTCTCTTAAACTTTTGTGCCTCAGGGCAAGTAGCCGACAGCTACTACCTGCCCCAGAATGTTAGCTATGACCCGAAAATTCCGACCCCACAAAAATTTCTGGGTTATCAGGTGGGCGAGCAACACGTAACTCCCTACGAACAATATGCCTATATGCGCGAACTGGCGCGCCTTTCAGACAGAATAAAAGTAGAGGTTTACGGCAAAACCTTTGAAAACCGTGAACTACTGCTCCTGACAGTAACTTCGCCTAAAAACCATGCACAAATTGAGCAGATAAAAGCCGAACACCAGAAACTCGTAAACCCGTCGCAGTCGGGTAGTCTGGATATAAAGAAAATGCCAATTGTGGTCTGGATGGGCTATTCGGTACACGGAAACGAACCCAGCGGCACAAACTCGAACCTCATGTCGGCCTATTATCTGGCGGCAGCACAAGGGGCGGGCATTGATTCACTGCTGAACGAAGCTGTTATTCTGATTGACCCCTGTATTAATGCCGATGGAGGCAACCGCTTTGCCACTTGGGTAAATATTAACCGTAGCACCACACTCGTAAGCGATGTCAACAGCCGTGAGTTCAGCGAAACATGGCCCGGTGGCCGAACCAATCATTATTGGTTTGACCTGAACCGCGACTGGCTTTATCAGCAAATGCCTGAAAGTAAAGGGCGTTTAGTGAAGTTTTACGACTGGCGGCCTAATATCCTGACCGACCACCACGAAATGGGTAGCGCCTCAACATTTTTCTTTCAGCCGGGTGTTCCGTCACGTACACACCCACTTACCCCCAAAAGTAATATTGAGCTAACGGCCAAAATAGGTAAATACCATGCCACCGGTCTGGACAAAATCAACTCGGCCTATTACACACAGGAAAACTACGATGATTTTTATTATGGCAAAGGCTCAACCCTGCCCGATGTAAACGGCTCTATTGGTATTCTGTTCGAGCAGGCCTCATCGCGCGGGCATTTACAAGAAACCCCAAATGGTTTACTAAGTTTTCCGTTTACTATCCGTAATCAGTTTTCTGCCACGCTTTCAACGCTTAAAGCCGCCCGAGAGATGCGCGTAGAACTACTGGAACACATGCGTAATTTTTACAAGGAAACCTCAACCGATGCCGTGAAAGCATACGTTTTCGGCGGCAGCAAAGATGCCGTCAAAACATGGGAAATGGTCAATATGCTGAAACGAAACCAGATTGATGTATATAAGTTATCAAAAGATGAAAATATTGATGGCACTTCGTTTAGCAAAAGCAATGCTTTTGTGGTTCCGATGAACCAACCTCAGCACCGCCTTATCAAATCGATGTTCGAGAAGCGCACCAAGTTTGAAGACAGCCTTTTTTATGATATCTCGGCGTGGTCGCTTCAATATTGTATGAATACCCCTACCGTCGAAGTTAAAACCAACGTTTCGTTAGGCGAAAAAGTTACTACAAATGATTTCCCGAAAGGGAAAGTTGTAGGCACTAGCTCTTATGCCTATTTATTTGAGTGGAACAGTTATTTTGCCCCTCGCGCCGCTTATGAGCTACTTAAAAAAGGTTATACACTAAAGGTGGCTGTTGAGCCTTTAACCGCCATTATTGGTGGCAAAGAACAGAAATTCGACTACGGCACTATTCAGATAATTTGTAATGGAAATGACCCTAACGCATTACTCCAGACTTTAGCCGAAAGAGACGGCATTGATTTTTATGCCACAACCACAGGGTTAACTCCGGCAGGTATTGACCTCGGAAGCGAGAAATTCCGCAGGTTACGGCAACCACGTGTTCTGATGCTGGCAGGAGCAGGCATTAATGCCAACGATGCTGGCGAAATCTGGCATTTGCTCGACCAACGCATCAATATTCCGCTTACTTTTGCTGATGTTGAAACGGTTAACCGGATAAATCTGGAAAAATATACCCATATTGTGATGGTTGCCGGCAATTACAATAACCTTTCGGACGAAAAAATTAAAAGATTTGTGCAAGGCGGCGGTGTGTTAGTGGTTACAACCGATGCAACCGAATGGGCAGCCAATAAAAAAATAGCTTCTGTCAGCATCAAGAGCAGGCCAAACAATGAGGGTACCGAAAAACGCCCTTATGCCTTACAAGAACGCTACAATGGGGCCATGGAAACGGCAGGTACTATTTTTGAAGCAAAAATTGACCCTACGCATCCAATATGTTTCGGGTACTCGCAAGATAAACTGGCCTTGTTCAAAGACAACAACATTTTCTTTGAAGACACTAAAAACCCATATAATACGCCACTCGTTTTTACGGCTAACCCCCTACTGGCTGGTTATGTGCATCCGAAAAACGAAGCCATGATTAAAAACTCTCCGGCAGTTATTACCCAGAATCTTGGTGCCGGAAGGGTCATACTGATGTCAGAGAATCCTAATTTCAGGGCATTCTGGTACGGAACCAATAAATTATTCCTGAACACCCTGTTTTTCGGGCATATCATTGGCGGAAACAGATTTGGCGGAGAAGAGTAACCCTAAAGCAACTCAAGCCAAAGCCCTTTCAGCCAACCTCCTGAAAGGGCTTTGATTTTATACAGGCTTGTAAAAGCCAAGTAAATAGCCTGTATTTATCACCAAAAATAAATCAGCCACACACCATAAAATACTTTATAAAACCCGTTAAAGCTACTTGGCAAGCATGATACGCTAAATTTGTTGGCTTACTTAATCTTCTTAACATAACTTATTGGTATTTAGCCTTGTGAGTACACATTAAATAAAATCAAAATATGAAAAACATTACTGGCAAAACATCATTCACATTTAGTTTTCAGGCCATCGACAAAACAAAACTTATACTTGTAGGTGGTAAAGGGGCGAATCTGGGAGAACTATCGCATATTAACGGCATAAATGTACCAGAAGGTTTTTGTATTTCAACCGAAGCCTATAAAATGGCTGTTGAAAATAACCCGTCGGTTAACAATTTGCTCAAACAGTTATCATATCTGAAATCGGATAATCGGGATAAAATAATTGCATTGAGTTCCGAAATCCGCCAGAATATCGAATCCATCACAATCCCCCAAAGCATTCAGGACGAAGTTACGCACTTTCTTTCCATATTTGGCGAAAACACCCCCTATGCCGTACGCTCAAGTGCTACTGCCGAAGATTTGCCAACTGCTTCATTTGCAGGCCAGCAAGATACTTATCTGAATATAATCGGCAAACAGTCCATCCTGAAACATATCAGTAAGTGCTGGGCATCACTCTTTACCGAAAGGGCTGTGGTTTACAGGATGCAGAACGGATTCAGCCACCACGCAGTTTACTTGTCGGTGGTTGTTCAGAAAATGGTTTTTCCGCAAGTGTCAGGCATTTTATTCACTGCCGACCCTGTAACTTCTAACAGAAAAACGTTATCGATTGATGCCAGTTTCGGGCTTGGCGAGGCACTGGTTTCCGGCCTTGTAAATGCCGATAATTATAAAGTACGTAATGCCGAAATTATCAACAAAATGGTATCTGCCAAAAAACTGGCTATTGATGCTTTAAAAGAAGGCGGCACATACGAACACCCGCTTGCCCCCGAACAACAGACAACGCAGGCATTAACCGACAAACAGATTTTAAGCCTTGCCAGAATAGGCCAAAAAATAGCAGACCACTTTGGCCAGCCACAGGATATTGAGTGGTGTATGGCAGACGATACTTTTTATATTGTGCAAAGCAGGCCAATCACGACTTTGTTTCCTGTGCCGGAAGCGACCGACCAAGAAAAACATGTTTACGTATCGGTAGGGCACCAGCAAATGATGACCGACCCCATGCGGCCGCTCGGTTTATCGTTATGGCAGTTAACGGCTTTTCGACCTATGTTTAAAGCAGGTGGAAGGCTATTTGTCGACATCATGCCCAATCTGGTCACACCCGTTCAACGAACAGCCATACTCAATGCCATGGGGCAACACGACCCCCTTATTAAAGATGCGCTCGTGACATTAATAGAACGGGGTGATTTTTTAGAACCAATTCCTGCCGACGAGCCGGTATCTGCCAACAAAAATAGCTTACCAGAGGCTTTTCAGTCGCCTATCGAAGATAATTCGGCCATTGCCAACGATTTAATCAACCGTAGCGAGGCTTCTGTCAAGGAATTAAAGCATAACATTGAGAGCATATCAGGAGAAGCACTCTTCGATTTTATTCTGGAAGACCTCCAGAAATTAAGAAAATCATTACTCGAACCCAAAAGTATGGAAGTAATTATGGCTGCCATTAACGCCTCGGCATGGCTTAACGAAAAAATAGCTAGCTGGTTAGGCGAAAAAAATGTAGCCGATACCCTTTCGCAGTCGGTGCCAAATAACATCACGTCTGCAATGGGGCTTGAATTACTAGATGTAGCAGATGTGATTCGTCCATACCCTGACCTGATTGCGTATTTACAACAAACCAAAAATGATGACTTCCTGACAGAAATAACTAACTTTAATGGAGGGAAGGAAGCACAGCAAGCTATTTATGCGTATCTTAACAAGTACGGAATGCGTTGTGTCGGAGAAATTGATGTTACCAGAACCCGCTGGAGCGAAAAACCCGCAATACTTATTCCGATGATTCTGGGTAACATTAAAAACTTTGGGGCAGGGGCTAGTAAGCAAAAATTTGAACAGGGGCGGCAGGAAGCCCTTAAAAAAGAACAGGAATTACTGGCAAAATTGAGGCTCCTACCCGACGGCGAACAAAAAGCCAGCGAAGTTGCGCGTGTTATTGGTATTCTTCGGAACTTTATTGGTTATCGGGAATACCCCAAATATAGCATCATCAGCCATTTATCTGTTTATAAACAAGGCTTGATGAAAGAGGCCCAAAGGCTTCAGGAAGAAGAAGTAATCTATGAAAAAGAAGATGTATTTTTTCTTACTTTTGATGAGTTCAGAGAAACAGTGCGTACAGGTCAGGTCAATTACGCGCTGATTCAAAACAGGAAAAACGAGTTTAGCAAGTATGAGAAACAGACTCCGCCGCGCGTGATTACATCCGACGGGGAGATTATCACAGGAAAATACAAACGCGAAAACCTGCCTGCTGGTGCAATTGTGGGCTTACCTGTTTCGTCGGGTATAGTTGAAGGCAGAGCGCGGGTCATTCTGAACATTGAAGATGCCGTTCTGGAAGAAGAAGACATACTGGTAACATCGTTTACAGACCCTAGCTGGACACCACTCTTTGTATCAATAAAAGGCTTGGTTACAGAAGTAGGCGGCCTGATGACCCACGGAGCCGTTATTGCACGTGAATACGGCCTACCGGCCGTTGTTGGGGTAGAAAATGTAACACACCTAATAAAAGACGGGCAACGCATAAGGGTTAATGGAACAGATGGCTACGTAGAAATTCTGTAAGTATCCTGAATATATTTTCAATGGTATCATCGTTTTTTGATATAAGTTCCTTTTTAATTTAAACACTAATCTATTCAAAAATGGTAAAGAAAATTCTGTTAGCACTCGGCGTCGTTCTTGTATTGATTCAGTTTATTCGTCCTGCCAAAAACGAATCTGACGACAAAACACATGACATTTCAACCAAATATGTGGTTCCGGCTCATGTAAATCACTTGCTCGAGGTAGCCTGTAACGACTGCCACAGCAATAAAACCACGTATCCGTGGTACTCGCAGATACAACCTGTGGCATGGTGGATGAACCACCACGTTGAAGATGGCAAACGCCACCTTAATTTTTCAACTTTTACCTCATTACCTGTGGCAGTTCAAAACCATAAGTTTGAAGAAACCATCGAAATGGTCGACGAAAAAGAAATGCCTCTGGAATCTTACACTTTTTTGGGTTTGCACAAAGAAGCCAACCTGAGCGAAGCCGACAGAAAAGCTATTGTTGATTGGGCAAAAGCCCAGATGGATACACTGAAAGCGCATTATCCGGCCGATAGCCTTGTGCTTAAAAGAAGGGCTCCTGCAGCCCGCTAACAGGGTTATTAAAATAAAAAGCACTCAGTTTTGAACAAACTGAGTGCTTGCTAGCCGTTGGTTCAAAAGCCGAAAGCCTTTTTATTTGTTAACAGCCGCTTCGCTTAGCTCAATACTTCCTTTTTCGGCATCAATGGTGGCTTCAAGACCCACCGGCACCGTGAATTTATCTTTAATATGCCCAATCATAGCCCCCGAAAAAGCAGGTTTTTGCAAGGGCTTGATGTGGTCTTCAAAAATATCCTCCATCGTTAAAGAACCAAAGCCACCTTTTGAGGGGGGGCAGTCGGTACATTTTCCGAACACAAAGCCCGAAATCTGATTCAGAATACCCGCAATCTTCAACTGGGTAATCATTCGGTCAACCCGATAAATATCTTCTCCGACATCTTCTAGAAACAGAATACTGTTTTTAAAATCAGGCACATACGGCGACCCCAACAAATGGCTCAGAACGGTCAGGTTTCCTCCTAGCAGGCGGCCCTTTGCTTTTCCGACATTAATGGTATAAATCCGGTCTTCAACCTGTGTCAGGTTATCGCCTTTTTTAACAGGGTTTGTCATACGCACAGGCTGCGCATCAATAAGCATACTTTTGAAATTATCAACCGAAAAGCTATTCCACGACGACGACCCCACCGGCCCATGAAAAGTAACCAGCCCTGTCTGGCTATAAATACCTATCAGCAAGGCGGTAATATCGCTATATCCGATAAAAACCTTTGGGTTCCGCTGAATGGTCTTGTAATCGAGCAAAGGCAGAATACGGGCGCACCCCCACCCCCCGTGCATGGCCATAATTCCGTTAACACTTTTATCGGCAAACATCTGGTTAATATCGGCGGCCCGGTCTTCGTCTTTTCCTGCCAGATACCCGTATCGGTCAAAAATATGTTTTCCTTTCTTTACCTTAAAGCCCAACGCCTCCAGACTTTCGATAGCAACCTGCACGTCTTCTTTGATAAAAGCCGAGTACGCCGGACAAACCAGCCCGATGGTATCGCCGGGTTTGAGGGCGGCAGGTTTTAAAGTTGCGGCTTTTTCTTCCGAAAACTTAAAATTCATATTAGCCAAACCTAAGCCAGACAAAATTGATGTATGAAGAAAATGGCGGCGATTAAGCATATTGTTCGCAGGGTTAAGGTTTATTCAAAAACGTTTTACTATGCAAGGTAAATAAAAAAAGGGAGTTCATGAATATACTTCATAAACTCCCCCCTCATGATTTTGCCGTACTATCAAGAAACAGTTTCTTTCATTAACGTTACTAAATCTTTATCGTTTACTTCCTTGATTCGGTCGGCCAAATCCAAGAAGCGGCTGTATGTATCGTCAATTTCAGGTTTATCGAGTTTAAAACCTAGTTTTTCGAGGCGGTGTTTTAAGGCATGACGCCCACTTCTGGCTGTTAACACAATAGATGATTTATCAACTCCTACTTCTTGCGGGCTGATAATCTCGTAGTTTTCGGTGTGTTTCAGGAAGCCGTCCTGATGAATACCCGACGAATGCGCAAAAGCATTACGCCCCACAATGGCTTTATTGGCCTGCACAGGCATACGCATGGTTTCTGATACCAGATTACTCAATGGTGAAAGCAAGGTACTTTCGATATTGGTATGATACCCCAACGATTTATGTACTTTCAGAATCATGGCTACTTCTTCGAGCGACGTATTTCCGGCACGTTCGCCAATGCCATTAATCGTTACCTCTACTTGTCTGGCTCCGGCCTGAATACCAGCAATAGTATTAGCTGTTGCCAGCCCCAAATCGTTGTGGTTGTGCATCGAAATAATGGCTTTATCGATATTTGGCACATTATTCATGATGTACGATATACGTTCAAACATTTGGTTAGGCAATACATAACCGGTGGTATCAGGCAGGTTTACAACGGTTGCCCCTGCTTTAATTACCTCGTCGGTAAGTCTGGCTAAAAATTCCAAATCAGCGCGGCCCGAATCTTCGGCATAAAACTCAACATCATCTACATACTTTCTGGCGTGTTTCACCGCAGCAACTGCTTGTTCGATAATCTGCTCGCGAGTACTATTGAATTTATGCTTAATGTGAATGTCTGAAGCCCCTATTCCGGTATGAATACGTGGGCGTTTGGCTAGTTTCAGTGCTTCGGCTGCTGCTTCAATATCGCCTTTAATGGCTCTTGAGAGGGCACAAACGGTAGGTTCGGTTACGGCTTTTGCCACTTCTACTACTGACTTGAAATCGCCAGGACTTGAAATAGGAAATCCTGCTTCAATAATATCGACACCCAGTTTTTCGAGTTGTTTGGCAATCATTACCTTTTCTTCGGTTGTCAGTTGGCATCCGGGAACTTGTTCTCCATCTCGTAAGGTGGTGTCGAAGACATAAATCTTTTGGCTCATCGCTGAACGAGGTTATTTTAGTTAATTTACTGATTCTTATCTCGCAAAAAAGCCCTTTCTCACATTGTGCAAGAAAGGGCTTTTGATTTATACAAAATCTCCGTTTCTCACACTGAAAAGCTGAGTAGAAGGAGAAGTGAATTTGCGATAGCTGTTTGTTTCAATTGTTTTTGAATTTTACAAGGACACAAATTTAACAGAATATTTTTTTCCGGCAAAAACTTCTATATATTTTTTTCAAATACAAATCATGAAAGAAAAAATCCACTTCTTAGTTACAAATTTAATGTTTTTTTGTCGTCATTTCCATTCAGAATTTACATATAAAAATGTATTTTCAGTATTTGCCCTTTTAAAAAAGGCTTGTTCATTATAATTTAATAAGCAGCTAAATTGCTGATTATAAACCCCTTACCCCTATCCTTGTTTTCGTCGCCCGTATATAACTTATACAATTCAAAATAGTTTATTCGGTAATTCTCATAAATAGTTATTATTTTTGCGAGATTCTAAAGGCGAAGAAATATTTTATTTTAAATATGCATAGAAAAACCAAAATTGTAGCTACTGTCGGACCTGCCTCTGAAAGTGAAGAAATGTTATTGGAACTAGCAAAGGCTGGTGTAAATGTTTTCCGTTTAAATTTTTCACATGGAACCCATGCGGACCATCAGATGCGAATTGACCGTATTCGTAAAATAAATGCTGAACACGGTTTTCAATGTGCCATTTTACAAGATTTACAAGGGCCGAAAATCCGTATCGGTCAAATGGAGAAGGGGAATGATGGGGTTGAAATTTTTGCAGGAGATAAATTAGTTTTTACCAACGAAGATATTGTCGGAAACGCCCAGCGTGTAAGTACACCCTATAAAGGTATGTACAAAGACGTAAAACTTGGCGAGAGAATCCTGATGGATGATGGCAAGCTAGAAGTAAAAGTAATAGGCGTTGATGGCATGGATGTAATCACAGAAGTGGTTTATGGAGGGCTATTAAAACAAAAGAAAGGCGTAAACCTGCCTAATACTAATATTTCGCAACCTTCTGTTACCGAAAAAGACTGGGAAGACCTACGTTTCGGCTTAGCCAACGATGTTGACTGGATTGCCCTTTCGTTTGTGAGAACCGCCGAAGAAATAAAGGAGATTCAAAGCTTTATTAAACAACAAGGCAGAGAAGCAAAAGTAATAGCCAAAATAGAAAAACCAGAAGCAGTAGTTAACATGGATTCTATCATAGAAGCTACTGACGGTATTATGGTTGCCCGTGGTGACCTCGGTGTTGAACTTCCGTCGGAAGATGTACCTATGATTCAGAAAAATCTGGTTGAGAAATCGAATCTGGCAGCGAAACCTGTAATTGTAGCAACACAAATGCTAGAAAGCATGATTGACAGCCCGCGCCCAACCCGCGCCGAGGTAGGCGACGTAGCCAATGCCGTACTGGATGGAGCCGACGCCGTAATGTTAAGTGCCGAAAGTGCCTCAGGTAAATACCCGATTCTGGCCGTTCAGACAATGGTAAATACCATTCTGAAAGTTGAAGCAGACGCCGACCCGAAAAAACTATATTATCGCCATCATGCACGAGTTACAGCCGATGATTATGTGTCGGACGAAAAAGAGAACGATAACGTAGTTATGACAGCCTGCCGTTTAGCTCGTGACTTAAAAGTAAAAGCTATTATTGGCATTACATCGTCAGGCTACACCGCATTCCGGTTGTCGCATCACCGCCCAAAAGCCAGTACATTTGTTTTCACGGGCAACGATAAGCTCATTACACAATTAAGTCTTTACTCTGGCGTAAACGCCTTCAAATATAACCACCTGAAAGACAGCACAGTTGAAGAAGTTGTTACTTCTATCCGTAATTTTCTGGTAGAAAAAGGAGAACTGGAAACAGGTGATTTGTTTATTAACACGCTTAGTATGCCTTTGCAGGAAAACAACCGTACTAATACGGTAAAACTAAGCCGAGTAGAATAATACTAATCTGAATCATGTAGTAATAAGAGGGCTCATCTTTACTGATGGGCTTTTTTATTGCCCAACCTCAGAAGTTAAGAGTCAATTGCCTGCCTATCATTTCGTCTTCAAACTCAAGGTTCGATAAATAAATTCCTAATAAACGCACGCCCTTTGGCATAGGCAAAAGCGCGTGTAGCATTTCGTAAGAGATTTTTGCCAGTAATGTTGCTTCCATTACCGAAAGCTGTGACGTGCGGCTTCGGGTAATACTTTCAAAATCGGCAAATTTAATTTTCAAGGTAATGGTTTTTCCGTAGGCTTTTATTCGGGCCATTCTTTTCCAGAGTTGTTCCAGAATATCATCCATTTCCCGATACAAATCATCGGGTTCTGTAAAATCGCGGTCGAAGGTATTCTCTACCCCTATCGATTTCCTGATACTATCGGGGTTTACTGTGCGGTTATCAACCCCTTGTGCTATATCAAAATAATACTTGCCTACTTTGCCGAAGTGCTTGGTCAAAAACTCCAACGTTTTTTGTTTGAGGTCTTTTCCTGTAAAAATCCCCATTTTATTCATTTTTTCGGCAGTAACACGCCCAATACCATGAAACTTGCCAATTTCTAAGGCTTCAACAAATGCCGCCGCCTGTGCTGGTTTAATCACAAAAAGGCCATCTGGTTTTTTATAATCAGAGGCAATTTTTGCCAGAAACTTATTAACCGAAACACCTGCCGAGGCGGTCAGCCCTGTTTTTTCTTTAATTCTGGTTTTTATTTCCTGAGCAATCTGTGTAGCCGTCTCAATCCCTTTCAGATTTTCTGTTACATCCAGATACGCTTCATCTAACGACAAAGGCTCAACAAGAGGCGTATATTCAAGAAAAATCTCCCGTATCTCTCTCGATACCTGTCGGTAAACCTCAAAACGCGGCTTAACAAATATCAATTGCGGGCATTTCTGCTTAGCTATTCTGGACGACATCGCCGACCGTACCCCAAATTTACGTGCCTCATAGCTGGCCGCAGCCACTACACCACGCTCACTACTACCACCAACAGCAATAGGTTTCCCGCGCAAATCGGCAAAGTCGCGTTGTTCTACCGAGGCGTAGAAGGCATCCATATCTATATGTATAATTTTGCGGGTCACTATTATTGCAGAGGATTAATATACCGTAAAATAATTTTTTTGTTATATTTGATAAAATTTAAAAACCTATAACCAAATTCGGCTTTGGTCTACTCTCCAATTATTAAATGTCGAGATATATACTAATCATTTTTCTGGCCCTATTTACATCCTGCAGCCCTATGGTGGTTACAAAAATCTACCAAACAGGCAATTCTCTTACACAAGATGTTATAATTATGGAACCCGATGATATTTTGCCTCAGGAAGCTACCCTTCTTGCCTCAATTCGTTTTGGCGACAAAGGGGCCTCTATCAATTGTGACTATGAAAGCGCAAAAGACGCTATTACTAAACAAGCTATAAAATGTGGAGGAAATCTGATTAAAATAACCTCTTTAAAATTACCTGATAATTGGAGTACTTGCTGCCGAATAGAGGCACTAGTATATCATACACCCGATAATAGAAAATTTGAAAAGATTATTTACTGGTCTGATACTCGAAAACTTATTTACAGTGACTTTAAAAGTAAAGTTAAGCCCCTTGAGTCTTTTCATCCAATAACGATAGCAACTACTGGTGCAGGTATACTTTATAGAGCTAGTAAAATTACTCCTTTTACTTTTTTGATAAAAGAATGTTATATAAAAAGCTATTTCGATTGCAGAAAATCATGGTTTGATAAAAATTTTGAAAACCCAGAAGTACTTGAACATGAACAACTACATTTTGATATTACAGAGCTATTTGCCAGAAGATTAAGGAAAAAGTTAATAAATGAATATATTACCCCTATAACCCTGGAAACATTAGAAAAGGAAATAAAACAGACAATGAGTGATTTAGAAAAACTTCAACAAAAATATGACCAAGAAGCCGGGCATGGTATTGATGATGAAATACAGAAAAAATGGCGCAAATTAATAGCTGAAGAGTTAAAAAAACTTAACATATATCAGTCTGATTTAGTTGTGTTTAAAAAAAACAAATAATAACCTCTCATTTATACAATTATGAAAATCCATCTAGCTTTATTGATTTTTTTAGTAACTTTAGTAACCGGCTGTACAACCTTTAAAGTGTCAACACGAGACTCAAAAACTGGATATTTTAAAAAAACTTTAAAAGCTCCCATTATTGAAGCTAAAGAAAACATTGATTTAGATTCGCTTAAAAGCCTCGTTGTTGTTGATAATAATGAGTTTTTAATTGGGATGACCAAAAACTTGAATTTTTTTGAAGAAACAATGAACCTTGAGGGATTAGAAAGAAAAATTATTGCTCAGAATCTGCAAAACGAAATCCCTACTGTGAATAGCCTAATAGGTCTAAGCAATGCTTCAAAAAAATTTAAACCCTTTCTATATTTATCTTTAGTTGCTCTACAAAGAGACAGAAAATATTATGCACAACTCAAACTATTTTACCCTCAAACAGGTGAATACCTATTCGTATCAGAAGCACCTTATTTATATCCAAGTGACCAGAGTGTTTTTTACCCATTATTTAATTCATTGATTGATTTTTTACAGGCTCACTCCAGTTATAAATAGATTATTGTATTAAAAGCCCCCCTATCTCAAATATTAGCAATATAAACCCAGCATTAATGTTTGATGTCTGGGTTAATTTGTATTTGCAGGTAGCATTCTGTTTCCCTCATTTTGATTTTATCCTTAGTTTTCAGACATTTGCGTTTTATTATCAGTAGATGTTTAATCTTTTTCCAATGTTTATGCAGAAGTCTTTCTCATAAACGAAGGGCCATTTATATATCCAGAGAAACAGAATGAAACTAAGTGTTGTTATTCCTGCTTACAACGAACAAGAAAGCATCCCCGAAACACTACGCACGCTATATGCCACACTAACCAAATATCAGATTCCGCATGAAATATGGGTAACAAACGATAACTCAAAAGACGGAACCCTGAATGTGCTTCATGAGCTTTCAAAGGAAATTCCAACCTTGGTTTTTGAAACTAACAAAGGCCCTAATGGCTTTGGCTATGCCGTTCGGTATGGATTGGAGCGTTTCTCGGGCGACTGTGTGGCCGTTTTTATGGCTGATATGTCGGACGACCCCGAAGATTTGGTAAAATATTACCAGACCATGCTCCGCGAAAACGTTGATGCGGTATATGGTAGCCGCTGGGTAAAAGGCGGAAAAGTAATTGATTACCCCCCATTAAAGAAATTTATCAATCGCATTGCCAATTTCATTATTAAAACCATGATGGGCATTAAATATAATGACACCACCAATGCCTTTAAACTATACAAACGCGAAACCATTGAAGGAATTAAGCCGTTTCTTTCTCCACACTTTAATTTAACGGTTGAACTCCCCCTTAAAGCAATTGTAAGAGGATACTCTTTTGCCGTTGTACCCAATAGC
This sequence comes from Emticicia sp. 17c, assembly GCF_037153985.1. Classification (NCBI taxonomy): domain Bacteria; kingdom Pseudomonadati; phylum Bacteroidota; class Cytophagia; order Cytophagales; family Leadbetterellaceae; genus Emticicia; species Emticicia sp. 17c. The sequence continues at coordinate 114,866 of NZ_JBBAYI010000006.1, forward strand.
TGGACAAACCGCAAGTATGGCGAATCGAAATTGAAAATAAAGGAAATGGGCAGCCGTTATTTCTTTATTCTGATGTATTGCTGGATAGAGAAACACTTCTCTCGTGGCGATTATAAAAAGAAATAAAAAAAGCCGGACCCTTCGCAAAGTGTCCGGCTTTTTTTACATTAGTTCTTGTCAGAACCCTGAACTTTCGATGTACTCTTGGGCGGTACTCCGGGCTGCGTAATTTCAAAGCCTTCTTTGGCTTTGGCCTCAGCAACAATCTTGCGTACATCTGCCAATAGTTTTTTGGCATCGTATACCACACCATCTTTTACGGTATATTTTACCCCTCCTACCCTTACAACCTCGTTTTTATCGTTTACCCTGATGGCTCCGGTTCCATAAAGCGTTTTAAGATTAGCCAAAGGGTTCTCTTCTGTTATCACAAAATCGGCCAGTTTCCCTACTTCTACCGAACCAATCTGGTCGGCCATGCCCAATGCCTCTGCCCCTTTAAGGGTTGCCGCCCTGATTACCTCTAAAGGATGAAAGCCCGCCTCACGTAGTAATTCTAACTCTCTGATATACGCAAAGCCATAAAGCTGGTAAATAAAGCCCGAATCGGAGCCTGTGGTTACGCGCCCGCCTCTGTTTTTATATTCGTTTACGAAGCGCATCCAGATACGGTAATTTTCTTTCCAAGCCACTTCCTGTTCTGTTCCCCAGTTAAGCCAGTAAGACCCATGCGAAATACGGCTTGGCCCATAAAAACGCCATACCGATGGCAAAGTGTATTCATCGTGCCATTCGGCGCGGCGAGCCAGCATCAATTCACGGTTTGCTTCATAGATATTAAAAGTTGGGTCAAGCGTAAAATCCAGCTTTAGTAATTCGTCCATTACCTGATACCATTTGGCTGAACCCGGTTCTGCTGCCTGTTTCCATAATTTTCCGGCTTCTTCAAAGCGGTTTTGCTCGTTGTTATAGTTGTAGTCAGGGGGGTAGTTCTGTAAGGTTCTTTCATCAAACAGTGCTTCTGGCAAACCATACCAGTGTTCCATGGTTGTTAAGCCTGCTTTCGCTGTTGCCAGTACGTTCATACGCCCTACTTCAAGTTGGGCATGATGGCAAGCCGAACGCAACCCTATTTTTTTGTTTTCTTCTAAAGCCGCACGAAACACCTCTGGCGAAGCCCCAAAAAACTTAATACCATCGGCTCCTTTGGCAGCATTATCTCTTACCCATTGTCTGGCCTCTTCGGGTGTAGTAATGGGTCTGTCAGAACCCATTCCAAAGGCGGTATAGGCCTTAATACGAGGGGCCGTAATTTCATTTTTTTCGCTCTTTTTTTTCTGGTCGAGCGTCCAGTCGAGCCCATTCCCTGCCGAAGGGTCACGGATAGTCGTAATACCATGCCCTAACCATAGTTTAAAAACATACTCGGCGGGGGTTCCCTGCGCTCTTCCGCCAATATGGCCGTGCATATCTACAAATCCGGGCATCAGGTACATTCCGGTGCAATCCAGTTCTTTGTCTCCTTCATTCAATTTAGGGCGACTTTTGGGGTCAATCGGTACACCCGGATACCCCACCTGACGAATTTGCGCAATTCTGTTTTTTTCTACAACAATATCAACAGGCCCAACAGGTGGCGCGCCCGTGCTATTAATAAGCGTTACACCACGGATAACCAAACGGTTGGCGTATTCGCCTTCGGCTCTTGGAGGGGCCTTTTCAATCTGTGCTACTAGTGTAGTAGTAATCAAGCTAAAGAGAAGTGTAATTTTTTTGTACATAGTATCTGGTAGGTTTTCAACAAAAATAAACAGGAATTACCATAAACCTACGGCATTCGGTGGTTTTTATCAACCATATTCCTGCCTTGTGGCCTCCTGTACTGACATATACTTTGAAAAATACAATAATATTTAGGCATCTATTGGGCAGAATCTTTAAATTGCAACATTTTGTTTTAAACAAAATCAGTTAGGAAAACAAAAAACTGTCATTAAAATCTATGGAAATAATAGGGTTCGGGCTTGCTTTTTTAATTGGAATAACCCTCGGTTTAATCGGGGCCGGAGGCTCAATTCTGACAGTGAGCGTGCTTGTTTATGTAATGGGTATAAGCCCAACCAGTGCCACCACTTATTCGCTTTTTATTGTGGGGGTTACGTCGTTGGTTGGTTCTATCGATTATTTCAGACAAGGGCTTGTTGACATTCCGAAAGGGCTTTTCTTTTCTTTTCCGGCTTTTGTTATGGTTTTTATTATGCGGAAATTTATCATGCACCGCATACCAGAGGTTATTTATCAGTCTGAAAACTTTACCTTTACCAAAAATATGATGGTTATGCTGCTTTTTGGGTTGTTAATGATTGGGGCATCCTACTCAATTATTAAAAGCCGAAAAGAAGCCAAAGAACTGATTAAAAGCAAAGTAAGTTACTGGATAATTTTTCTGGAGGGCATTCTGGTTGGGGCATTAACAGGTTTCGTGGGTGCCGGAGGTGGCTTCCTGATTATTCCGGCTCTGGTAATTTTTGCGCAATTGCCTATGAAAGAAGCCGTTGGTACATCGCTGGTTATTATTACTATCAATTCGTTGTTTGGCGCAATCGGCGATTTCTCAGCGGGAGTGGTTTTCGACTGGGCTTTTCTGATAAAATTCGTACTTTGTACCATTAGCGGGGTACTTGTTGGCGGGTATTTGTCAAAAAGGGTAGATGGCGAGAAACTTAAACCTGCTTTTGGCTGGTTTATACTTGTTATGGGCTGCTGGATTATTGTAAAAGAAACACTACTAAAATAACGATAAAGATGAATAAAATAGAAGCCGCCGTAAAAATGAAATGTCCGCGTTGCCACGAGGGAGACATATTTGAAACCAAAAACCCTTATCGTCTGGGTAAAATGACCGCCATGTACAAAAACTGCCCAAAGTGTCATCTCAAATATGAAAAAGAGATTGGTTTCTTTTACGGAGCTATGTATGTAAGCTATATGTTTAATATTGCTTTATTCGTGATTGCCACGGTAGCGTATTATCTTTTTTTTGAAGACCGAGTAAACTGGCTATGGTATATTCTTGGATATATTTTTCTGACTATTGCCCTCTTTCCGCTTTTGTATAGGCTTTCGAGGTCAATCTGGTTACATGCATTTAATAAGTACGAGCCCAATAAAGTCCAGCACTAAGGAGCTTATAACCATACGTTAATCAGGGCAGGTTTGCCACCGTATTTTGTTGCGTGTGCCGAATCGCTCAGCACAATTGTTGAGCCTTCGGCACCTAAATCCCATAATTTGCCCTGCAAAAACACATTAATACCTTTCCTGACGTTGGCCTCTGTTTTTGCCCTTGTTCCCATTGCATATTTTACCCATGCTTCGGCTAACGTAATTTTTTTTACGTCAGCGGCGGCATCTTCAGGTGTTTCTGCACCCGAATACCCCTCCCACGGTTTATTCCAATAACCATACCCACTCGAATAAGATGGCGTTATCACGAAATCTACCCCTCTTTGTTTAAGCCCCTCATAGGCCGCAGCAAACCACGCATCGGCACAAATTAAAACCCCCATTTTACCTATGGGTGTCTTAAAAACCGGAATAGTTTCGGGTTTAACAGGACAAACAAAGCCTAATTCATCGGCCGTCGGGAATGCTTTTTTTACCAGTTCAGGACTTATGTCTCCGTTAGCCTCAAATATAGCCGACGTATTATACAATTGGCCTTTTCCGGCCGTTAATACGCCGTTTGTAACTTTCGGCTCGGGCAGCAAAACCGACCCCGCGACAATTGTCACCCGAAATTCTTTTGCCAGTGACGAAAAAACCTGCTCATATACCTGCGCTATTTGCGGGGCTTTCATGGCAAACACGCTGTATTTTACTTTATCTTTTACGTCGTCGGGGGCATTCAGGTATGTTTTCAGAAATTTACCTGCATTTCGGGCTACCATTGTTTGCAAACCCTCTTCAATTTTTGGGCTTTTGTAAAGGCTTTCTTTTTCGTGCATGGCAACCAGCCACGTGCCTATATATTCGGGAAATACCACAATCGTTTTATTCGGAATCAGCCAGTGTTTTTTTTGCGCCTCAATTAAATAGAAACGTAACTTTTTGCTAAAATTCTCTTCAGAAGCATAGTCAATTGGCTCCATAAAAGCCTGAATACCAAGCAAGTTGCCTTTATCGGTCGAATCTCCGAACGATTCGGCAGCCTCAAGACCAAAATTTTGGTTTGCATTTGACCCAACACCCGTGTTAGCCCATAGCATATACACGCCCAATAAAATAAGAATGGCTACTCCGCAGAAGAGAAATACTTTTTTAGCAGTTTTCATAAGGGTTGAAATCTTGAATACAATAGTAAAAGAATATTTTAGCAGCAATTTCTGAAAAATATTAGTCAAGATACTACATCTTTTTCGTAATTTTGTGTAAAATTTCCTTTTATTAAAAATCAAATCAATCCCAAAGATTCCCTTCGGGATTCTAGCTTATGAAATTCGGCGTAGTAGTATTTCCTGGCTCTAACTGTGAAGACGATACCGTTTTTACACTCCGACACAACCTCGGACAAGAAATCGTTAAAATATGGCATAAAGACCATGACCTGCAAGGGTGTGACTTTATTATCTTACCCGGAGGTTTCTCGTACGGAGACTACCTTCGTTCTGGAGCCATTGCCCGATTCTCTCCTGTAATGAACGAAGTAATTGCCCATGCTAACAGAGGTGGGTACGTGATGGGTATCTGTAACGGCTTCCAGATTCTGGCCGAAGCAGGTTTGGTGCCGGGTGTTTTATTGAAGAATATCGCTCAAAAATATATCTGCCGGAATGTCTATCTGAAACCACAAAGCCAATCGGCCTTGTTAACGGCTGGCCTTGACGAAAGAGCTTATAAAATTCCGATTGCACATGGCGATGGCCGCTACTTTGCAGACGAAGATACCCTGAAAAGACTGAACGATAACGACCAAGTACTTTTCCGTTATTGTGACGAAACAGGTAATATTGTTCCTGAAGCAAACCCGAATGGCAGTCTTGAGAACATTGCGGGTGTGTGTAATGCCGGAAAAAATGTATTTGGCATGATGCCACACCCTGAAAGAGCTTCTGACGAAGCACTGGGTAATATTGACGGAAGATTTATTTTGGAACAGGTAACGCAAGTTTTGGTGTAAGATATGAAGGCGTATGTTGTTGGTATTACAGGCGGGAGTGCATCAGGCAAAACCTACTTTTTAAATCAGTTACTAAAATCTTTTTCAGAAGAAGAAACTTGTCTGATTTCGCAGGATAACTATTATCGTCCGCAGGCACAAGTTCCGAAAGACCTGAATAATGTTGAAAACTATGACCTGCCCGAGGCCATAAATTTTGAACTTTATGCCCAACACATCGAAGATTTAAAAAACGGTAAGGTTGTTAATCAGAAAGAATATACGTTTAACAACCCTACTGTTGTTCCAAAGATTCTTACATTCAAGCCCGCTCCTATCATTGTCGTAGAAGGCATCTTTGTTTTTCATTCGCCGGAAGTTTCGCGGCTGCTTGATTTAAAAGTTTTTATTGATGCCCGCGAACACGTAAAAATCAAGCGTAGGATTATCCGCGACGGAAACGAACGAGGCTACGACCTCACCGACGTACTCTACCGCTGGGAAAACCACGTAGCACCTACCTACGAAAAATTCATTGAGCCAACCAAATATGATGCCGATATTATTATTAACAATAATACGCACTTTGAAAAAGGTCTGGACATACTCACCTCTTTCCTGAAAACTAAATTATAGGCTTCTGGTGGCTTTAGGCGCATCCTTCCTATAAAACTATATTCAGCGGCAAACAGGCACGTTTTTTGCTTAAAACTAAGTGTTTTATTTATTGAAAGTCCCAATAATTACACTTATGAAACGCAATGCCCTTTTGTTGCTGCTGGTTATATTCTGCTTTGTATTCTCTTGTAAAAGAGTAAGAGACGGAGACATAGACCCCGATGCCACTGCTCAGTTAGCCAAATGTCCGTTAAGAAGCATCAACTCATCGTCAGGTGAACAGATTTACGGCTTCGAGTATACCCTCGGCCGTATTAAACGCATCGTTAGCTACGATGGCATCGAAATGGCTTCAACCTTTACTTACAATGCTAAAGATAAAATCGAGAAGATGGTTATCACTACCGATAACAATACCGACGACTACACCGTCCTGTTTGAATACGATGCCGCAGGCAAAGTAGCCAAAACCAGAACTTCTATCAAAGATTTTGAGTTCATGACCAACCAGTTTACGTACAGCGGCAATAATATTCAGACTATCTCGACAACTTTCAACATTTTTGGAAACACTGTCAAGGGAAAAACCCGCATCGAATACCTCGATGCTAACGTTTCAAAGGTATACACTCAAATTGATGGTTACCCTGAGCTATTGGCTTTTGAAGGAGTAAGTTACGACACCAAGCCCCAGTTCATGCCAGAGGGGTATCGAATAATGGCACTGGGCTTTGTGGGTATTGCCAATAACTTTTTTGCATCGTTTGGCCAGAACAATCCTACTTTAGTAAAAATCTATGACGATAACGGTAAACTAACCGAAACTACACAGACCGTTTACGAGTACGACAAAAGTGGTATTGTAACCAAAGCCGACCAGACTTTGACCGACGCCGACAACAAAAAAACTGCTCGTGGAATCGTTTTTAAGTTCGTTTGTCTGTAATAAAATCTTTATTTCTCCCGATTAAGGTTTGAAAAGTGTCTGCACCAACGGATATTTGCATAAGTATTGGTTAGTAGCACCCATTTGCTACATAAAAGAGATGTGTAGCTGAATATTTACCTTAATTATTGTATGCAAAATATTATTTTTTGGTTTAGGAACGATTTAAGATTACATGATAACGAGGCTTTTGTACAAGCAGCCAATGCCGGAAACGTAATTCCGGTTTACATTTTTGACGAAAGATATTTTGAAAAAAATTTTCTGGGTTTCAAAAGAACGGGGGAATTCCGAACAAAATTCTTGTTAGAAGCCGTTGAAGACCTGCGTAACAGTTTAAGAGCAAGAGGCTCAGACCTTGTTATCAGGGTAGGAAAATCAGAAGATATACTGGCAAAAATGGCAGAAGACTGCCAAGCAGCAGCCCTCTATGCCAGTAAAGAAGTAACTCAAGACGAAACCACCATTGAGGCCCTGCTTTCAAAAAAATTAAAGCCTAATAATATTGACATTGACCTAATCTGGGCGGCTACCTTGTTTCATGCCCGTGACCTGCCTTTCCAGATAAACTTTTTACCTCCTGTTTTTACCGACTTCCGAAAAAAAATAGAGCAAACCCTCAAAGTTCGTAAAACGTTTGAAACCCCCGATAAACTCCCGCCAATTGGCAATATCGATACGGGTAACCTTCCTACTTTTGCCGACTTAGGCTTCGACTCAACACCTGTGTTTGACCCCCGTTCGGTTCTTGATTTTAAAGGTGGCGAAACAGAAGGCTTAAAACACCTGAACGAATACATCTGGCAAAAAGATTTACTAAAAACCTATAAAGAAACCCGCAACGGCCTTATAGGAGCCGATTATTCTTCAAAATTATCGCCGTGGCTTAGTCTGGGTTGCCTTTCACCCCGCACGATTTACGAAGAAGTAAAACGTTATGAAAGCGAAGTAATAGCCAATGATTCGACCTACTGGCTGATATTTGAGTTATTATGGCGCGATTATTTCCATTTTACGGCCTTAAAATCTGGCACACGTATGTTTAAAGCCAGCGGTATTAAAAACGACCTTAACAAACAATGGCTACGCGACCGCACCATTTTTGAGAAATGGGTGAAGGGCGAAACCGGTGTGCCTTTTGTAGATGCCAATATGCGTGAAATTGCCCTCACTGGCTTTATGTCGAACCGAGGCAGGCAAAATGTAGCCAGTTATCTGGCGCATGACTTAGGCATTGACTGGACATGGGGAGCCGCTTACTTTGAAAGTATCCTTATTGATTACGACGTATGCAATAACTGGGGTAACTGGAATTATGTGGCAGGTGTAGGAAACGACCCTCGCGAAAACCGCGTATTTAATATTGAACGGCAAGCCAGTATTTATGACCCCGAACAAGCATATATTAATTTATGGTTGGGCTAAAATATCCATTCATCGTGGTTTTTACCCATTTATAATAATCTATATCTTGCATATTATTTCCAAATTATTACATTTGAATCAGTATTCTTAACTAACAATAAAAAACTCTGTTTAAAAATGAAAAAAAGCACCCTTGCAATAATTGGTATTCTATTAGTGTTGTGCGTTTATGGTTGTAGTTCTTACAATGGTCTGGTTGAAAAAGACCAAGCGGTAAAAACCAAATGGGCTAATGTTCAGACACAATATCAACGCCGTGCAGACCTAATCCCGAACCTAGTAAATACAGTAAAAGGCGCAGCAAACTTTGAAAAAAGCACCCTTACTGAGGTAATTAATGCCCGTTCAAGAGCAACTTCGATACAATTAAATGCCAGCGACCTTACTCCTGAAAACATTCAGAAGTTTCAGGCAGCACAAGACCAGCTGAAAGGCTCGCTTGACCGCCTGTTGGTTACGGTTGAAAAATATCCTGAATTAAAGGCAAATCAAAACTTTCTGGAATTACAATCACAGATAGAAGGAACTGAAAACAGAATCGGTGTAGCACGAAACGAGTTTAACGGCTCGGTAGAAGTATACAACACCTCTGCCCTACGTTTCCCGACAGTTATTTTTGCAAAAATATTTGGTTTCTCTGAAAAAGGCCGTTTTGAAGCCTCACAAAGTGCCCAATCGGCTCCGGCAGTTCAGTTCTAAAAAACATAACGTATGTATTATGCACTTACAAAATAGCTTTATTTTGTAAGTGCAATTTATTTTTTCGGAAAATCTTACCCCTACCGATATGTTTCTGACAGAGGCCACAAAAGAACGAATTGTGAAGGCAATTCAGGATGCTGAATTGAATACTTCGGGTGAAATAAAAGTTCACATAGAAGAAAAATGCCCAACCGATGACCCCATTGAACGTGCCAAACAGGTGTTTCAATACCTTGCCTTGCATAAAACAGCCCAACGTAATGGTGTTTTGTTTTATCTGGCTTATGGTACACATAAATTTGCTATCTGGGGCGACATCGGTATCGATCAGGTAGTTCCTTCTAATTTCTGGGAAGGCATCCGCGATAGTATGCGGCAGTATTTTCTTCAGGAAGATTTCGCCGGAGGTTTACAGATGGGCATTCGTGAAGCTGGAAATCAGCTAAAGAAGTATTTTCCTTATCTGGCCAATGATGTTAACGAAATCTCGGACGATATTTCAACAGAGCCTATTCCTTAGTGTAACGTACATGTGAACAACCCCACTAAAATGTTCAAAAAACTTCTCATATTTTTATTTGTATTTCAATACGTAGCATTTGCACAGGACGTACCCGAAAAGCCGAATCCTGCCCGCTTTGTTAATGACTACGTTGGGGGCCTTTTAAGCCAGAGCCAGATAACCCAACTGGAAACCAAGCTTAAAGGCTATTATGATACAACCTCTACTCAGGTTGTTATTGTTATTGTTAAAAGCGTTCAGCCCTACGATATTAGCCAGTATGCCTTTGAAATAGGCAAACGCTGGGGTATTGGCAAAAAAGATAAAAATAACGGGATTGTTATCTTATGGGCACCCGGAGACCGAAAGGTCTTTATTGCTACCGGCTATGGCATGGAAGGCTCCATTACAGATGCTTACAGCAAACGAATCATAGAACAGGAAATAAAACCCCGTTTCAAAGAATTAAAATACTACGAGGGCCTCGATGCAGCCGTTGACCGTATCATTAACTATGCCAAAGGCGAATATAAAGCCGATGCAACCGAAGATGGCGATGGCTGGTTTGGCTTTATTGTTATTCTGGTTGTTCTGTTCATCATTATTGCTATTATAAGCCGCAATAAAGGTGGCAATTCAGGAAATCGCCGAGGCGGTGGCTGGATTCCGTACACAACCTATACAGGCTGGGGGTCGTCGTCAGGCGGTTGGTCTGGAGGGGGCAGCAGTGGTGGTGGCGGAGGTGGCTTCGACTTCGGTGGAGGTGATTTTGGCGGCGGAGGTGCCGGAGGAGACTATTAAAAGTTTCCTTTTATTTTGCCGTGTATAGCAAAGTTTTTTCTGCTTCCGACAAATAACTCCTGATAACCCTTTATCTGATACTCGCTTAAATGGCCTTTTTCAAAAATAGCTACAAGTGTTTTGTCAGATTCGTAAAGATAATTACTGGTTTGCATAACAGCCTCGATTCGTCGGGGCTTTTTATTTTCGTCCCATTCAATTGCTACATACTTCACTGGCAGTTTCTCGGCAGGTTTTAAGCGGTATGTAGTTGTATTTGCGGTGTTTTCAGTAACATAACTTAACTGGTACGACTGCTTGTTGAGGTCAGCCTGAAGAAAAAGCTCCAATTCTTTTTCCCAGTCAATATCTTTGGTTTCGATACGTTCCTGTTTATTGGCTAGCATTACATTTTTTTCGACCAAAGGTTTTTTAGCCGACAAGGCTTTGATTTGCTCGTTTACCAAACCTGCCACATCATAGTACTGATTCGATGAAATTCTGGTTTCGGGGTTAGTACAAGCACTAAGAAAAAGCAAAACAAACAAAAGGATGCGCATCTGATTGAAAAAAGACAGGTTTTGTTGATAACATAAAAACAGTTGATAGATGTTCCTGAAAAACCTCAGGCCCTAAAAAAAACTTAACCCCACCGCCAGAGGCAGTGGGGTAAGCGTCCATCTATTCAACCCTAACCTATTAAACTATGAAAAACTTAATTCTTTGCTAAGTTGAGCCTTAGCGACCTAACATTTCTGTAACTACTGGAGTTACGGTGTTTTCGGTGTCAGTTGGCTCAACGTTTGATTGGTAGTTCCACAAAACATTCAGGATATTCGCAGTAGCTACTACTTTGTTCTTCCACACTCTTGCTTCTTCGCCACGTACTTTAGAAAGTTTCGCTTCTATGTTTCCTGCTGCTTCGTTAAATGCTGCTTTTTTATCTGAACTCAAGGCCATAAATTTGGCTGGTGAGTTATTATATAGTTTCACAACATTTACAAAGATAACCCAATCTTCGGTCTTTACAAATTTTTTCGCTTTTTTCGACATGAAGTTCGCGAAATTTACTTCAGCTCCCTTTACCAATATCACTTCGTTCTTAGCTGAATCACGGTCATTTGCTTTTACAATATTTGCAGAAATCAAGAATGACCCAAGTGTAACTGCAAATATAACTGATTTAAATGAATATTTCATTGTTTTGTTCTATTTTTATATCGTGGATGATGATGCAAAATTACAAGGAAAATTAATATAATCCAAATCGTGTTTTGTCATAACCACCGAATATTGTTCTAATTTTATTTGTTATACAAAACAAAACACAGAACTATATAAAAATTTTACCACCAAAAACAAAATATTATTCGTATTAAAAAAATACAACTTATATATTATTCTAAAACTAACGAACACAAAAATTCTTTAAAAAATACAATCATTCGTTGAAAAAATTCATTGTTCGCTCTACCCCAATCGTACAAAAACTGGTAATTATGTCGTCGGCTCGGTCTAATCTTGCGACCAACTGGCTCATTTCGTCTTCGTTGAAGGGGTCTAAAACGTAATTTACCTGCCTTCCGGCATGAAAATTATTGCCAATTCCGAAGCGTAAGCGGCAGTAATTTTGTGTACCTAATTTTTCTTCAATATTACGCAAACCGTTCTGCCCACCGTGCGAGCCTTTTGTTTTCAGGCGTAGTTTTCCGAAAGGCAGAGCCAAGTCATCACAGATAACCAGCAGGTTTTCGACAGGTATTTTCAGGGCTTGCAGCCAGTAATTAACTGCATTGCCGCTGAGGTTCATATAAGTAGTTGGTTTAATACAGTAAATCTGTTTGCCTTTATGCTTAAATTCGGCTGTGTAGGCCAACCTCTCCATTTTAAAAGAAAAGTCGTTTTGTGCTGCAAGGCGGTCAAGTACCATGAAACCCACATTATGGCGCGTAAAAGCATATTCAGGACCAATGTTTCCGAGCCCAGCTATAAGATATTTCATTTTTTTTAACGAGCGAATTAGTGAATGAGAAAATGTGTCAATAAATTTGTTGGCAAAGTTCTGAAAATTTGACGACAATGTTTGTTTTTATCACTAAGTCACACAATCACAAAGCTTTAATTTATCATTTTTTATATGAAACGACTTATTCTCAGCAATCCGTTACTCGACATCACCCTCAATCGTTTGTGTCAGCAACTGATCGAAAACCATAAAGACTTTTCAAACTCGGTTATTTTAGGGCTACAACCACGCGGTATATTTCTGGCCGAGCGTATTACGCAAAAATTACAGGAAGCCACAGGCGCATCAATTAAGCTAGGGTATCTGGATGCCACTTTCTATCGCGACGACTTCCGCCGAAGAGAATCACCGCTTAAACCCAACGAAACCAAAGTTCCTTTTGTGATTGAGAAAAAACAAGTAATATTAATTGATGATGTATTAGCCACTGGCCGGATGGTGCGCGCTGCCATTGATGCCATGCAAGCCTTTGGCCGACCCGAAAAAATAGAACTTCTTTGCCTGATTAATCGCCGTTATGTGCGTGACCTGCCTATTCAGCCCGATTACACCGGAATGAAAGTAAACACGCTAGATACTCAGCGGGTGCTGGTAGAATGGAAAGAACAAGGCCACGATGAAGATAAAATCTGGCTGATTGACTAATCATTGCCGCCTAAATAGTAGCTAAAGCACTGTTCTCATAAAATCATTACATTTTTCGGCCAGTAAGTCAATCTGGTCTGGCTCGTGCCAAGCACTTAATACGATGCGAGTGTTAGGCTTACCCGTTCTGACTGGGTAAGCAAAACTATAAATGAATACCTTCTGCTGAAACAGGTATTCGTACAGAGAATCGTGCGGTGTATAAAAAACCGGAAAGCCAGTTAAATAACTGAATAAAGACTCCGCCGATAATAACTGAGACTCAAACCGCCTGATATTTTCCTGTAAGCGTTCGTAATTGCGCCTGTAAATACTGTCGGCGTGCATATAAGCATATAAATACGCCGGAGCTATGGGTGAACAGGAAGAAAAAAATGCCGTACTACGCAGGTTTTCAAGGGTTGATGCTGACCCAAGCACTACCCCTCCCGGAATCCCCATCGCTTTGTGTAACGAAGCCACCAGTAGCACCTCAACATTGGGCTTTACACGAATATTACTGAAAATACCTGCACCATTATTTCCTGTGATGCCTAGCCCATGAGAATCGTCTATAACCAGCGTAATCTGTTGGTTTTCGGGCAGGGTTGCCGTCCATCCGAAATCATATTGAGTAGCCCTAAGGGCATCGTTCGAGTTACAAACAATAACCGAGTGCGCGGCCTGCGCATCAATAAGCATCTGATTAACACCAGCAGCCCATTCCTGAAAGCTAATAGCCGGCGGCTTTACGGTAGGCTCATGAAAATTAGCTGAATGGCTTTGTGGGGCATAGAAAAAGGTCGCATTCAGGGTTTTCAAGTACTGAGCCACTAACTGACCTGCCAGCATACCCGACGATACCGTAAGGGCTTTTTCTGCCCCTATCCAGCTAGCCAGTTTCTGCTCTGCTGCTTCATATATATCTAATTGCAGGTTTCCATTGCGCGAGCTCCCAAACGACATCCCGTAACGATGTAGCCCTTGTATCAGTAATGCTTTAAAATCGTTGTCCTGATTCATTCCTAAATAAGAAGTACCACTAAAGAAATCATACTCCTTACCCTCAAGAATTATTTTTCTGGAAGGTTGTTGCTGAATAATAAAATGGTTGTGCATGCTATCTGTTTTAAACTACCCGCGAGCCGTTTTTTTCATTTCTTTTTCAATACTTTCTTTATACGGATAAAAATCTACCTGTAATGTATGCCGTGGCGATTGCTTATAGCGTTGGGCCAGCTTTTGCGCGTCTTCGTCTATCGAGCGAAGCATTTCTTCTTTTGAGGGCAACGGGCATTCACCTTTTATGATTTTTGCCACCCATTTGGCTTGTATTTCGGCCAATGGCATAATGGCCCCCAACGGCTGTATAAGTGCCAGAAAAAACAGATGCTCGAAATCAGGATGAATAACTCTTTTATAGAGCCTGATACTGTTCGACTCCTCCACGTCAAAAGCATCGTATTGTTTCAGAAAAGGAAAAGAAATTTTATAACCCGTTGCATACACAATCAGGTCAAACTCCTGCTTGCTGCCATCTTCAAACACAACCGTTTTACCTTCAAACTCACGGATGTTTGGTTTAAAGCCTATCAGGCCCCTACCTGCCAGATTCAGCAAATCTTGAGATAAGGTCGGGTGTTCGCTCAATAACGGGTGTTTAGGCCGTGGCACGCCGTAATCTTCCTGCTTACCTCTGGCCAGTCGTAAAACCAAATCAAGGATTTTTCGTTGAAGCCATAAGGGGAGTTTTGTCGAGAAAGGCGTGGTCAGGTTATCGAAGGGCTTGCTCCATATCCAGTTCGGAATAATATAAGCACCGCTTCTGCTCGAAATCACGACTTTTCCGGTACATAACCGAGCGGCTTCACAGGCAATATCAACCGCCGAGTTTCCCATTCCTACAACCAACACATTTTTGTTTTGTACCTGTTCTATACCTTTATATTGGTGCGAATGCAAGACCTCGCCAGTAAAATTGCCTTTAAACTCAGCAAAACGTGGTTTCCAATGATGCCCATTGGCAACAATCACATACTGATAACTTAACACCTGCCCGTTATCAAGTGTAACAGTGTATGTATTATCGGAGTTTTTGCTCACGTTTGTAACGGCGGTCTTAAAAATAATATTTTCGCGAAGCCCAAAATGCGCCACATACGCCTCAAAATAACGAATAATATGACTATGGTGTGGAAACATCGGGTAGTCGTCGGGCATCGGGAAGTCCGAAAAGGCCATTACATTCCGGTTTGTATTAATATGCAAAGACCTATAAATAGACGAAAGCCCGTTATCGTTATTAAAACGCCAGTTTCCGCCAATATCCGAGCCTTTTTCGTAGCAATCAAAGCTAATACCTTGCTCCTTCATGGCTTTGACAGCCGTAATGCCCGTTGCCCCTGCCCCAATGATACACACCTGTTTCATAAATATATTATTTTTCTATGTTCGTACTCTGCCTATTCGTTTCGGCATCAATAAAATTCTTTACCAAATCCCGAATCATCTGGCCTGCTGTTGAGTTCATGTGCAAATTATCAGGCGTAAGCTGGTAGCCATGCTTCTGAGAGGTGTAATCCCAGTTTTTGCCCAACACAAAATGATAAATAAGCGACGAAATAAAGAGTTTCATGGTTTCTTCAAACCGATGTTTCAATGGCTGCGGGTGTGCCTGTAAAAAATCTTTCTGTTTTTCGCGCAAAGGCAAATAACTCAGGTTTTCATGATAAGCTAATTCGCGTATGAATTCACTGTATTCATCTGCTTTCTGGTTAGCTGTGTGGGTCAGGTCTTCTCCCATTACGGGTAATGATATTAGCGCAATTTTGGCATGGGTTTCATTTTTGATGCGTTGTATAATTTCGGTATAATTACGCCTGAAACCATCAAAATCAGGAAATGTATCTTTTGTAATGCGCCCCATTTGCTTATAGCTTTTTTCCAGTTGCTCGCTCATAGTCGCATTTATGTCATTAGTACCTATCAGTATTGTAACAAAATCGGGTTTGCAGGCAATAACATCCTCCAAACGTTGCAGAAGTGTATAGGTCAGGTCTGAGTTTATGCCAGCGTTAAAAACCTGCCAGTCAGGATACATTCTTTCTAAATCGGACACCCAGTTATAACTTACCAGCCCATGTGTATTGCTATCACCCAAGCACACCAGTATTTTTTTTGAAGTATCAATTTTTTGTCGGTTTGCCTGACTAGGATAAGAAGCGGGGATTTCGCTTGTAATTTTTTTCCATAGCCATAAATAAACAGCTACTAAAAAAACAAGACTGCTGCCAATAAGAAACCAAAGCATTGAAAGGTGTTTAGATTTTATTGAAAATGTAAACCTAAAGATAATATCTGATGTTAAAAAGTGTTAAATAAGACAAATTTTCATACAATTGGCGTTAATTTCGTGATAAAAACTTTGTTATAGGTATAGGGTAAAAAAATCAGGTCATGAATTTTCGGAATATCATCATATTTATGCTCATTGCCATGCTGGGTTTAATTACCTTTCAATGGTATTGGATAGAAAACGCCATTTCTGTGAGGCAGGAGCAATTTGACCGCAACGTGAATGAGGCTTTGCAGACAACGGTTAAAAAACTGGAAAAACAGGAGATTATTTTTCTGGCTAATCAGAAAATGAAGCTCGAAGAACAAAAAAAGTTGCTGGCTATTACACAGAAGAAAAAAATTAAACCTAAAGCTCCTGCGCCACTCGCACCAAAAGTAGAAGCAGAAGAGCCTGTTGAGCCTGTGATTAGCTTTGTGTCGCCGTTTGATGGCAACCTGAAAACCTTTTACCCCGCCCGAACCTCGGAGGTAACAACCACAGGGCGCGCACGAAACAACCATCCTGTTGCGGTTACTGACGTATTTACGGGTGTGCCGGCATTTGAAATGCCTACGCGCCAAATGGACATCATCCGAGATATACTCGACGAACAGAATATGCTCTGGGAAGATTTAAGCCAGCCCATGCAAAATGCGATATTAAGGCAAAAAACAGCCGATGACCTCATAAAAGAAATTAACCGGCAATTTACTCTGGCACATAAAAACCCTAACCCAAACCAGCAGTTTATTGGCATAAATCAGGCAAACGAAGGCACAAGTGTTATCAGTTTCAATTATTCGCTTACAATGCCTGTGGCAGACAGCGTAACAATAGCATACGGTAAACCCCTAGCCCGTAAAAAGAAAGTTGAAGCCCCAAAGCCTGTGGAAGAACAGAATGACTCAAAAGACTTTGACCTCTCAAATAGCAAAGTAGAACTTGTAAAAGATGTATTAACAGACGTGATTCATGGCAATAACCGTAATATCCATGAACGCCTCGACCGTATCTCGCTGGATACACTGTTAAAGAAAGAACTAAAAAACCGAGGTATTAGCCTGCCTTACCAATATGGGGTAAAAAATAACACAAACATGATTTTTGCCTCGTTTGGAGCCAATTATAACCCAAGCATATTAAACGACGCATACAAAGTTCAGCTTTTCCCTAGTGATATGCAGCCGCAGAACGATTTTCTGTATGTGTACTTCCCTGATACACGTGGGTTTATTCTGCGTAATATGTGGACGGTTTTTGCGAGTTCTATTATGCTCATCCTGATGATTGGTGGTATTTTTTACACTTCGGTCAATACTATGTTAAAGCAGAAAAAACTGGCTAATATTAAAAACGATTTCATTAATAACATGACTCACGAGTTTAAAACACCTATTTCGACCATCTCGCTGGCGGTTGAGGTAATGAAAGACAACGAAGTGAAGAAAGACAATAACAAGATGAATCGTTACCTGAATATTATTCAGGATGAAAACCGCCGCTTAGGTACACAGGTAGAGAAAGTTTTACAAATGGCCCTGCTCGATAAAGGTGAGGTAAAACTAAAACTTGAAACCGTAAACATCCATGAAACCATTGAACAGGTACTAACAAACCTGAGTGTGCAGATAGAACAGAAAAACGGAGAAGTAACGCTTGAACTGGATGCCGACTCGCCCGAAATTGAGGCTGATGAAGTACATTTGACAAATATAATTTATAACTTGCTCGACAATGCCAATAAATACTCGCCCGAAAACCCTAATATTACCATTAAAACCGAAAATACTGAGGGCTTGCTGAAAATCAGTATTTCTGATAAAGGTATTGGTATGAGTAAAGAACAACTCAACAAGATTTTTGAGCGTTTTTATCGGGTTCCTACGGGCAACTTACATGATGTAAAAGGCTTTGGGCTTGGTTTGAGTTATGTCAAGAAAATGGTAGAGTCGCATCATGGTACTATTCATGTAGAAAGCAAACTAGGCGAAGGCAGCAAATTTGAGGTATATCTGCCTCTGAAAATGAAAAATGTAAGCACTTAAAAAATCCCGTTCGGAGACACACTATGAAAGTTCTATTAACAGAAGACGACCCCAATTTAGGCATGTTGCTGCAGGAGTATCTGAACGCTAAAGGATATGAAACAGATTTAGCCAGAAACGGAGAAGAAGGAATAAAATTCTTTATTGAAAACGGCAACTATGATATGTGCATCTGTGATGTGATGATGCCTAAAAAAGATGGGTTTTCGCTGGCTAAAGAAATACGGATGAAAGATAAAGAAGTGCCTATTATTTTTCTGACAGCCAAATCAATGAAAGAAGACACCATACAAGGCTTTAAAGTAGGTGCCGATGACTACATTACCAAGCCTTTCAGTATGGAAGAACTATTGATGCGTATGAAGGCCATTTTCCGCCGTATGCACAAACAAGAGGCCGAAACCCAAGCCAATACCTTCCAGCTAGGTGGTTATACCTTCGATGCCCAAACCAATACGCTTACTCATAACGGAAACCAGAGTAAACTAACAACGAAGGAGTCGGAACTACTGAAACTTTTGTGTCAGAATAAAAACCAGTCGGTAAGCCGTAGCTTTGCCCTGAAACTCATCTGGGGTGACGACAGCTACTTCAACGCCCGCAGCATGGATGTTTACATTACAAAACTACGCAAACATCTGAAAGACGATACTTCTATCCAAATCATGAATATGCACGGCGAGGGCTTCAAACTAATAGTATAGGCTTCTTTTCTGTAAGTTATCATAAATAAAAAGGCCAGTTTCTGAAAAAACTGGCCTTTGCTATGTTTTGGGACTTTGCAAGAAATTATAACTGCTTACGCAAGCGCGCTACCGGAATATTGAGTTGCTCACGATACTTGGCAACGGTTCTTCGGGCAATGTTATAGCCACGTTTGTTCAGCATCTTTTCTAATTTATCGTCAGAAAGTGGCGAGTTCTTAGGTTCGTTTTCAATCAGTTCTTTCAATATATTTTTTACCTCACGGCTTGAGGCATCCTCGCCTGAATCGGTTGCAATACCTTCCGAGAAGAAGTATTTAAGCGGATAAATACCAAAATCGGTCTGAACAGCCTTACTATTAGCCACCCGTGATACCGTCGAAATATCCATTTCAATACGGTTGGCAATATCTTTCAGAATCATCGGTTTCAGCTTACTTTCATCTCCATCCAGAAAAAATTCTTTCTGGTATTCAACAATTGCTTTCATGGTTTTCAAAAGCGTTTGCTGGCGTTGTTTGATGGCATCAATAAACCATTTGGCGGCATCCAGTTTTTGCTTAACAAAGGTAACTGTTTCTTTAATGCTCTTGTGCTGTGCCGAGCCATTCTTGTCGGTTTTATCGTATGTATCGAGCATTTCTGCAAACGAACGGCTCACCCTTAATTCGGGTGCATTTTTAGAGTTCAGAATTACATCGAGCTTACCATTGTTGTTGGTAACAATAAAATCGGCCATCAGATACGCCGCCGTGCTGTCGCCATTACCCGTATTACCGGGTTTTGGGTTCAGGCGTGTAATAATTCTGATAGCTTCTTTCATTACGCTATCATCAATATCGAGTCTTCGCTGAATTTTCTCGTAGTGTTTTTTAGTAAACTCATCAAAGTAGTCATTAATAATTTTTATGGCTACTTCAACTTCTATGTCGTTCTGGTCTTTTCTCTCTAATTGTAGCAACAAACATTCTCTTAAATCTCTTGCGCCAATACCTGCCGGCTCGAACGACTGTATTTTTCTAAGAAGCGTTGTTAATTCTTCTTCGGTTGTATAAATGTTTTGAGTAAAGGCTAAATCGTTACAGATAGAGCGCATAGGCCTACGGATGTAGCCATCTTCTTCGATGCTTCCGATGAGTTGCATTCCTATGGCTTCCTGTCTTGAATCCAGGCGTAAATAGCCAAGTTGTTGCACCAGCGACTCTGCCAGCGTACTTGTAGCCACTACGGGCATCACGTCGCGGTCTTCATCGCCCCAGCCATCGCCATACATTTTGTATCCTGCGTAGTCGTCTTGGTCAAGATATTGTTTTACGTCAAGCCCCTCATAACGTTCATATTCACCATATTCATCATAATCATCCCCATAGTCGTCCTCGTCGTAGTCATCCTTTACACGCTCGTCCATATCCATTCCTTCTTCCAGAGCCGGATTTATCTCGAGTTCTTCCTCTATTCTTTGTTCAAGCTCAGCGGTGGGTATTTGTAACAATTTAATAAACTGTATCTGCTGAGGCGACAGTCTTTGCTGAAGTGATTGGTTAAGACTTAATTTTTGCATCTGAGACGTAGAGTTTTTTCATTTATATAAGGGCCTTTTACAAACCCTCTCCACATTTTTCATGCCAAAATCAGGCATGTGAATAAATAAAGGAATATATTTTTTCATTAAAGACCAAATTTTTATCAAAAAAATTTATAAAATTTAAACTATTTTTACATAAACACCTGATTACAAGCACATTAAATAGTGTTGATTATTTTCCCCAGAAAAAACATTTTTTTCAAAAAAACTTAGCCTATTAAAAAACAAAACCTCGCCAGAGGTGTTATCTCGGCGAGGTTTTGCTACTTGTACTATATACCTTTTTAGGCTACTGTACCACCATCTTTCATGGTGTAGAACTTACTCTTTTTACGGAGATATTTATCTCTTACCCTCTCATTAATATAGTACATACACGGCACGATAACCAACGTAAGTACCGTTGAGAAAGTTAAACCAAAGATAATTGTCCAAGCCAGAATACCCCAGAAAACGGCACTGTCGCCACCAACAAATATATGAGGATTAAACTCTGTAAACAGCGTTACGAAGTCCATACTCAAACCAAGTGCCAGTGGTACAAGACCTAGTACTGCCGCCGAAGCCGTTAACAATACGGGCGTTAAACGTACCCCTCCGGCCTCAACAATGGCTTGTTTTAACGGATACCCTCTGTCGCGCAGCTCATCGGTAAATTCAATCAGAAGGATACCGTTTTTTACCACAATACCTGCCAGTGCAATAATACCCACACCCGACATAATAACCGAGAAGGTCATACCAAATACCATGAAGCCCAGAAATACCCCAATGAACGAAAGCAGAATGGTAACGAAAATAATTACCGGTTTTACTACTGAGTTGAACTGTGTGGCCAGAATCAGGTAAATCAATAAGATTGCAGCTAATAACGCTCCAGCAAGAAATATCATCGACTCCTTCTGTTCTTCTTGTTCACCACCCATTTTCACACTATAACCACTTGGCACTTCCATTCTATCAATTACTTTTTTCTGAATTTCGGCCACTATTTCATTGGCATTGTAGTCATCATTCAGTACCTCTGATCCCAACGTAATAATTCTGGATTGGTCTTTACGGTTAATCTGGCTGAACGATGTTGAGTAGCTGATGCTCGCAATTGAGTTTAAAGGCACCTGACGTAACACCCCGCCCATGTTCATGTCACGGTACGTAATGTTCAGGCTCAATAGTTTTTCAATCTGATTACGGTCATCGGCTTTTAAACGTAACTGAATCGGGTATTCGTCTTTATCATCTCTGAACTTCGATATTTCAGCCCCAAACAAAGCCGTACGAATAGCCATAGCCACCTGTGAGGTACTGATACCTTCGCGTTGGGCTTTTACTTTATCAACATCAATAATAATTTCAGGTTTGTTTGTAATCAGGTCAGACTTTAACTCTTCAATACCTTTGATATTTTCTTTCTCAATGTTCTTACGAACTTCTTTTTCAAGTTTAATCAAGGTAGCGAAGTCATCGCCCGCAATTTCAATCGAAATAGGTTTACCTGTTGGTGGACCGTTGTTCTCACGTTGAACCGAGATTTCAGTACCCGGAATACCTTTTATTTCGTTGCGCATTTCTTCCAGCAATTTGCTCGACGAAACGTCGCCACGTTCTTCTTTTTTCACAAAAGCCACTGTTACCTTCGATTTCTGTGGTGTAGCCGAGCGGTCAGGGGTAAAAGGGTCACCGGCATTTTTACCTACGTTAGAAATAACCGAGTTAACGGCTTTTTCGGCGTTGTTTTTCTTAATTACGGCAAATACCTTTTTCTCTATCACTTTAGTAACCGAGTCGGTTACGCGTGCATCAGTTCCGACAGGCATAACGTTGTATACATAAATATAGTCAGGCTCGCCACTTGGGAAGAAAATCACCTTTGGTTTCACAATACCTAGCATCACAAAAGTAAAAATCAACAAGACAAACATAGCCAATACTGCAAATACCGGACGATACCCCGTGATAATCCAGGAAATAAGGTTGCGGTATGCTTGTTTGAAACTTGGCAGGGCTTTATCCTGAAACGGAATAATTACTTTAGGTGTCAGCACGAAATGGTTAAATACATATAATAATGCTATCAGAACCATGAAGTTTCCGATACCTACATTAATAATATACCCAATTACGGCAAGGATAGCTATAATAATTAACGGGCGTTCGATTGATTTAAAGCTGGTATCTTCGTGTTGTTCGTCCTCGTGGCGTCTCATGAACGAAATCGCAAACACAGGGTTAATTACATACGCTACAATTAACGAGGCAAATAGCGTATAAATAAGCGTAATAGGCAGGAACTTCATAAACTCACCCACAATACCTGGCCAGAATAAAAGCGGGAAGAATGGCGCAATAGTAGTAAGAGTTCCTGATAACACAGGCAAGAATACCTCTGACGCGGCCAGACTTACGGCTTCTTTGATACTCAGGTTTTTGAATCGGTTAAACAAGCGGTGGGCATTTTCGATAACCACAATGGCGTCGTCAACCACAATACCCAAGCCCAGCAAGAACGCAAACAGTACAATTGTATTAAGTGTAAACCCAGAGAACCATAGCGGGATAAAGGCTATAAGGGCCGAAAGCGGTACTGATAACCCTACAAAGATGGCATCGCGCACACCCATGAAGAACATCAATACAATTACTACGAAAATAAAACCTAAAACTACCGTATTAATAAGGTCAGCAATTTCACTTTTTACACGCTCCGAGGTATCAGCCGTAATTCTGGCTTCTAATCCTTTCGGAAAACGTGTTTCACGGTACTTATCAAGCAGTTTTTCAATGCGTTCTGATACATCAATAACACTTGCTCCGGCTCTTTTAATTACGTTAAGGGTTACTACACGTTTGCCATCAAGGCGGGCAAAATCCTGTTGTTCTTCGTTGCTGTCAATTACTTCGGCAACATCGCCAAGCCTTACGGTAGCACCTGTTGAACTACGAATTTGCACATCCTGCATCTGGTATACGTCTTTAAACTCACCTTTTACACGAAGCGTCCGGCGAACGTTGTCAACATTTAGCTCACCACCCGAAATATTAATGTTTTCGCCCTGAATAGCCGTTTGTATGTCATAGAAAGTCAAGCCAGCCGCTTGCATTTTGTATAAATCCAGATTAATCTGAATTTCTCTTTTAAGTGTACCTACAATATCAACCTTCGTAATTTCAGGGAACGATTCAATGTCATCCTGCAAGTCTTCTGCAAAATCTTTCAGTTTAGCAAGTGGGAAATTACCCGCCAAGTTAATATTCATGATAGGAAACTCCGAAAAGTTAACATCCTGCGCAGTAGGGCCACTGTCGAGTTTCTGAGGTAAATCTCTTTTGGCTTTATCAATGGCATCGCGTACTCTTTGCAAAGCTGCTTCTACTTTTACATCAGGGTTAAATTCTATCAGAATAACCGACACATCCTGCAAGGCATTCGACTTAATACGTTTTACACCTGTAATGGTCTTTAACTGTTTTTCAATAGGTTTATTGATAACGTTTTCGACATCGGCAGGGGTAGTACCAAAGTAAATGGTCTGTACGTAAATCTGAGGTACTTTAATATCAGGAAACTGTTCTTTGGGCAGGTTAAAATAAATGCCTAAGCCCGACAGGAATATCATGATAGTAAAAATATAGACCGTGGTCTGGTTATTGCCTAACCAACGGACCATATTGTAAATCATCCCACTACCGTGAGGAAGATCTTGTTTTTCTAGTGTATCTTTTTCCATAATCCAAAACCTCTGAAAAGGATTTTATGATTGTTTAAATGTTTTGAGATATAGCAAGTGAAAAAGTATAAAAGAGTGGATTCAATGTTATACTTTTTCGTTTCTGATTAGAAATTTATCGCCTGACCATCCACGAGGTCCTGATACCCTTGCGTAATTAGCATATCGCCCGCTTGTAAACCCGACACAATTTCAATATCGCCGCCGTAGGTAAGTCCGGTAGTAATTTTACGGCTACGTGCTACTTTTTTGTTGCCTTCTGTTACCGCTACATATACTATATTTCCTTGCTCGTCTTGCTGGATTATGTTTCTGTTAATGATTATGGCGTTGTTTTTAGCTTGGTCGTTTACGTTCATTACGGCCGTCATGTTAGGTTTTAACAGAGGGTCTATTTTCGGAATAGATGCCTCAATTACAAACGTACGTGAAGCCGGATTAACCGTTTGGCTTACGAAGGTTAGTTTTGCGGTGGTTTCTTTTCCTAAATCAGGAAACTTCACCGTTACCATATCTCCTTGTTTAATAGTACCTGCATAGGTATCGGCAGCTTGTGCAACTACTTTCAGGTTGTCAGAGTTTACAATTCTGACAATACCGAGGCCCGGTGCAGCTAGCTCACCCGCTCTCTGACGAACTTCATCAACAAAACCATTCAACGGAGCCGTAACTTTGGTTAAAGCTGTTTGAGTCTTTAAAGTTTCCAAGCGTTTTTGTAATGCTTCTACATTGCTTTTTGCCTGAATGTATTGCACTTCTGTACCTATTTTCTGGTCCCAGAGGTTTTTTTGTTTATCGAAGAATACCTTCGCTGTTTCGAGTTGAACCTCAATTTCCTGAATCGATTGTTTCAGTACTGAGTTATCAATCGTAGCTATCAGTTGGCCTTGTTTTACAAAGTCACCTTCTTTTACATAAAGGTTAGTGATGGCCCCACCCACCTGCGGCGAAACAAAAATGTTATTTTTGGCATCGAGCCTTCCCTGAAACTCAACAAAATGTTTGAAGTTCTGCGCTGTAACGGGTGTAGCTGTAACGTTAATAACTTTTTCTTCTTCTTTAGCTGGGTCAAGGATATTTATTTCTGCTTGTAGCTTCTGTATTTTCTCTGAAAGTGTTTTTTCCTCTGCCTGCAATTTTGCTAGTTCTTCTTTTTTCTGCGCAACCTTGTCTCCACCTTTTGAGCATGAGGCAACTAATACTATAAATGCTAAGGCAAAAGCTATATTGGCAAATTTCGTTTTAGCCTCGTGATAAATAAGTGATATGTTTTTCATACGAAATGTGTTTTATTAATGCTTTTAATCGTGAACTGTTGTAAACTTTATGTAATTACTCCGACAATAATTTTCCCATCGCTTTATCGAGGTCTACTTTTGCGATAAGTACATCATACAAAGCGGCAAAGTAATTGGTTTGTGCTTCTTTAAGTGCCGACTCCGCGTTGACAACCTCTATGTTACTACCAGTTCCTGACTGATACTTGATTTTAGTAACTCTGATAACCTCCTGTGCTAAATCCAGATTTCGTTTTTGTACGGTCAGGCTCTCCAAACCATTTTTCAGGCTGATATTAGCCGACTCCGCCTGCATATCGAACGATTCACGCAGTAGTAATGCACTCTGGTCAATTTTTGTAATGGCAATGCGTTGCTGCTGTAACTGGATTTTCCTGAGGCCACTATCGTAGATAGGAATCTGCACACCAAGTGTTAATGCCGACGACCCAAACCAACGCTCAAAAGGGTTAAATCTGGTATTACTATGCCCCGCACCCAGCGACCCACTGAACGAAACCTTCGGAATTGCACCCTTTACGGTTCTTTCCATGTCTAGCTCTGATAGTTTGCGTTGAACCATCAGTGTTGAGTATTCAATGCGGTTACCGTAATCAACAGCCTGATACTGAAGCATCGTTAAAGGTGTGATGTCCATCTCCGATAATTTATCTTTCAGTATAATTGGCTCCTCCAACTTCATGCCCATCTGAAATTTCAGAAGTGTTTTGCTTAACAAAACCAGATTTTTCACTTTCTGCATTTCTGTAACAAGGTTGTTACGTTGAACTTCAAGGCGGTCGAGGTCTATTTTCTCAATAAACCCTTGCTGATTCATCACTTTCATTTCTTTAATCAATGAATCAATACGTGCAATGTTAAGGTCAAGAATTTTACTTCTTTCTTCGGCCACCAATACCGAGTAATAGGCTTTGGCTACGTTTTCGGCAACGGTAATTTTGCTATTGGTTACGCCTTTCTGAGCTAACTCCCGATATACAGGCGCAGCTTTTAAGCCCACCAGCCACGTGGCATCAAATATCAACTGGTTCAAGCCAACGCCTGCCTGCCCTGCCCAGGGTACTCCAAATTTAAATTTGGTTACTGCACCATCGGGCGCATTTGGGTCAAAGTTTTTGGCGTCAATTAATTGTGTGGGAATAATGGCATTATACGTATATTGAAATTGTCCATTAATCTGCGGCATACCCGAGGCTTTAATCTGTTTAATTGTTAGCTCGGCTCCCACAATATCCAGCTCAGCGTTTTTTACGGTAAGGTGGTTTTTTATACCGTACTGAACAGCTTCTTTCAGGCTAAAAGCCTGCTGTGCATTGGCATAAAATCCACAAATCAGGAAAAAAATTAGGTACTTTATTTTCATATAGTTGATTGATTTGATTAAAATTAAACGTGGTCAAAATCGGAGTTATCTTTACATTTTTCATAAAAGTCCAGCCCCTTCGGGGTCAGGATTCCTCTTAAAAAGTGGTCAATAAAAACAGTATGTACATCTACGTGATTAAACTTTTCGGTCGGAAACACCTCTCTGTTAAAGGCAAACTCTACTTCTTCCATACGTAATCGAGCCAGCACTTCAATGTTAATATCTGCCCGATAAAACCCCTGTTGAACGCCCTCTTTGAGGTTTTTCTTTACAATTTCCAGAAAATTCACTTTGTTATATTCCTGAAATAACTGCCAGGTTTTGGGGTGATATTTCTTTAAATCATAAAATACCGCCGGATTAATGGTTGCAGCCTGTTTGCGCAACAGTTCGGTCTCCCTAAAAACTTGCTCAATCGGATTAGCCGCTTCTTTGTATATCCGTTCTGATTCTTCTATGTCACACATCATATTCTGGCGGGCAATCTCATGAACGATAGAATCTTTGTCTTCAAAGTTTTGGTAAATTGTCTTTTTTGATATACCAAGCTCGGATGCTATTTCATCCATTGTTACACTCCTGATACCGAATTTTCTGAAGAGTGCCTCTGAAGTCTTTAATATTCTTTCTCTGATTTCCATTTACATTTTCTAAGTCTATGCTATCATTATAGTAAGGTTTTTCAGAATTAGAAACTGTGGAAACTTTTAAAAGGTTCAAAGTTTTTATAATTTTTTTTAGATTGCCAATTAGCGAAACAAAATTGCGTAGACAGCCAATAAAAGCATACAGAATTATGACGAACTGCAAAAATTTCGGGATGAGCTATAAATCTATGCCCGTGAACTTATTTTCAGAATAAAAATAAACTTTTTATAATAGTTATTTATCAATAAAAAATTGAACTATTTTTATGTTGTTTTTCCAGACAAAATCTAATACATAAAAATTAAAGAAAATTTAGGCGCAAATCGTAATTTTGTAGGATACTCTGATATTCTGTCATCTATCGTATTATTTACGTACAACAAGCCCTGAACAAGGCACCAATGTTTAATGAGTTTTTATAAGAAATTTGTATTCCCGTATTTAAGCCGGCACGATGCCGAGAAAATTCATTATGTAGTAATGGATGTGCTGAAGTTTGTGTGTAAGATTCCATTCGCTCCTGCTATTCTACGATTAATCTACGAAAAAAAAGATAGCCGCCTTGAGCGTAAGGTGTTTGGCCTGCGTTTCAAGAATCCGGTAGGGCTGGCCGCTGGCTTTGATAAAAACGGTGTCTGGACCGACGAGTTGTCGAATCTTGGTTTTGGCTTTATCGAAATCGGAACAGTAACGCCGAGAGCGCAATTAGGCAACGACAAACCCCGCCTTTTCAGACTAAAACAAGACGAAGCCCTTATAAACCGTATGGGCTTTAATAACGAAGGCTCAAAGGCTGCTGCTACTCAATTACGTAAACGAAAAACAAAAATCATTGTTGGTGGTAATATAGGTAAAAACAAAACCACCGAAAACGACGATGCCGTTTATGACTACCTGAAAGCCTTTAACGATTTATACCCCTATGTTGATTACTTTGTTGTGAACGTAAGTTCGCCCAACACTCCGGGTTTACGTGCCTTGCAGGAAAAAGAGCCATTAAAACACTTATTGAAAACCCTTGAACGCGATAATGGCCGGAAATCGAAGCCAAAACCTATTTTGCTAAAGATTGCGCCTGATTTAACCGACGAGCAATTGGATGATATTATCGAGATTGTAAAGGAAACACGTATTTCAGGTGTTATTGCTTCTAATACAACTATCAGCCGCGAAGGGCTGCAAACCCCAGCCGATGAAGTAAATGCCATAGGAGCCGGTGGCTTGAGTGGCAAACCACTCAACCAACGTTCGACAGAGGTAATCAGGTACTTGGCCGAAAAATCAAAAAAATCGTTTCCTATTATTGGGGTTGGGGGTATTTACTCGGCCGAAGATGCCATCGAAAAACTGAAAGCGGGGGCATCGCTTATACAAATATATTCGGGCTTTATTTATGAAGGCCCCGGAATTGTAAAAGACATCTGCAAAGGTATTCTTAAAGAAAAGTTCTGACATAACGAATTGATAATCAAGATTTAATAAAAAAATCATTCAGAATTCTGAATGATTTTTTTATTTTTGGAAACTATTTTCGATTGTTTTTGTTTTTACATGTATATACATACAATGTAAAAACACGATTATCTATCATTCATAATAAAAACATTTATCACAATGGCAAAATGGACTATTGACCCTTCGCATTCAGAAGTACAATTTAAGGTAAAACACCTGATGATTTCGACCGTAACCGGAACTTTCGGTACTTACGAAGGTACTATTGAAACTACTAACGACAACGACTTTGAAGGAGCTAAAGCTAGCTTTACAGCTGACATCGACAGTATCTCGACAGGTCAGGAACAAAGAGACGGACATTTAAAATCTGCTGACTTCTTTGATGCAGCAGGGTATCCTAAACTTTCTTTTGTATCTACTTCATTTACAAAAACAGGTGACGATACTTATACAGTAAAGGGTGATCTGACGATAAAAGGCGTAACAAAACCTGTTACATTAAGTGCTGAGTTTGGTGGATTAATGGTTGATTTTTATGGACAAACAAAAGCAGGTTTTGATTTACAAGGTAAAATTAATCGTCAGGATTTTGGCTTAGCTTGGAGCGCGGTAACAGAGGCTGGTGGAATAGTGGTGAGCGATGAAGTGAAGTTGGTGTTGAATATCCAAGTAGTGAAAAACTAAACGTAATATTTTAGGCCAGAATCAAAAAAGAAACCCCTACCTTACGGCAGGGGTTTTCTTTTTCAAAAATTATGATTTAGTTTAGGTTTATTGCTTGTTTTTTGAAATGACAAGTCAAATATATGGAAATTTTATGAAATACAATACATTTATTAAAATTTTTTATTTTTCTTTTCGTTATTATTTGTTTAGTTTTATAACTAGAAAATTAGTTATTATTCTTTTTTAAATACAATTTTTTGTTTATATATTACAACAACTTACTATCTATCAGGTATTTAAGTTTTTTTAATTAACACGCAGCTATTTTTTAGCTAGCTTTGTTACTTAATTTTCACTTACTGCTTTACATGAAAAAGGCTATTTATTTTTTACACATTTTTTGTTTTTATTCTGTTTTTTCATTTTCACAAACGCTACCAGTTAGTATTCAGTTAACCGAAAGTAACCAGAGCCCTGTTATAGGAGCTACCATCAGGCTGGTGAATCGTGCCGATACTACCAAAGTTCTCAATAGCACTACCGACACACTAGGCATTGCCAGATTTAATCTGGCCCAGAACGCCCAATATGCCATGACCGCCACTTCGATAGGCTATAAAAGTTTAGTAAAAGGCATTGTTGCCAATACCAAACAACAGCTTTTTAAATTTGTAATGGAGCCCGACAATCAGGTACTTGGCGATGTGGTGGTAACAGCCCGCAAACCGCTTATGCAACAGGAAGACGACAAAACCATTGTTGACCCTGAGCCAATTGCCAACACCAGCACAAGTGCCTATGAAATTATGGAGAAAATACCCGGTTTGTTTGTCGACCAAGACGGTAACGTGTATCTGAGTAGCTCAAGCCCTGCAACCATCTATATTAACGGCCGTGAACAGAAAATGAGTACTGCCGATATTGCCTCAATTCTGAAAAGCCTACCTCCAAGTAGTATTTTAAAAGTGGAAATTCTGCGTACACCCTCGGCCAAGTACGATGCCAGCGGAAGCGGCGGCATTGTAAACGTTGTATTGAAAAAAGGCGTAAAAATTGGTTTTACGGGTAATCTTACTGCCGGCATGAATCAAGGGCGATATGGCAACCAGTTTATAGGCGCAAGCCTTAACAACAACAATGGTAAGCTCAGTTCTTTTCTGAACATTAATTATTCACGACGCAATAGCTTTGAAGAAATTCAAACAACCAGACGCTTCTCGGCCGATAAAGAACTTTCACAAAATGCCTTTACTACTTACCCGGGTAGTGTGGCCTATGTTGGGTTTGGATTGGGTTATGAAGCCAATACCAAATGGGAAATTAACTATGACGGCCGCCTGAGTTATAACCAGAATAGTTCGTCGGCTACTAACGAAAGTATCATCAGACAAATAACCTCACGCGAAATACTCACAAACAACCTGAACACCTCCAATAATAAAGGGAATAATTTCTCTTTAAATCAGGGGGTTTCAACCAAATATAAAATCGATACGTTAGGGTCTGAATGGACAAACGATTTGTCGTACAATTATTTCTCGAATAATACTGACCAGAACTTTAATACGGCTTATTTATTGCCTACGGCCTCGAATGTGGGTGGCATTGGCGACCTCACCAATAGCCGCAATTTTGTTGCTTTCCAGACAGACCTAAAATACAAATTGCCGCATAAGCTCACTTTAGAATCTGGCCTGAAAGCTACTTATCAGCTATTTAGTAGCAACACTGCTTATTTTACCAAAATAGGCGACAAACAGGAGGTTGATGTATCAAGAACCAACCAGTTCGACTACAACGAGCGTATTTATGCCGCTTATGTACAGCTTTCAAAAAATATTGGCGAGTTTATATTAAAGGTTGGTACCCGCCTCGAAAACACCAATATGTATGGGCATCAGCGGATTCCGTCCGATACTACTTTTAAAATTAATCGGACCGACCTCTTCCCTTATGTCTACCTGAGCCGGAAAGTAGCCAAAATAGCAGGGTATGAACTTCGTGCTTATCTGGTACACCGCAGGTCTATTACACGCCCCGTTTATGAATACCTGAACCCCTCGCCCCGATTCATCGACCAATATCTTTATGAAGCCGGAAATCCGTCACTTCGCCCTCAGTTCACCCAAAACTTTGAAGTAAACATCAGCGTTGAAGACCGTCCGATTTTCGCCATTGGCCGAAATTACACGCAAGACATCTTCACGAATGTTATTTATCAGAATCCTGCCAACCCCTCGGTTGCGTATCGTACTTATGACAACCTCGGTAAAAATCAGGAAACCTATTTCAGACTTTTAGGTGCAGTGCCTCCTATTAACCGTTACTTCTTTGTAGCAGGCGCACAATATAATTATAATGATTACAACGGTTTATACGAAAACGCTCCGCTTTCTTTCCAAAGAGGTAGCTGGTCGTTTTTCACTTTTCACCAGTTTAAACTCAATAAACTGACGAATCTCTCCTTAAACGGTTTTTTCCGACTGAAAGGCCAGTTACAATTCTATGAGCTTAGTAATTTTGGCAACCTCAATTTTAATGTTAACCGCCAGTTCTTTAATAAAAAACTGGTAGCAACCCTTAGCATTAACGATATTTTCTATACCAATAAAAACAACTTTACGATTAATCAAGGCAGCATTTCGGCATTTGGCTCTCGCCGTGGCGATACCCGAAGAATTGGTTTCAATCTACGTTATAACTTCGGTTTCCGTAAAAAAGAAGAACGGAATAACCCTTTCAACTTTGATAATCTGGAAAAGAGCAATAATTAAAACACTTTTATACCATAAACTCCTACCCCATACCCAAAGCCTTTCAGGTACTCTGAAAGGCTTATTTTTTATAAAACCTCGAAAAAGCCCGCATATCTGACCCGACATTGCCAAGAAATCACTATTTTTCGGGTCAATTTCAACCTCTAACAATTATTAGCCTCATGACATTTAAAAATCCATTCACCAGCAAGCTCCTTCTCTTGGTGGTCTCAGTCATTTTGGTTGTTTCCTGTATGCGTACGCCTTCTACAAGCAATAAACCTCTTGTAGTAACCGAAGACCCCGCTCAGGCCATTACCAAAGCGAAGGAAATCAGAGAGAAAACAGCGGCAAAAGTAGCCGACGGCCTCCAGCTTAGCCTGTGGGCATCTGATTCTCTTGCGCCTGACCCCGTAGCCATGTCGGTTGACGATTGGGGACGTGTATACCTGACACGCACCAACCGCCAGAAAAACTCAGAATTTGATATTCGCGGGCATCGCGACTGGATGACCCCCTCTATTGGCTTACAAACCGTAGAAGACAGAAGAGCTTTTCTGAAAAGCACCTTTGCCCCAGAAAAAAGTAAAGAAAACGAATGGTTAAAAGACCTGAACGAAGATGGCTCACACGACTGGAGAGATTTAGCCATTGAAAAAGATGAAGTATGGCGGCTGGAAGATAAAAACGGCGATGGCATTGCCGATATATCAACCAGAATCGTAAACGATTTCTCAGATGAAATTACCGATGTGGCTGGTGGCATTCTGGTTCGTGAAGATGATATGTTTATAGGCATTGCCCCCGATGTATGGCGTTTGAAAGATACCAACGGCGACGGTATCCCTGACAAGAAAACCTCTATCAGCCACGGATACGGTGTGCATATTGGTTTTAGCGGCCACGGGATGTCGGGCTTGATAGAAGGCCCCGACGGCAGAATTTACTGGAATATCGGTGATATTGGTGCCAATATAACAACAAAAGACGGTCGTAAGTTTGAACACCCCAACTCGGGTATTATTGCCCGCTCAAACCCCGATGGCAGCGATTTTGAAATCTTTGCTTCGGGGTTACGTAATACGCACGAATTTGTTTTTGATGAGTATGGTAACCTTATTTCGTCAGATAATGACGGCGACCACCCAGGCGAAAGCGAAAGGCTGGTGCATGTGGTAGAAGGTTCTGATGCCGGCTGGCGTTCAAACTGGCAGTACGGAAAATATACCGACCCCAAAAACAATAAATATAAAGTATGGATGGACGAAGGTTTGTATAAACCACGCTGGAACGGCCAAGCGGCTTACATCATCCCTCCTATCCGTAATTATCATAATGGCCCTACGGGTATGGTTTATAACCCCGGCACAGCTTTGGGTTCAGACTGGAAAAACAAATTTTTTCTCGTAGAGTTTGTTGGTGCGCCTAACCGTTCGCATATCTGGTCGTTTGGGCTTAAACCTAAAGGTGCATCGTTTGAATTTGATAGCGAAAAAGATGTAGTAAGCGGCATTTTACCAACGGGTATCCGTTTTGGCCCCGACGGAGCTTTATATGTAGCCGACTGGATTAATGGCTGGGGAACCAAAAACTATGGGCGTGTCTGGAAACTGGATGTAACCGAAGCCAAAAACGACCAAAAAGCCCTGAGAGCCGAAACCAAACGCCTGATGCAATTAAAATATGCGGCTCAAACAGACGAGATGCTTTATTCGTTGTTAATGAACGTCGATATGCGTATCAGACAAAAAGCACAGTTTGAACTGGCTAAACGTGATAAAAACGGGTTTGTGGTATTTAATAAAGCCATTGCACAACACGAAAACCAACTGGCGCGTATTCATGGTATCTGGGGTATCGGGCAATTAACCCGTATGAATGCCAGTTATGCCTCGCCGCTAGAAGAATTATTGACCGACAAAGACCCCGAAATAGTAGCGCAAGCCGCTAAAATCATTGGCGATGCCCGCGTGGTTGCTTTAAGTAAAGCATTGATTCCTTTGCTTAAAAGCTCAAACGACAGAGTAAAATTCTTCGCAGCAGAAGCATTGGGCCGAACAGCCAATCAGGATGCCGTGGAGCCACTCATTGCTATGCTGAAAGCCAATAACGATGAAGATGTGTATCTCAGACACGCAGGCGTACTGGCTTTGTCAAGAATAGGAAAATCCGAGCCTTTAATTGCACTAGCCAATAGCTCGAGCAAAGCCCTGAGAACAGCGGCTGTTCTGGTGCTCAGACGCCTGAAAGACCCCAACATTGCAGTGTTTCTGAACGATGCCGATGAGTACATTGTAGCAGAAGCCGCCAGAGCCATTAACGATGACCTGTCAATTGAAGGAGCCTTGCCTGCATTGGCAGCCACCTTGCAAGATAAAAGATTCAAGTCAGAAGTAATTCTGAGAAGAGCCATCAATGCGGCTCTACGTGTCGGTGGCGAAAAAGAACTAACTATGCTCATTGCTTTTGCCAAACGCACCGACATTAAAGATGAACTAAAGGCCGAAGCTCTGGCTACGATAGGCTCATGGGCGAACCCGTCGGTACTCGACAGAGTTGACGGCCGTTATCGTGGTAAACTTGAGAGAGACCCCGCTTTGGCAAAAACTAAAGTACAACCACACATAGCCGAGTTTTTAAGAGAGAAAAATGCCGAAACGCTCATTGCTACGGCAGGTTTACTGGCCGAGCTAAACATCACAGAGGCAAACAAACAATTGGTTGATATTTATGATGCCAGCACCGATGCCAAAGTAAAAACAGCCATTTTAACCTCTCTGAACAAACTCAATTACCCTGAAATGGATGCCTTGATGAAAAAAGGCATGGACGATAAAGATGAAAACGTAAGAACAGCCGCATTGGGCTTACTGAACAACTCAAACGTAAGCAAAGAATCGTTGCCGTTTATCGTGAAATCAATTTTTACCAAAGGGGGTATTAAAGAGCAGCAACAAATGTTGGTAGTTATGACCAAAATGGAGGCCGATAAAACACAGGTAATTCTGGATGATTTAGTAACGCAGTTAATCGACAAGAAGTTATCGCCGAATATAGCCCTTGAACTGAAAGAAGCCGTTGACGCCACAGGTTCAGAAAGCCTGAAAAGTAAACTTGCTACGGCCAGCGCACATAATTCGCCTTTAGATGAGTACAAAGAAGCCCTTTATGGCGGAAATCGCTTTGCGGGCCGTCAGTACTTTAACACCAATTCTACGGGCCAGTGTGTTCGTTGCCACTCTTTGGGTGGTGTGGGAGGCTCGGTGGGGCCATCGCTTACATATATCGGTGATGTACTGAGCCGTGAGCAAATTCTGCAAGCACTTATCGAGCCAAGTGCCCGAATATCTCCTGGTTTCGGAGCCGTTTCTCTCAAACTGAAAGACGGCCAAGAAGTAACAGGCACGCTCGCCAAAGAAACAGAAACAGAATTAACCATTAATACTTCTGATGCCGAGCCGCTCGTAATTCCGGTTTCAAGAATTGCCAAACGCGAAAATATGCCTTCGGCTATGCCACCTATGGGTTCTTTGATGTCGAAAAGAGAAATCAGAGACGTAGTAGAATTTCTGGCTAACCTGAAAAAGTAAGCGTAAGGAAATTTAACAACACTGTTTACTGAAAGAGGCACTTATATAATGATAAGTGCCTCTTTCAGTAAATAAGTTTCAATACCTGCAATAAACACAGTTCTATTAAATACCTCCTTAGCCATATTAAAATTTAGTAGTATATACTTAAAGTTTTCGTTATGTTCTGTAACTTTTTCTTTAAAAAATACATAATTTGCATAAAATTTCAAATTAGGCTTCATCACAATTACATAATAACATTTTTTCTTTTTAAAATTCAAAAAACTTACTCATGAGTCAATCTTTGATTAAGCCGGGCGTAGTTACAGGTGAGGCACTTGCTGCTTTGTTACGTCATGCCAACGAAAATGATTATGCCCTTCCTGCTGTAAACGTAGTAGGAACAAACTCAGTTAATGGTGTTATGGAAGCTGCTAAAGCAGTTAACTCACCTGTTATTATTCAGTTCTCGAACGGTGGTGCTTCTTTCTATGCAGGCAAGTCATTACCAAACAAAAATCAGGAAGCATCTATTGCAGGAGCCATCTCTGGAGCTATTCACGTACATCAGATTGCTGCAATGTATGGCATTCCGGTAGTTTTACATACAGACCACTGCGCTAAAAAATTATTACCATGGATTGATGGTTTATTAGATGCAGGTGAAAAATATTTTGAACAACACGGTAAACCATTGTTCAGCTCTCACATGCTTGACCTTTCAGAAGAGCCAATCGAAGAAAATATTGAAATCTGTGCAAAATATTTTGAGAGAATGGCCAAAATGGGCATGACCCTTGAAATTGAATTAGGTGTAACAGGTGGTGAAGAAGATGGTGTGGACAACTCGGATGTTGACAGTTCTAAACTTTATACGCAGCCTTCAGAAGTAGCGTATGCTTACGAAGAACTTTCTAAAATCTCTCCGAACTTTACTATTGCTGCTGCTTTTGGTAACGTACACGGTGTTTACAAACCAGGTAATGTAAAATTACAACCTATTATTCTGAAAAACTCTCAGGATTATATCCAGAATAAATTCGGTACTGGTGAGCTACCTGTAAACTTTGTATTCCATGGTGGTTCTGGTTCATCTCGCGAAGAAATCAGAGAAGCCATTAAATACGGAGCCGTAAAAATGAACATTGATACCGACGTACAATGGGCTACATGGGAAGGTATCCTGAAATACTACAAAGATAAAGAAGCATATCTGCAAGGCCAGTTAGGCAACCCAGAAGGTGCCGACTCACCAAATAAAAAATTCTATGACCCACGCGTTTGGTTACGTAAAGGAGAAGAAAGCATGATAAGCCGCCTTAAAGTTGCTTTTGAAGACCTTAACTGCCTGAACCGTTGTGAAGGTCTGTATTAATCTATTACCATTCTGTTAGTTTGAAGTCGTCAGTTTGTTAAAAACACAATGCTCGTTTTTATAACAAACTGATGACCCACAACTAATAAGCCTACGAGTGCCATTTCTGAATACTTTCGCTCAAAACCTCGTATATCTCAAACATATCTTTATGGTCTTTCAGGTATACCAGATGTTTATTAATAGTTGATTTATCTTTCCTTACCGCAGGGCCTGTCTGCACATCGGCCGGATGCTCCGCCGCTAAAGCCTTCTGAAACGTTTCTCTAATTAAAGGCTTCAATAAATTAAACTCCAAATCTTCCGAATCTGTAATTTCCTTTGAAAGAGCCAACAAATGGTTTGTAAAGTTACAGGCAAATACTGCCGCTATATGCAGCACCCTTCTTTCCTGCGAACTAACCAGATACACCGTGCGGCTTACGCTCTGGGCCAGTTTAACCAGCTTCTGTTCGGCTTCTTCATCGTCCGACTCAATACAGAACGGCACATCCTTTAACTGTATTTTCTTTTGCCGGCTAAATGTCATAAGCGGATAAAAAACACCGCAACTGATGGGTAAATCATGATAAGTCGATATAAGTGCTTGCAAATCATCCAGACTTTTTGTGCCTGACGTATGCACCAGAATGGCGTTTTCAGGCAAAACCAGCATTGAACAAACCTCAGCAATGGCATCGTCGGCCACAGCCATAATAAATATTTCGGCCTCACTTTCCGAAAAATCAAGGTCGGTTTTTGCTTCAGCCTGATAAAGCATTGAAGTAAGTGCCTGAGCTTTGGAAAGTTGTCGGCTAAAAACTTCGCAAACCTGATGGTGGTGGTCTTCCAGACCAATGCTCAAATGCCAGGCTACATTTCCTGCACCAATCATCGAAATCTTCATAATGTTACTGTGTATTTGTTCGTTAAAACAGTGTTTACAAAAATCAGGAAAAAATGGCTTAATATTTGTAATTGTTATAAAAGAACACCCTTTATGGTCAATTGACGTGTTTTTTGACCCAATTATAAATAAAAACTCATAAAAAAAATGAAATTAAGATTAATGGGCTTCGTAGGGCTAGCCCTGATAGTGCTGGCCTCCTACAAAAATGAGAAAAAAAATTATACGAACGATATCAGATTTTATGATGGTAGTTATGACGAATTATTGAGAGACTCCAAAAAGCAAAAAAAACCTATTTTGCTCGATTTCTGGGGAACGTGGTGTATCCCTTGCCGAAAGCTCGAAAACGAAACCTTTGCCGACCCTGATTTTTCTGATTATATTAATAAAAATTTTTTGGTCTATAAAGTTAATATTGATACCTTTGAAGGAATGGAAATAGCTGATAGATACGCAATTGACACTTATCCGACGTTGATTCAGCTAGATTCAAAAAACAAATTTGTCAATCGGTATCGGGGCTTTTTTCCCTCCTATTACCTGAAAAAAGAACTGGAAAAAAATAAAGACCTCAAAGGCAAAGATTTTTTAACGTCAACCGCTGTAAACAATTAGAATCAAGTTACCTAGTAAAATCAATCGCTATTCATTAGTGACAGCCATGAGCCTCAGTCTCATGGCTTTTTTTATTAAATATATGTATAGATGCCCGCCTCTGGCGTTCATTTTTCGATTATCTTTGCAGCATGAAATTACAAAATGATTTGCTTCTGCGTGCTGCTAAAGGAGAGCAAGTAGAGCGCGTGCCTGTCTGGATGATGCGTCAGGCAGGTAGGATACTGCCCGAATACCGTGCTGTAAGAGAAAAAGCCGGTAGTTTCATTAAATTAGCTACAACCCCCGAACTAGCGGCCGAAGTAACTATCCAGCCTGTTGATATTCTGCAAACAGATGCCGCCATCATTTTTTCTGATATTCTGGTTGTACCCGAAGCAATGGGGTTACCTTACGAAATGATAGAAGCCAGAGGCCCTGTGTTTCCGAAAATAGTGCAATCAAAAAAAGACGTAGATGCACTAAAGGTAAGCGACCCCGAAACTGACCTCGCCTATGTTTTAAATGCCATTGATATAGTAAAGAAAGAACTTAACGGACGAGTACCTCTTATTGGTTTTGCGGGTGCGCCTTTTACTATTTTCTGTTACATGGTAGAAGGCAAAGGGTCGAAGACCTTCTCGATAGCCAAAAAGATGTTGTATTCTCAGCCTCAATTAGCGCATCTGCTGCTTCAAAAGATAACCGATAGTACTATCAGTTACCTGAAAGCTCAAGTGCGCCACGGAGCCGACTTAGTACAGCTTTTCGATTCTTGGGCGGGTATCCTGTCGCCGGAGCAATACCGTAAGTTTTCGTTACCTTATATTGCACAAATCTGTAATGCCATTGAAGAAGTACCCGTAACAGTTTTTGCCAAAGGAGCTTTCTTTGCCCGCAAGGAAATGTCGAAACTTAATTGTGAGGTAGTAGGTCTTGACTGGAACATGGACATCCGGGAGTCCAGAAAAATATTACCTAATAAAACCTTACAGGGTAATCTTGACCCCTGCGTGTTGTATGCGTCTTTCAAGGAAATAGAAAAGCAAACCAAAAAAATGCTGAAAGCCTTTGGCACGCAACGTTATATTGCCAACCTCGGGCATGGCGTATACCCCGATACTGACCCCGAAAAGGTCAAATGTTTTTTTGAAGCCGTAAAGACTTATTCAGCATAAAGAAAAAACCCTTTCAGAAAATCTGAAAGGGTTTTTTCTTTATTTTAGTATTGGCTCTAATGCTTCTCTGTTTTCAGCCAGCCAGTCTGTTATATCTCTTACAATCTGTTCGATACCAATTTCGGGTTTCCAGCCTGTCAGGGCGGTTACCTTCGAGTTGTCGGTCACATATAGTCTGATGTCTGCCGGACGATTCTCCGTCACTCGGCTAATCGGAATAGTTTTGCCTGTTACCTTTTGGCAGATACCCGTCAGTTCCTGCAACGACGCACTTACTTCTACCCCACCCCCAACATTCAGTATTTCGCCATTAACTTTATCAATATTATGTAGCTGCCAATCAATTAAACGGTATAAGTCGGCCACGTGGAGCATATCGCGGGTTTGTTTACCACTACCGCCGTATCCGATATAAGCCAGTTGTTGTTCAAAGAAATGCTTGGCTATCCAGAGAACCATCACGCCTTGGTCTACTTTTCCCATCTGCCACGGCCCTGTTAACACACCACAGCGGTTAATGACTGTTTTCAGGTTATAAAACTCTTTATATTCCTGTATAATAAGTTCAGAAGCTAATTTGGTAGTACCATATAAAGACCTCGCCCCATCAAGCGGGAAATCTTCGGCAATTCCTTTTGCAGAAACCCCTCTGATAGTTTGCTTATCGGTTAATTCAAAACGGGTTTCGGTTTCAGCGAAATCGAGCGTTTCAAGGGTCTTGATAGGATAAATACGGCTCGTTGAAAGAAAAATGAAACTAGCCTTGCATTTAACGGCGTAGTTCAGACAGTTTACGGTTCCGAACAAGTTAGTGTTTATCAGGTAATCGGGCGAGCCATTCAAACCCGCTAACACCGATGGCTCGGCCGATGCTTCAATAACTGCATCAACTACTGGCAAAGAATCAAAATCTTCTTTATTTCGGATATCACCATGAATAAAACTAATGCCTAGTTTCACCAAACGAGCCACGTTTAGTTCTGACCCCTTTCTTCTAAGATTATCTAAACAAAAGATTTCGTAGGAAGGATAATTTTGTTTTAACGCAATAGCTAAGGCTGAGCCTACGAAGCCGGCCCCTCCTGTGATTAAAATACGCATATATCAGGTTTTATGAATGTATTAACCATTTGCCTGCCACGGAATCCGTTTCAGGTTAACGTTCTCGGCCTGACGAATAACCAAAGGCACTTTTTCGACTTTAACAGAGCTACTATCCAAGCCAAACCATTTGTCTTCAGATGGCGTAAAGCCTTTAATAAAGAAATATGCCTTCATAATCAGGTTTTCAAAGAATGAAAGCTGGTTATCGTAAGAAAGGAATTTTTCTAGTACTACGAAACGGAAATCGCCAATTACATTGTGTTTGTTCAACGACTCATAACGGCTTCTGATATCAACCTCTCCGCACTTCACCATATCTTCCAATACTTTTTTAAAGTAGAGGTTAATTTTATTAGGTACCCTGAATCCCAGTCGGAAATTAACCTTGTATACATCATCCGTTGCAATGGTTTTTACTTTATATTCCATTGTGTAGGGGTCGTCAAGGGTATCAACATGCACAAACCAGTACACATCGGCACGTTTTGGCCGTTTCTGAAAAATAGAGTAAATAATCTTGTTCTCAATTTCAGAAGCCCGCGAAGCATTACTCAAGAATACTAGGTGAGTGGCATATTTCGGAACCGTAATGTCAGAACTCAGTTCTTTCAACGACTCTACATATTTATCAAGTTTTTCGTATTCTGTCAAACGGGCTTTAATTTTAGAAGCACTCAGCCAGATATACATAATACAAATCATGACGGTAGCTATTAGCATCGACACCCAGCCACCATGTGTAAATTTCTGCAAGTTAGCAATCAGGAAACACGTTTCTATGAAAATGAACAGGCAGAAATATACCAGAATAAGCCACATATTTACCTTCTTGGCATACAGGTAATAACTAAAGAGGAAGGTGGTCATCATCATGGTCAGTACAATAGACAAACCATAGGCTGCTTCCATCAATGAAGATTTCTGGAAATATAAAACCACACCTACACAACCAATATAAAGCAATACATTA
Organism: Emticicia sp. 17c; assembly: GCF_037153985.1. NCBI lineage: Bacteria > Pseudomonadati > Bacteroidota > Cytophagia > Cytophagales > Leadbetterellaceae > Emticicia > Emticicia sp. 17c. The sequence continues at coordinate 156,920 of NZ_JBBAYI010000006.1, forward strand.
AGGCTTGGAACATAGATTTGTCCCTTTTGGTCTGACGGGAAATTGATTTTGATTTTAGGCCAAAGGTTCAGGCGAATAGCTTCCGAAATAAGTGTAAACACGCCTGTTAGCATAGCCTGACTGGCAATAATAGCCGCCATTGTAGCAATACCGATACCAAATGGCAGGAACCACTCGGGCATAATATCATAAAAAGGGTTACGGGTATCAATGGTTTGTCCTTTTAAGCCCATTACATACACACCTTGCCCGAAGTAATTTAAAAGCAAACATATTTTAACGAATATCCACATAATACGGATATTTGCTCTACCCACGTGCCCCATGTCCGAATAGAGGGCCTCGGCTCCGGTAGTACACAAGAAAACCGAACCTAACAAAAAGAAACCTCCAGGATGGTGCGTAAGCAACTGAATACCATACATGGGGTTAATGGCTTTCAGTACATGGAAATCTTTGATAACATTCAGAAAACCAAATACGCCCAACATTACAAACCAGATAAGCATAATAGGGCCAAAGGCTTTTCCTACAACATTAGTACCTAGTGCCTGTACTAAAAACAATACCGACAAAATAATGATAACAATAGGTACGGTCTTAATATCAGGATATATCTTTGTAAGCCCTTCGATAGCTGATGATACCGAGATAGGCGGCGTAATTACACTATCAGCCAGCATGGTACTACCCCCAACAATAGCAGGTATGGTGAGCCATTTGGCGTGGCGGCGTACAAGTGTATACAACGAGAAAATCCCGCCTTCACCCCTGTTGTCGGCTCTTAAAATAAGTACCACATATTTTAATGTCGTTTGAAGAGTGAGGGTCCAGAACACACATGATAACGCGCCAAGAATAATTTCCTCATCAACCTTTTCGGAGCCAGCAATAGCTTTTAATACGTATAAAGGAGATGTACCAATGTCGCCGAAAACAATACCTAATGCGATGAGAAGCCCAGCAGCAGAAATTTTGTCGAGATTATGGTGATGATGCCCACCATTACCGTTTAACGGTTGATTCACTTCCATATTTGGAAAAAATTAAAAAAAAGTTTGCAAATATATTGCATCAATGTGAATTCCTATAAATTTTAAATAAAAATGTTTTGTGAAACCACATTACTTTTCAAATTTGTGTATATATTTTCTAAATAATATAACAATTTTTAGGTCCGAAAAATTTTATGACCTAATAAAAACTTGACTATCAGTTATGTATAACAATATTATCTATGGTGTTTCTGACCACGTAGCTACTATCACCCTAAACCGCCCTCAGGTTTATAACGCCTTGAGTACCGACCTGATTAAAGAAATTACGAGTGCAGTCGTAGCTGCTTCGGAAGATTCACACACCAGAGCCATTGTGCTTACGGGTGTAGGCGATAAAGCCTTTTGCTCAGGAGCCGACCTGAAAGCAGGGCTCGATTCGGGCATGACCTCTCTGGGCGATTCTCTCAGAGAAAACTATAACCCTATGGTAAGGGCTATCCGCAATGCTGAAAAACCTGTGGTTTGCCGGCTTAACGGCATTGCTACGGGTGCAGGTATGTCGCTCGCATTGGCTTGTGATATAATTATTGCCAATAAAGATACCTACATGAGCGAGCTGTTTGTGGGCATTGGCCTGATGCCCGACGCGGGTTCGATGTTCTTTCTGCCACGCATAATAGGCACACAGAAAACCTTCGAGCTATGCAGCACAGGCCGCAAAATATATATGGACGAAGCCACGGCACTTGGCCTTGTTAGCAAAGCCGTTGCTTATGATGACCTTGATGCTGCCATCGCAGAACTGACAGACTTTTACAAGTCGGCTCCGACAAAATCAATAGGACTGATGAAGAAAGTACTCAACGTTTCGCTTACAAGCACGCTCGACGATGTGCTTGAACTGGAAGCTATCAGTCAGGAGGCTTTAGGTAAAACCCATGACTTTGCCGAGGGGGTAATGGCTTTTCTACAAAAGCGAAAACCAGCCTTTAAAGGTCATTAAGTATTTTCTGCTAAGCCACTTAGCTACAACCATGCACAATTGTAGTAATTATTTTTTTTGTACTTTTGCAAACTAAAACGTTAAATACCTCTGTATATGAAAAAAACTTTACTGTCTGTGATTATAATACTACCCTTAGTTTTATTTTCCTGCGAAGACGACAACATTATTCTGGACCCCAACGCAACAATCGGAACCACTAATGGCAACAATAATGGTAACAACAATGGCAACAATGGTAACGGAACAACAACAACACCCGGCACTGGCAGCAATACCAGCAGCAAATGCTATTTAAGCCAAATTAACTCAGATGGCATCTTTCAAACTACTGTAACAAAATATGTTTATAATGCCAAAAACCTTCTCGAAAGTATTGAGGACGAAGACTATAAAACAGTATTAGAATATGATGCCAATGCACGTGTAACTAAAATGACAATCAAGGCCGACAATGGCACTGAAACGCTTACTTATGAATATGATGCCAAAGGTGTTATGAAAAAAGCAAAATATCAATCTACCAATACAAACATCTCTACTCCGTTTAATGAATTTAATTTTTCAACCAACGCCAAAGGTCAAATCGACAAAGTAGAGGCAGTTTCTGATGATTTCCCTATTACTTATTACATTGAGTATGATGCCAGCGGTGCTAATATTACCAAGATATTGCTAGATGCGGGCAATTCAAAAGAGACAGTACTTGAAAACACAAAGTTTGATGATAAAAACAATGCGTATGCCTATACAGGTTTATCTAAATCTTATTTACCTCTGGTAATAACCGGTACTATGTTTGGCAGTAACCTTACTTACACTTTTAATAAAAATAATATTTTAAGTGATAGCGTTTTAGGTTTCCTTTCGGACAAAATGGAGCCTGGAACTTTCACCTACGAATATACCAATGAAGGTTTTCCTTCTAAAATAACATCGGTTCGCAAAAGTTCTGACGAAGAATTGAAAGAAGTGCAAAAATTCACTTACAACTGCAAATAATAAAAAAGCCCTTATATTGGCTACTACTTCCAATATAAGGGCTTTTCGTTACTCCTTCTCCCCTTCTGGTTCGTTTGCTAATAACTGAGCCATTTTCACAAGTTTTATAAACTCGGCACGATACCCTTCTTCATCATTTCCTTTGGCAGCTCTGGCCGTAGCAATTACATGGTTAAAGTTTGCCTTACCTTTAAATTCTGACTGGCGTAATAACAGCCCAAACTCTGCCACCGATGCCGCCATACGAAAATTGTCAGAGGTGTTTTCAAAACTGGTATGTTTATCTAAAACAACATTTTCAATTAATTTACTGGTGGTTTCATCAGGCAGTTTGTAGCGAAGTTTAATTGTTAATACCTCGTTTGTTTGTGCTGTTTCGGTTAGTTTTTTTGGCTGCTGATATTTCAGAGGGTCAGTACTTGTCAGATAATTACTTTCTGCACCAGCCGGAACAATCTCATAAATGGCCGTAACACTATGCCCCGACCCCATTTCTCCGGCATCTTTTTTATCGTTGTTAAAATCTTCATTTTTTAATTTCCGGTTCTCATAACCAATCAGACGATACGCCTTTACATACTTGGGATTAAACTCCAATTGTAGCTTTACATCTTTCGCAACAGTAAATAAAGTACCTCCAAACTCTGTAACAAATTCTTTTCGGGCTTCATTAATGTTGTCTATATACGCATAATTACCGTTGCCTTTATCGGCCAATAGCTCCAATCTGTTATCTTTATAATTACCCATACCAAAACCAAGCACACTCAAATACACACCCGACTCGCGTTTTTCTTCTATCAGACTTTTCAATTCTGATTCGCTTGATACCCCAACATTAAAATCTCCGTCCGTAGCCAGAATAACCCGATTATTTCCTCTCTTTATAAAATTTTCCAAAGCTATATCATAAGCCTTTTTAATTCCCTCTCCGCCCTGGTTTGGACGCACACCGGAAGCATGATAGCTTAATGAAATAGGTACTGATATTTTACCTTCCTCTAAAGTATACAAAGGAATATTAATTTGAGGAGTACCTGTATAAAGAGAGACAGGGATTTCTCCGAATACGCTAATTCCGGCTGCGTTCGGGCTTTGTGAGGAAATTTGTGGCCGAGGGAATTGGGCAAAGGTTTTTAGTAATAATACTGAAAATACTATTGTGAAAATGTAAGATTTCATAGTGTTTAATTATTCTTTATCAAGCTTTTGTCGTTTTAGAATTATTTAGTAAAAACCGGAAGACTTCAATGCAAGTCTGACCTGTTTACGTAGGTGTATCACAATCCAAGCTCTTTTTTATAATCTACCTCATAAATTGTAAACGGTGGTAAAGAAGTTGTTTTATGAAAAAAACCTATCTTTAACTGGGAATAATTATAACTTACACTTTTACAAAAAATATAAATGGAATCATTAAATTTTACTTCAAAAACTCCTATATCTTGCCCGATTCTTATAGCATAAGAATCCGTATTAGTTATTTTAATAAAATATTGTAAGATTTCAGGGGTTACAAATCCAGTATATAAAAGATATATATTGCCGATTTTATCCTTATCAGTTTTCAAAGATTGAGCACAATATTTTGCTAAATCTTTATAGATTTCTTCATTAAGATGTTTACTGTATTCTCCTTTTTTAGAAAAAAAAATCCTTTTTAACTCTATTAAATTTTTGAAAAAAGATTTTCCTTTCAGTTGATTATAAAATTGTTTAAGCATCATTTTAAAGAAGTATTATTTATCATATAAACTTTCAATTAATTCTTCACCACCTAATCCACATACGATTCCTGTACCAAGAATTATAGCACCTCCAACAATTGCTCCTCCAAGTGGAGTTATACCAGGAGATAACATTGCGCCAATTTTTGCAGCAGGCACCGCTGCCAATGTCATGCCTCCCCATGCTGCAGCCCAACCACCGGCAACTATTGTGGTTTCTCTAATTTTATTATCTGATTCAGCACACCCCTGCCGCTCCGGCATAGACCACAATCGAGACATAGTCTTTAGGCCGTAGTTGGTCAACCAGTAACTTGAAACCTTCTTTCAATAATGGCAATTTATTGTAGTTACTCATAGAACCAGATACATCTATCAGAAAAACCAAATTTGAAGCAGGCAAATTTTCGGTAGCAATTTTTCTGGCTTGTAAGCCTATATGCAAAAGTTTCAGGCCCTTGTTCCACGGAGAATCAGAGATTTCCGTCTGAAACCTCACGGGGTCTTTTCCTTCGGGTTGCAGATACTCATAGTCAAAATAATTAATCATTTCTTCAATCCGAACAGCATCTTTCGGAGGTAAATATCCAGTATTAATTATTCTGCGCAAATTACTGTAAGAGGCCCTGTCAACATCAATCGAAAAAGTTGTTACCGGCATTTCATTTGTTTCATGAAATATATTTTCCTCAATGGTGCTATACTCCTCAGCCTGTTCTATTCTGCCACCTGTACTGCCATATAAAGCAGGACTAGCCGCAAAATCCATGTTTACTGATAATGCTTTACCTCTTACTTTTATTTGTTCAGACTGATACTTTTTTTCCATAAGTTTAGAAACTTGAAATCTCAGACCTCTTACTTTTATTTGTTCAGACTGATACCCTGTAACAATAACTTCCTCTAGTTTCTTGGCATCTGTTTCCAGCATTACATCAAGTACATTTTTTTTTAGTGGCACAGGTACTTCCTTCGTTATGCAGCCTAAAAAACTAAATACCAATACATTGTTGCTTTTAGTAACTTTAATGCTGTATTTACCGTTAGCATCGGTCTGGGCGGCATCATTGGTACCTTTAATTTGTATCAAAACTCCGGGTAAAGGGCTATTATCGTCGGCAGCCTTTATAATACCGGTAATAGTGCGCTCATTTTCGGAGGTAAATCCAAAAAAAAGCATAAACGCCAGAAGCAATAATTTAATTTTCATAATTATCAGAACCCCAATAAGGTTTAAAAGAACATTTATGTGTTGGGGCATTGGTTAAGTCCATAAAGTCTTTTTTGTTACCTTATGGATGAAGCGCAAATAAAAATTCCATAAAATTTTAGAAAAAAGTTATTTTTGCTAAGCAAACCTCTAAGTAATAGTATAGCTAATGCAGTTTTTCAAACGTAAATCAAAACCTCAGACCGATGCTGAATACATAGCGGCATATCAGGCTAGTGGCGATTTAAACGTATTAGGTGAGCTATATAGCCGAAATATGGAAATGGTTTTTGCCGTTTGTTATAAGTACCTGCGCGACGAAGAGGAAAGTAAGGATGCCACCATGGAGATTTTTGAACAACTCGTAAACGACCTCCGCAAACATGAAGTCAGTAATTTTAAAAGCTGGTTACATAGTGTAGCACGTAATTATTGTTTGATGCAACTGCGGGCAAGAAAGGTAGAAATCGGCGGTTTACAGATTATTGAAGAAGATTTTATGGAAAATGAGGCAGATTTACATCTTAATCATGAAAAGCTCATTATTGAAGGAAATCTGGAAAAACTGGAGGGTTGTATCAAAAAGCTCGACGAAGAACAAAAAACCTGTGTTGAATTGTTTTACCTGCAAGAGAAATGTTATAAAGAAATTGCCGACCAGACAGGCTTCGATTTGAACAAAGTAAAAAGTTATATCCAGAATGGGAAGCGGAACCTGAAAATCTGCATGGAAAGAAAAAACTAATGGCAAAGAAAAAAACGACATCTTCCTCCGAAAAACATACCTTAACCGCTAACGACCTGAAAAGGTATGAAGCGGGTGAAATGACTTTTCAGGAAATGCACCAAGTAGAGAAAATACTACTTGAAGATAATTTCTATGCCGATGCTGCCGAAGGAATAACTATTTTACAACAAGAGGGCGTTTCGACCGAGAAAAACCTTTCCGACCTGCAAGCAAGGCTTAACCAGCGCATTAAGCAAAATGTGCCAGCTTCAACCCAAACATTTCGGTTTAGTAAGCTCTGGAAACCCGCCAGTATTGCGGCAGCTTTATTGCTCATTTTTGGTGGTACATACTATTTCTTCAATCATAAAAATGAAGATGCTCTCGCGGTTATAAACAATCAAGAAACAAGTACAGAAAGCACCCCAGTAACCGCAGCCAACTCATCTGCCATTGAAAAAGATAAAACAACAACTGAACAAGCTTCTGACAAAATTATTCCAGAAACCAGCAAAAGCACTGTTGTTACCACAGCAAGCAAAGCTAGCCCCAAAACTGAACTAAAAAATGCCGAACCAGCTTATATTCCAGAAAAATCGGAAGTTGCTGTAAATAATAATCTGATAAAAACAGATAAAGTAGCCGAAAACGCTGTTTCAGTTTTTCAGAAGCCTGTAATGCTTTCAGAAAAAAAAGCTAAAGCCTCCAGCCAAATCAGCGAAGAAGAAGAATTAAATACAGTAGCCAGTAATGCTTCGGGCATAGAAACGGCCGTTGTGTCTGGCATAGTCTTAGACGAAAACCATGAGCCAATGCCAAATGTAACTGTTAATATTAAAGGCCAAGCAGATGGCGTTAAAACAAATGAAGAAGGAAAGTTTTATCTGAAAAACGCACGTAAAGGTGACATAGCTGTTTTCAATTCGCTTACTTTACCTCAGATGGAAATCTATTTAAACAATAATAACTCTTTAGGCGAAATTATTTATAAAGAAGATAACATCTCTCTTTTGGCTCAGCCCAAGATTTCGGTTAGTAGCCCCAATGAGCTTATGTTCGAACACACTAACCTCAAAGCCAGACCAGAATTTGGCTGGGAGGCTTTTCAGGTCTATCTGAAAGAAAACGCCAAACGCCCGCCTAAAGCCGCACAGATGAACATCAGAGGCAGGGTAATTGTGAGTTTTACCGTTAATGCTAAAGGTGACCTATCTGACTTTATCATCATGAGAAGCCTCGGGTATGGGTGCGACGAAGAGGCTATCCGAATCATTAAAAATGGCCCTAAATGGTTTCCGGCTACTAAAGCCGACGAACCCGTTAAGAGTACACAACAGGTATTAATAAGGTTTCAGTAAGCCTTTCAATAGTGTTACCCTACCCCACAGGCTTTTTTCTTCAAACTCTTGACCAAGCGCATTTTTAACCCTATATTCACCACTTCATAATATTCACCCGTGCAGTTTACAGGCTGCTTTAAAATCTATCATACACAAAAATGGAATCTAATCGCAGAAAGTTCATCAAGGGAATTGGTGCGGCTTCGGTTTTGCTTGCCACCGATAGTTTCGCAAAACCATTTAATATTATTAAAAATATGAAGGTTAGCCCCAATGACAAGATTCGTATCGCTACTATTGGTATGGGTATTCAGGGGCATAACGATACGCGTTCGGCTCTTAAAAATGAAGGGGTCGAATTGGTTGCGGCAGCCGACCTGTATACAGGCCGCCTCACCCGTGTAAAGGAGGTTTTTGGCAAGGATATTTTCACCACCCGCGATTACAGGGAAATTCTTAACCGAAAAGATATTGACGCCGTATTAGTAGTAACTCCTGACCATTGGCATGACCGAATCACGATTGATGCACTCAATGCCGGAAAATCGGTGTACTGCGAAAAACCTATGGTGCAAAAAATTGAGCGCGGAAAAGGTGTAATTGAAGCATGGAAAAAGTCAGGCAAAACCATGCAGGTAGGAAGCCAACGTATTAGTAGCTCTGTATTTGAAGAAGCTAAAAAAATGGTACAGGCCGGAGATATCGGGCAGGTAAACTATATAGAATCGAACAATGACCGTTTTAATTCTATTGGCGCATGGAATTATTCGATTCCGACGGATGCTTCTCCTGAAACGGTTGATTGGGATACTTTCCTGCACGATGCCCCTAAACGCCCATTTGATGCTACCCGCTTTTTCCGCTGGAGGAACTACCGTGACTACGGCACAGGTGTAGCTGGCGACCTCTTTGTGCATCTCATTACGGGGGTTCATTATATTACGGGTTCTTATGGCCCTAACAGAATTGTGTCGTCAGGGGAGTTGAGTTACTGGAAAGATGGACGCGATGTGCCTGATGTGCTGGTTTCGATTCTGGATTACCCCAAGAATGAAAAACACGACCAGTTCCAGATGGTACTTCGGGTAAACTTTGCCAATGCAGGGGCTATTCGTAACAATACCCGTATTATAGGTAACGAAGGCCAGATTGATATTCTGGACAACGGCTTGGTTCTAAGCAAGAAAAAACTCCCTAAAGCTCCCGGCTATGGCGGCTACGACAGCCACTTTACTTTTGCAGAGTCGGAACAGGAAGCATTCAAGAAACAGTATGATGCCAAATACCCAGAAGCAGACCGTAAGGCTGAACCAGTAAAAGAAGTGAAATTTGACGCGCCTAAAACCGAAGACTCACACAAAAACCATTTTGCCAATTTCTTTGAAAATGTCAGAAAGGGTAGTCAGGGAACCATCGAAGACCCAGTTTTCGGCTTCCGTGCTGCCGCACCTGTGTTGGCTTGTAACGAAAGTTATTTCCAACAAAAAATCATTCACTGGGACCCCATCGAAATGAAATTAATAAAGAAGAAATAATCAGGCGAAGGAGGTGAAAACCTCCTTTTCTGTTTATCGGAAAAGGGTTATGCTTCCTTGCAGAGTTTTTTCTTTATTGTTATTATTCTTTACTGTTAACACGTAAAAATAGACACCGGGCTGCTGATTGGCCCCATCCCAAGTATCATTGAGCGAATAAAGCATTGCAACCACATACTCGCGGCGGTCCATAATTTTAAGGCTGATAAACTTTTCAGCTTGCCCTGAAAGCATCAGTTTATCATTTATTCCATCTCCATTTGGTGAAAAGACCGAGGGTACATACACTTCAATTTCGTGTTCGCAGGGTATCAGGCCATTTTTAGCACATATCGACTGAGAGGTAAACAAACTTTCGTTGCTCATGAATTGTAACTGATAGCAGTTTTCCTGATTGCAACTAATGTCTTCATCATTATAAAAAATATCCCTAACAGGAATTTTAAGGGATGTATTTTTAATCAGTGTGGTATTCCGAATAATTTCGGGGGCAGGTTTGAGCCAAGTAAGTAAATTTCCGCCGGCATTTGCTTCAAACTGAAAGTTAACATCGCATATTTCTTTTGATATAGGGTTAGTATAGCAGCTACGCTGCATCTGAATACTATAACAGGCATTTGCCGACGGGTTGTAGAATGATACTTGCTGTGTGCCTATTTTACCTTTTTGCCCTTGAAATACCTGCCCATTAGCCAGAATATTGAAGTCGTCGCCTGTTTGGTTTTCAAAAGTTAATGTATATTGGGTAGACGATAGTTTTTGAAGCTCTTTGATAACAGGCTCGTTAAAAACAGGAAATTTTATTAATACCGAGTTGCTTCCTCCACAATCATCAACCAGATACCCCCCTCTTACCTTTATTTTTTTATCCGAACGATTAGCATATTCATGAACAATGCTACCTGAGGGCAAATTAATTTTTTCAGTGGCAGAGCCATCGCCCCAATCTATATAGCAGAAATCATACTGAATTGTTCCATTTTTTCTTACGTCGCTTAGTAGCAAGCTAACGCGATTTTCGCAGATATTAGGGCTTATTTCAATTTTCGCGGTATCGAGTACAGTAATTGTAGTACAGGCTCTTAGTTCTTGCCCGTTGTCTTTCCTGAACGATACCTGCATAAGCCTGTAAGCACCCGGAGTTGTGTAGGTATGTGTTTTTTCTGTGACCAGATTTGTAGGTGGCCCACCTGTATAATTAAATATATACTGATTTCCGCTTGTATTCTCGTCTGTTTTATCGATACGAACGGTAAAAGGTACACAAGCTACTGTTTTTTGAATATACAAAGAGCCTGTACCAATGTTCGGGCCAATACACTGTTCGTTACGTATCTCTTGGCACCATGCCATTACTGACGACAACAAAACCACATAAGTGGCTTTAACAAGGTTTTTCAAAGTAGTTTTTTAATAAACTGGTTAAAACAATCGAATATTCATCAGTCGTTGGATTGTTATTTGGCCTCATATAAAGCCTTTATATCGGCAGGAATTTCTACTTCTGGTAAAGAGATTTTTTTCTTGTCTGTCATTCTCCATCGATGTAACCAAGAAAACCCACCTTTAGTTACAGTAGTATCGGGGTGTTTGTAAATATCATCTTTAAGGGCTTCTTCCAACGTAATAAAAGAATAGCCACGGTTAGTCATTATGTTGGCTAATTTGTCAAAATAATCTGCATTCAGGGCATTTACATGGCACAAAAAAATATGCTTGATTGGTCTTCCGAATACTTCCTGTGTATATTTTTCATAATAATCAAAATAGTCGGCGGTGTGTTTCAGATACTTTTCTGCAATGCTTTTCATCAAGGCTTTATTATTGGCTTTCATGGCATCCATGTATACCTTATTAAAATACCAGTCGTCGGCCTCAATGGTTACAGGTGCATTTTCATATCCTTTTTGTTTCAGAAATGCCTCAAAACCATATTTTTTCAGGCTATCAGGCCCCGTCTGGAGAAACGGATACCGAAAATATCTTTTTTCTCTTTTATATTTTTTGTTTAGCTGTTCGGTAATTATTTCTCCTTTTAAAAAGTCTGTTTTGTAGTCTTCCAACGAAGTAGTATTAAAAGATGGATGCGAAAACATGTGGCTTCCAAGTTCATTCCCGTTTTTCAGCCAATCTTCCAGCAGTTTTACTCTGGCATCTATTTCCCCTATTTTTACCACTGCTATCTCATTTACAAAGCCAACAGCTTGTATATGATGCTTTTTGATTTTCTGCAATAACTTTTGTGTAGACTCCTGTGCGTGTGGTAAAGACAACTCGGATACAAAAGGGAGGTCATCAATAGTAATAGCAATCTGTTTTTGTGCAAGTAACTGTAAGTTACATACAAGAAGCAAGATACCTGCAATTCGAGAGATTTTTTTCATAATTAATGTATTAGATATAAAAATAGCCATTACATGATATAATGGCTATCTGACAATTTTATTTTACAACAGCTTTTAACATTAAATCAGCTACGAACTGATTCCCGAGGTCGTTCAGGTGTACTCTGTCGGTTGTTAAAATACCTGAATCTTTATTCTGTGGATTATTTTTGAGGCTATATGACTGAAACTCTTTTCTGAGGTCAATCAATGGGCAATCGAATTTAGCAGCTAACCCTCTGATAATATTTGAATAGTGGTTTAAATCGCCATCTTGTTGATTACTGTTGTCGTTTCTTTCACCTATTACGGCAGGCGTACAACAAATTACTCTGATTCCCTGCGATTGTAATTTTTTAATAATGGCCGTATAAAAACCCGTAAACTTATCGGCATCGGTACCCGTACCCATGCTTGACTTATGCCAAACATCGTTTACACCTATATAAATAACTACTACATCGGGCTTTTGCGACAGCACGTCGTCTTCCATACGCAGGTATAAATCATATACTTTGTTACCGCCGATACCTGCTCCTATTAACTGATATTTATCTTTGATTCCTTGTTTTTCAAGGGTTTCTTTCATTTTGGTAATATAACCCGAAGGGCCAACACCAGCCTGTGTAATGGAGTCTCCAAAGAAAATAACTTTGGTAGGTTTATCTTGTGTAAGCGAGAACATAAGAGTAGATAACAAAACGAGGGTAAGAATTTTTAGGCTTGTTTTCATTCGTTTAAAGGTTGAATTGAATTAATGTTTAAAATCTGATAAAATTAGTTTTTTTGTAGAAAATGACCAAGCCACAATTTATAGATACACATTATTTGTGCAGAAATCATTTCTATACTGAAAAATAAAATTTTATTTTTGGCATTATAATTTTTCATCAAACAACCCTTAACTATGCTAACCGTAATTGCCAGAATAAAAGCCAAAGCCGAAAAAATTGAAGAAACTAAAAAGGCTCTAGCCGATTTAATTCCTCCTACCTTACTCGAAGAAGGCTGTATTGATTATGTGCTTCACCAGTCGAATGATAACCCCCAGATATTTGTGTTTTATGAAAACTGGACAGATAAAGAAAGCCTTGAGAACCATTTGGCCAATGTCCATATTGCTGAGTTTTCGGCCAAAGCCGATGATTTAATGGAAGAACCAGCAGAGTTGTACTTTTTGTCGAAAGTTTAAAAGAATCTTTTTTGTAATACAAGGGTTCCACGTGGATATAAAAGAACCAGCTGAGGGAAGCATCATCGGATTCAATAGCCAATTTGAACAAATTATTATTACTTCGGGTGCTATTAATCCGCTAAGCTATGTTACACCGCTCGCCATACATTTGAAGATTGGCTAACATCTTTCTTTAGAAAAGTTGCTTCCATGTATTTTTGAGGTAGTTGTATTTCAGTGTACTTGGCAGGGCTTTCCAGAAATATTTATTCACTTCTACGGCAAACGAAGGTTGCATATAGCAGTTAATTACACAGCCTTCACAGGCTTTTAAACGCCCTTCAAGAGCTATTATCTCCTTTACCTCGGCTGAATGATACAAATCGTATAGATTATCCTGAATCTGGAAATTTTTTGTACCTAAATGATAACATGGAAGCACCAGTTTATTCTCTGGTGAGATAACTAAGGTAGTAGATGCCGCCTTGCATACGGGGTTATCCACATGATTTCCACCATTTTGCCTGAGGCTTATAAAGGCTTCATTCAAATAGACATTTTTCTTTTTTCCCCACCATAATAGCTTTTTCAGGCTCGATTCTGACAAACCTCCCCCTGTTTCTACTTCATTATAATCAAATACCGGATTTAGAATCAGAACTAAATCATTGGGTTGCGTTATTTCTTTCCACACGCGTTCTATCTTATCCACATTTTGTTCAAAAACTGTGAATAAAACATCGGGCTTTTCGCCTAATTGCTTAGCCAAATGTATAGATTCCATTACTTTATCGAAGCATTTTACCCCTCTTGATTCATTATGCTCATCTTCGTCGGGCGAATCGAGCGAAAAATGAAGCATATCTATTTTGCCCCTCAGGCGTTCGGCATATTTAGGGTATAGCAGGCAGTTGGTAGTAACGGTGGTAATCATTCCGGCTTTTTTCGATTCGGCCAGAAGCAAATCCAACTCCCGATGTAGCAGGGGTTCTCCTCCGGTAAAGTCAATAACTTTTACCCCTAATTTTTTTAGGTCTCGTAAGTTTTCCCGAAAGTTCTGTAATGTAATGTATGGCGAAGGTTTCTCCCATATATCACAAAAACTACACGTAGCGTTACAACGATACGTAACATAGTAATTGCATAATACAGGATGTTTGATAAGCCTCATACTATCGGAAACTTTACTGTTTAAAAATGATAAGTATGATTTTACCCAACAGATTAAGCCAGCATACGAAGTAGACTTGCCAGTTTATCTTTTAAATCTTTTCTATCGACAATAAAATCGAGGAAACCATGCTCCAGAATAAACTCGGCTGTCTGGAATCCTTTAGGCAATTCTTTACCGATAGTTTCTTTAATAACCCGAGGGCCCGCAAAACCTATGAGTGCTTGTGGCTCTGATATATTAAAGTCGCCTAGCATGGCGTAAGAAGCCGTAACACCTCCGGTTGTTGGGTCGGTTAATAAAGATATATAAGGAATACCTGCTTCGGCTAACTGAGCTAATCTTGCTGAAGTTTTTGCCATTTGCATTAATGAGAAGCCTGCTTCCATCATTCTGGCACCTCCCGAACGCGAAATCATCAGGAACGGAACTTTGTTTTTGAGCGCGTATTCAATACCACGGGCTATCTTCTCTCCTACTACCGAACCCATTGAACCACCAATAAAACCAAAATCCATACAGGTAATTACGATGTCGAGGTCGGCCATTTTACCATAAGCAGTACGGGCGGCATCTTTTAATCCTGATTTTTTTTCTGTTGAGCGTAGCCTGTCTTTATAAGGTTTTGTATCAACAAAGTTCAGGGGGTCACCCGAGTGCATATTGGCATCTAATTCGGTATAGATTCCATCATCAAATAATATTTTAAAATAGGCTTCTGAGCCAATCTTTTCATGATAATTACAATGAATACAAGTATAGGCATTGTTTTTATGCTCACGGGTATGCATTGCTTTTTTACAATTCGGACATTGATACCACAAACCGTCGGGCGCTTCACGCTTCATTTCGGTGGGTGTCTGAATTCCTTTTACAGTACGCTTAAACCAAGACATATCAGTTAAATATCATTTTGAGGGGTCAAAGGTAAATAATCTTAGTGTTCGATTTAATAAAATTTGCTTAAATTTTACAAATTTTAATTATAACTAGATAAAAAAAGCTGAGACTCAGAATCTCAGCTTTTGAATTTTGTGTAAAAACAGCTTAATAACCGCCGTTGGTATTTCCTTTGTATCCTTTCTTTTCGACGTCATTTTCAAAGTAGGTTTCCTCTTTGCGCCCGTCGGGGTAGATACGTATTGCTTTTCCAGTTCGTTTGCTGTTTTCTACTTTTACCACAAGCCGAACGTTGTTATTATAGATGATATAGGCTCTATCGTCGTTCATGAGGCCGTTTTTAAACTTACCCACATATTTATCCCCATTTTTAAAGAAATAAGTACCATTTCCATGAAACTTTCCGTTCAGAAAATTACCTACATATTTCTTTTCTCCATCCGAATAATACTCAACCCCTCGTCCTTCACGTTTACCATTCCGCCACTCTCCTTCGTATCTCTCTAATGTTTTAGGATTTATCATTTTTCCAAAACCATTTCCACAATCTCCCTCTATACAGGCGGTGTTTTTCACACTATTCACAGGGTTATCCACAACATTGGGGTCTATTCTAGGCATTTCAGGTGCAGTACTCATGTTTCCATCTGTTCTTCTGATAGGGTCAATCGGGTTTTCCACAGGTTTATCAACCTTTTCCACAGGAACCTCCTTTACTGGCACTGTTTCGGCCACAGGTGGTGTTCTTGTTGGTACTTGTGTTTCTGCAACCGGTGAGGTATTTGGTTTTGACTGGCCGTTACCTCCAATTACATTCCCATCGTTTTTCTTGATATTCGGATACAACTCCTGTGCGTTTTTATAGCCCTTTTCAATGGCTACTAATCTGCGGCTTCTGGGTGGGTGGGTTCCGCCATCATAATCAGATGTTAATTTGCTTATAGCCGCTTGTGCATCTTTCAAAGAAGCTCCCATCTGGTACATCACAAAGCCCGAAAACTCGTCGGCTTCCAGCTCTTTCTGTGGGTCGCTACCACCTTCAATAATGGTATGCCCTTGCAGGTGATGGCCTATTTCGTGCGCCAGAATACTTAAAGCAGCCCAATCTGATTTTGATATGTCGTTAGCTTTACGCATAAATGAGCCATCATACACGATGAGTCTGGTCTGCCCGTTTACTGCGGCAAAACAGTTATCGGTATTAGGGCACTCCATTACATAAAAATTCTTTTTTAATCCACTTCTGCGGACAATCTCTTCCACTGCTTTTTCGGCTACTTCTTTTGAACGAAAACTTACCATATTACAAATGGCTTTTTCGTTAATTTTCTGACCATAGTAATTATAGCCAAAAGTTTTAACCTGATTATCTTGTGCATTTACCAGAATGCTAAATGTGAATAACAATGTGGACAATGTGAATAACCTCTGTCTCATGGGGTGATTTTTGTTTAGCTTACTTGAAGAAATAACGAGGAAAGTTTTGTAAATAGTAATGTTGGGCTTGACTTAACAAATATTTAACAAATAAGTCTCATAACCCGCTAAGTTTATGAGACTTATCAACAATAATAATGTGGAAAACCTTAATTTATTGTGTCACCTCTCAGATTTCTGAATCGCCTGCGGGCATCTGCTCCGTAAATACTACCCGGAAACTCTTGCAGGATTTGTCTGTATAAATCCATGGCTTTGTCTTTCTGCCCTAGTTTTTCCTGATATATCTTAGCCTCCAGATAAATAGCATCATCGGCCAGAATATCATAGCTATAATTTTTTCGCAGGGTTTCTAAATCGTCAAGGGCTTTATTAGGGTCATTAATCTTTAGGTATGTATTGGCGCGTAGCCAAAGAATTTCGTCGGCAAGGCTATGGCTTTTGTATTTCTGAAAGAGACCCTCTAAAGCCGTGATTGCTTCCTGATTACGGTTCTGGAAAAGCAGAAGGTCAACAGCGGCATATTCTTTCATGGCTGTTTCGGTTGAGTCGAGACCTGTGTTATCCTGAATCAGCAAACTTAACTGCATGGCATCGTTAGCTATTTCGCGGGTAGTAGCTTTTTTCAGAATATCCAGAATTTCTTTTGATAAATCAAAGTCGCCGTTGTAATAATGCAATTTGGCATTTTTCAGTTTTGCCTCCTGCCCTAGCATATCTTCTTTTTGTGTTTTTTCAACCTGTGAGTAAAGCAAAGTTGCCTCCCACGGCTCATTACGCAGGATATAAATATCGCCTAAATCAAGTTTACATTTGTCTCTAAAAAGATTATCGCTGCCTGCAATGCTGATAGCTTTTTCGAGTACGGTAATGGCGGTGTCCCGCTCGTTCAGATAAAACGCATACAACTGGGCTGTGTTACGCATGGCCTCCATGGTTTTCTGATTCTGACCCAAATCAGTAAAGAGGGTCTGATAGTCTTTTATAAGCCCTCTAATAGCCGTTAAATCGACTGGATACGTTGTCTTGATGACTTCTTCTTTGCAAAAAATAGCATTACGTCTGGCATAGGGGTAATATTGCCCCTGTGGGTATTCTTTCATGACATACTCATACATCTGAATGGCATTTTTGAAGTCTTTGTTTACCAAAGATGTTTGCGCGAGTTCAAACACCCGTTGCCCTTCCAGTTTATTGCGTTTATCAATGGCACGTGTCTGGATAAAAGCCTTGTAAAACTCTTTCTGCTGCACCAAATGCCAGATAAGCATCTCGGCATAGTATTGCTCATTCGGAAACTTCTGTATCTTGCCATAAAGCACTTTCTGGAGCATTTCTATTTCGGCATCTGTTTTCAGGTTGTCCTGAAACGTTGCTTTTACGTAGTCGGTGTTTCCTTCTACAAGGCCGTACTTCAACATTTCATCAATCATGGCTTCTTTCTGGCCGTTGAGCAGATACGCTCTTGCAAAGAAAATAGCGTACTTGTTTTCGTCTTTGGCTACTTCTCTGGCCTTTTTCAATAGCTGAATTACCTGGTCGTTTTTACTGTTCCGATACAGGAAGTCTTGTAGCTCATACAAATTGCCTTCATTTTTAGCTGCCACATCAATCAGGCTGTTAAACTCTTTTTGAGATTCTTCAACCTTGCCCGTTGATTCGAGTAACATGGCGTATTCGGCCCTGTATATAATCATGGCTTCGTTTGACTTGATTTCCTTTTTCAGAAATTTTTCAGCCTCATCCCAGTTTTTTAATTTCAACAGGGTTTGCAGGTAGTTGGTATGTATGAGTTTAACTGTGTTCTTATCTTTCGACAACTTCACATAAATTTCTTTGGCTTTCTCATATTCGCCTTGTTTAAAATATTCGTTTGCCAGTTCAAGGTCTTGAGCTTTCAGAACTCCTCCGATGAGCATCAACAGAACAAGTATTAAATACCGCTTCATGTTAATAAAAAAAAAAATTAATTAATATTTTATTGTTGTTTTGATTTGTTAGGGCTGTTGAAATGTGAATAAATATAATCTGTGGATAACGGCTTTCCAACTCATTCACATAAATAATCTGTTTTTCCACATATTTATTTCACTCTTCCACATTTATTTTATTGATAATCAATTCTAATACCACTTATTTACATTCTTTGAAAAATAATTATTGTTGATTTCTGTCATGCCTATCCACAGGGTGTTTCCACGTTAATCCACTTGGTGTGAATTGAGGAAAACAGCCTACTTTTAGACTTATTCCACAGCCCTGAGTATCTTTCCACGACCCCTAGCTTTTTGTCTACACACCCATCCACGAGTGTATGCACATTATGCAGATGGTATCCACAGTTTTGTCCACATAAAAACTTGGATATTTTTTATTTTGAATTGACCTTTTACTTTTTTACACAAAAAGAGTGCTTTGGGAAAGGTTTTGAACATCTATGCCAACAGCAAGGAACAGGTACATCACCCCTACTCTTAGGTATATATCTTATATTTTGAGTGGTGCTTGAAGCAGATTGAAACGGATAATTTTGGTTCAAGATTCTTGACTGATTTCAGCCTATAATCATATTTCAGAAGGATACTTTTTATATTAAAAGTTTTTTACCAGAAGCTTTTCGTATTTTATAAAACCTTGAAATATGTAGCCTTAATGGATATACATACCGAAAGTTTAAGTATGCGAGTAATATTGATTTAATAAGCTTAAAGCTTTATCCCGATGAAGTTATTTATTAGTTAGGTTATAAGATTGAAGACCTGTTCTAATTCTTTTCTTTTTAACCGATTGTTTTCTATTGGTAACCATCACGTTCTAGGAAATAAGTTACAGAGTTTTTATCTCCTCTCAATGATGTATTGCCCTATTGTTTTAGCTATAAAAAAAACAGGAATTATGTTTTGCATAACTCCTGTTCTGGTATTGTGATTTACTAGTTTTGTTTCTTTAATTCAATGACTTATTCATGATGATATACTTTATTATATAGCTCCTCAAGAATCAGATTTATTTATCAGCAATATTGACTTTTATGTCTCTGAGTTCAAAGTTTGCTTTCAGTCTTATAACATCATCAGAGAAATAAACCTTTTCCGGCTCAATGTCTTTTTCAACATTACCGTAATCCCATTGACCGTTGTTGTTGCTATCAACAATAATTCTGATAAGGTAAGCCCCTGGTTTTACATTTATAAAATTAAATTTACTCTTAGTCTTTTGTTCGGCCTCAATCCGGTAATTTTCATCCACTAACTGCACAATTTTGTTATCGTTACTTCCTTCGATTGAGCCTTGTATGATACCATAATTTTCGGGTTTCAGAATTGGGTTCCGTCTTATTACTTTCTCACTTGAATCTCCTTTTATATCTATAAATGCCCCTGTCATAAACTCGGTTTTTACTTCTCTCGTGGCCGAAATCTCTTTAGTTATTTTAAGGTTTGTTTTATAGATGTTCCACGTTAGGTCTTTTTCATTTAATGGTTCGTTTGTAATGGTGTCGCTAAGGATTCTGATTTTTGATAACTCAACCTTATTGATTGGTGTATCGAAGTAAAGTTCATAAACAAGATTTTTTTCTACAACTCCCCCATTTTTAGGCTCTGTCTGAAAATCGAAAATATCTTTATTGGTTTTTCTTTTCCGTTCTTGGTCTCGGAATTTTATCTTTTGTAAGTGTGTAAGCGCATTCCCTGCCGAGTCGGTTACTGTGATATTTACTTTTACCGTATCTGTTTTGAGTGGAATATTATAAAACTTTATTTCGTTTCGTTGTGCCGAATACGGCAGGCTATCTGCTGGGTTAACAAACGAAACATTATATGTCTTGATACTTTTATCATAAATAACGGTAAAGTCTTCGGCACGTTGTAAAGTCTTTTGGTTTTTGGGTTTATCGTTATTAGCCATATACAAAGCAAGGTTAATATCCGACAGGTTTTTATCTAGTTTAATGGTATCTTTTATAAAGGCAATTAACTCTGTTTTATTATCGAAACGCAGGTTACTGTTTTTATCTGTATAAGCGTACAGGCGGTATTTGCCTTGCTTGATATTTTCAAATTTAAAGTCTCCGCTCGAATCCGTTTTTACAAAATAGTTTGGTTTTGTTTTTTTCAGGTTCAACGAATCCTGTACCTGATATAAAGCTACCTGTGCATCAAGTATTGGTTGGTTGGTGAATAGGTTTTTTACGTTACCCTTTAATTCGAGCGAGTCTATTTTCTGGCCTGTACTAAAAGCCAGTTTCAGGTTTTGTGCTTCATTTCGCTCGTTCAGGTCTTTTATGCCTTTCTTGAAATTGAATGTATAAGTGGTGCTATCCTTAAAAGGTTGGTCAAACTTAAGTATTACGCTGTTTCCTTTTGCCTTTACATCGAAGTACCCTTCCTTTTCTGGGATAATTACCAGTTCTTGCCGCAACGATGTTATGTCTATCAGTTCATCAAAGTATAGCTCTACCTGATTTCCTTTGAAATTGGTTTGCTTGTTTACTGGCACTGACTTAATCAGCTTTGGTGGGGTTTCGTCTTTTTTTCCTCCGGTTGGTGGCACAAACTGTGCGCAACTCATGAGCAGGCTATTCAGCGCAACCAGCGTTATTACTTTATATATATCTTTCTTTAACATTATTGGTATTTTGTTTTTTCAAAAATAAAACCCCCAAATAATATTTGAGGGTAATTAAGAAAATTTAATAAAAAGTTATCTTCCAAGATGCACCATCAGTACCGATATATCGGCCGGAGAAACCCCACTTATACGAGACGCTTGTCCTAATGTTTGTGGTTTCATCTTCTTAAGTTTTTGTCTGGCCTCAATAGAGATAGAAGTAAGTTTGTCATAATCGATATTAGGCACTATGCTCAGGTTCTCTAGCTTTGCCATTTTCTCGGCCATTAACAATTCTTTCTCGATATAGCTCTCATACTTTACATGAATAACGGCTTGCTCTATTACCTCGTTATCATAACTATCAATATGTGTTTTTATTTCGTTGGTTAATTGCTTTATATCTCCTATTTCAATTTCGGGTCTTTTTAATATGCTGTAATAAGAAGATTTTTCTCTCAGTCCGGCCGATTCTATCGACTCCAGAAACCCGTTAGCATCTTCGGGGCTTACCTTCATTTCTTTCAACGATTTAATGAGTTTTTCAGATTGCTGTTTTTTCTCATTCATTCGTTCAAGTCTTGCCTGTGAAGCCAATCCTAAATCGTACCCTTTTTGAGTAAGGCGTATATCGGCGTTATCTTGTCTGAGCAGCGTTCGGAACTCTGCCCTAGAAGTAAACATCCTGTATGGTTCTTCTGTGCCTTTATTTACCAAATCATCTATCAATACGCCAATATATGCTTCGTTCCTTTTCAAGATAAAAGCATCCTTTTCTTTTACTTTATTGTGGGCATTAATGCCTGCAATTAAACCTTGGCACGCTGCTTCTTCATAACCCGTTGTTCCGTTGATTTGCCCTGCAAAGAAAAGGTTTGCAATGAGGTGGGTTTCGAGAGTCAGTTTTAGTTGGGTTGGAGGAAAAAAGTCGTATTCTATGGCATATCCCGGACGGAACATCTTAGCATTTTTAAAACCCGGAATCAATCGTAGTGCTTCGTACTGAATATCTTCTGGTAATGAAGTTGAAAAACCATTGATATACATTTCGACAGTATCCCATCCTTCGGGTTCCACGAATATCTGATGACGGTCTTTGTCTGCAAAGCGATTGATTTTATCTTCAACAGACGGGCAATAGCGTGGCCCTAAGCCTTTGATTCGCCCGCTGAACATGGGCGATTTATCGAATCCTTTTCTGAGTGCCTGATGTACCTTTTCGTTGGTATATGTTACATAGCAACTTCTTTGTTTGCTTAGGCGAGGTGTATCTGTATACGAAAACTTTTCAGGATTTTCGTCGCCTTTTTGCTCTTCCATTTCATTCCAGTCTAACGACCGCCCATCTACTCTTGGCGGAGTTCCGGTTTTCATTCTCCCAGATTCAAAGCCTAATTCAACGAGTTGTTCGGTTATTCCGTGTGCTGCCCTCTCCCCTGTTCTACCCCCACCAAAGGTTTTTTCGCCTATATGTATCTTTCCATTCAGGAAGGTTCCATTGGTTAACACAACAGATTTACTTCTAATCTCAACGCCCATTGAGGTTTTAACACCTACAACTCTCTGGTCTTTTACCAAAATACCCACGGCCATATCTTGCCAAATATCAAGGTTCGGGATACTTTCCAACGTATTGCGCCACTCTTGTGCAAAGAGCATACGGTCGCTTTGGCAACGGGGGCTCCACATGGCCGGCCCCTTCGACCTGTTCAGCATTCTGAACTGAATCATTGTCTTGTCGCTGATGATTCCTGACTGGCCGCCTAAAGCGTCTATTTCACGAACTATTTGTCCTTTTGCTACGCCTCCCATCGCTGGGTTGCACGACATCTGGGCAATGGTTTGCATATTCATGGTTATCAATAGTACTGATGAACCCATGTTGGCTGCGGCCGATGCGGCCTCACAACCAGCATGCCCTGCCCCTACTACTATGACATCATATTCTGGAAACATTGTTTAAAATTGTTTATGGTTCCACGTGAAACTTTTTATGATAAAAGAAATGGGTCTGTTCCACGTGAAACAAAATTTACTCATTGATTTTTGGATAAAAAACTTCCGATGTTTGGTCGGTTAAAAAGTATAAAACCCTAAGGGCCTAAAATAGGTTCTGGATGGAAATAAAAAAGGACACTCCAGTGAGTGTCCTTGCAAATTTACGAAGAAATACAATTACTTAATTTTCCTGAAGTAATTATCAGTTTGTTTCTTATAAAATGGGGTATAATTAGGAGGAACAGTTCTAATTAACTCCACTTGTTTCACTTTTTCCTGAAGAAACTTCTCCATTGAAGGCGGTGCAGGGCGGTTAAACTGCTGCGCCGTACGTGATTGGCGCGTAGGGTCTTCTTCCTGCTGTTTCACGGCCTTCTCAGCTTCAAGCAAACGTATTTGCAATTCTTTCGAGCGTTTCATTGTCTCGGGGTTAATACGCTTGTTTACGAGGTCAGTTTCGTTTTCATCCATTTTCTTTTCAAGCTCTTTAAGCTCATTGCCCAGCTTCTTGCCTGCCTCAGTTCCTTTCAGGTCATCCTGCATCTGCTGAATCATCTTACGAAGTTTAGCCTGTTCTTGCGCTAATCGGGCTGCTTCTTCCGACAGCTGCCTGCCAGTTTTGCCCTCTCCCATTTTTTGCATACCCTCATTTATCTTTTGTTGCATTTCGCCTAAAGGCATTTGTCCTTTTTGTTTCCCTTTCTTTTTACCAGAAGACGGCATGGCATTAGCCATCATTTGTTGCATCTGATTAAAGGTATCGCTTAGCATTAAAGCTAGATTATTAATTGAGGTCATGGCAAACTGTTGCTTAGCCGAAGCTACATTTAATTTCCTTTCTTTAATGAACTTCACACTTTCGTCCATAGAGTTACGCATAGAAGTTACTTCACGCGTGATAAACGACTGAATCTGCAACACTCTCTTCGATAGCGAATAAAGGCTATCTTCGATGATTTTAGCGTCATCCTGCAATTTTAACTGGTCTTGCGATAGTTTTACAAAACGAGGGTCGGTTACGGTCATATTACGGAAGTCTTTCATCAAGCTTTCTTGGTCGAACGAAAGTTTCACGAGGTTCTCCAGAATAGCGCGTAAAGCGTCCATATCTTCGTCCATTTGTTTCATCTCTTGCCCTTGCATCGACTCGGCCATATCTTGGGCCATCTTTTTCATTTTATTAGCGGCTTTCTTCTGGCTTTTTGAGGCCGACTGGCGTTGCTTCTGCTGCAATTGCTTTTGAGCATTTTGTTGTTCCTGAGATACCTCCTCCTGCTCTTGCTTCTGAGGGTCTAAATCCTTTTTGAGTTCTTTGCTGAGTTTCTCGATGTCTTTCATCTTATCTTTCAGGTCTTCAAACTCCTTCGATAATTTCTCTTGCTCTTCTTTCAGCGATTCATCTTTATCGTCTCCCTGCTTATCGTCTTTATTAGGGTCTAACGGATTATCACCTTTATCATTTTTGCCTTGTGGGTCTTTTTGCTGGTTCTTCGATTTATCTTGTTGCTCTTGCTCCTGTTTCTGGGTTTGATCGGCAAGTTTATCTTGTTTCTCAGCAAGTTTCTCTAAGTCCTGAACAGTTTTTTCAACCTTCTGTTGCAGTTGTAACTGCTTGAATAACTTAAGCGTGCGGTCAATATCTTTATCCATATTACGCTCTTTGTTTTTCAGCTTTTCCAGTTGTTCAACAGTTTTCTCGTCCATGTCTTTTTCAAGCAGTTTTTTTAGCTCTTCATACATTTTACTGGTTTCGTCGTTCATGAGGTCTTTCATGAGTTTCTGTAACTGCTCCATTTTTTGTTGAAGCTGAGGACTTTGTTGCTGAAAACGGTTGGCTTTCTCCTGCATCTGGTCAAACTGTTGTTGCAAGGCTTTTAGCTCATTAATAAGTTCGTCGCGTTTACGAAGCATTTCTTCGAGTTGTTTCTTTTCCTGAAAATCTAAATCCTTTTTGCTCTTCAAGCGGTTTTCAAGATTATTAAGCTCGGTTTTTAATTTCTTCGATTTCTCGTTTATCTTTTCAAGCATATCTTCGGTCTTCTCGGTGGCTTTTTCTATCTCGGCATCATAATTCTTAGCCGAAGGTAAAGAAAGCGTCATAACAGGCGTTTTTGTGCTTTTAGCACCGTTTACGCCGTCGTTGTCCCAAAGTTGTAAGAAGTACTCTACTTTATCGCCTGGGGCTAACTTTAAGTCGCTTAAAGGCAACTGATAATAAAAGCTCTGCGATACCTGCGATTTATTAAAAGCTACATCGATAGCATTATAAGGCTGGTTCTGGTTATTATCCTTGATGGTTTTATAGTAAAGTTTAAACTGCGATAATCCGTAGTCATCGGTAATGTTTCCGCCCAGAACAATGTAATTAAACAAAGTTGAGTCTTTTAATTGTTCTAACTGAATTTGTGGGTATCGGTCAGGAACTACATTGATATAAAAATCAACGTTTTCACGATTGACACTAAAAGCGTTTTTCAGATGAATCTGGTAAGATGAAGATATTTTTAAATGTTTCACGAACGAGAAATTATCACCGAAACCATCTTTGGCTAAAAACTTGGCTTCGTTGTCGAAACTCAGGTATAATGAATCCGTATTGGCTGCTTTAAAATTCCATTGTACGGTAGTTCCCTCTGGTACTACCAGATTCCCTACGTTATTAAAGCTCTCGTTGGCTTTATTAAGGTAAGATGGGTAATTGAGTGCTACATCGAACGAAAGCAGGTTAGGACGGCTAATAAGCTCCAATTCGAACTCGTTTGATTTAAAGCCAGAAGCCAGAAAATGAAAATCGACCGGATTCTGAACCTTTGAAAAGGTAAACGAATAGTTTTTACTATCGCTCGAAATCATCTTGAACTTCCGGTCGTTGGCAACCAGATATACAGCTTCGGGTACTGCATTGCCAATAAGTTTCAGATTCAGTACGAAATCTTCGTTTTTAACAGCTTTTAGTTCTTCGTTGGTAATCTGGAATTTAAAAGGGGCTTCTTCGGCAAAATCTTTCTGGAAATAAACAATACGCTCAGTGCTGCTTTTAAAGAATTTAGGAGAAACCGCTGCAATTAACAGAATTAAAGCCAGCGGAGGTAAAGCATATTTAAGATACTTTTTGTTTTCTCCGATTTTGACAGCGTCAGCAAAGCGGACGAATTTTAGCTCCTGCGATTTCTGATTAATGCTTGCCTGAAGCAACGAATTATCTTTTTCTGATAATTGAGCTAATTGTAGCGTGTTTAACAGCTTATCGGCTATTTCAGGAAAGAACTTGCCAATTTCGTTAGCGGCTTTTTCATAAGTAAGTGGCTCATTGAAATGGAGTAAATACAAAATAGGTTTGATTACCCAGAAAATGAGTGAGTAAAGAGCAACGCCAATAAAGGCAAATAGAAGTACACCTCTGACAACAGAGTTAAAACGACCGAAATACTCAATAACATTGAGCAAAAGAAAAGAACTAAATAACAAAGCCAGTGTAAATAAAGCCCCCTTAATGAGGAGGTTCTTGTAATACTGGCGTTTGTATTCATCAATCTTTTCAAAAAGAGCTTTCACTGAACTTGACATGATTTATAAAAGATTAAGGATTTTCAATGATAAGACTAAAACAAACAAAGCTCCACAGGACAATGATCTGAAAAATGTAATTCAGGGTAAATAGCCGCACTTGTTAAGTGAGGGGCTAATGCTTTAGAAGCAAAGTGATAATCAATACGCCAACCCAGATTTTTGGCCCTCGCCCCTGCCCTGTAAGACCACCAAGTATAGTGGTGAGGATTCTGGTTAAAATAGCGAAAAGTATCGATATAACCATTATCAAGAAACCTGCCAACCCATGCCCTTTCTTCGGGCAAAAAGCCTGACGAATTTGCATTACCCTTAGGGTTATGGATGTCAATATCCTGATGACAGATGTTTACATCACCGCTGATAATAATGTTAGGGAGTGTTTCTTTGATTTTATTAATATAAACGAAAAAATCTTCAAGGAATTTCATTTTTATTCCCTGACGTTCGTCGCCCGATGAACCTGAGGGGAAATATGTACTGAACAACGAGAAATGCTCGAAGTCGGCACGTAGCACGCGCCCTTCGTCGTCATACTGTGAAACACCCATTCCACGCACAACTTTCAAAGGTTCAATCTTTGATAAAATAGCTACGCCACTATAACCCCTCTTCTGGGCGGGGTACCAGTAACAATGAAAACCCATTGCTTCAAAAAGCGGAGCTACCAGTTCGGTTTCAGCGAGTTTTATTTCTTGAAAACAAACAATATCAGGGTTGTTGATTTTTAACCAGTCTAACAATCCTTTGTTAATAGCGGCACGAATGCCATTGACGTTGTAAGTAATAATTTTCATATATGTAAGCCAACTTCTTTTCTGAAGTATTCGATAGTGAAATGTTTAAGTAGTTTTTCTTGTGCCAGTAAGTCAAAATTAGGTAATGGCTTTACCAGTTTCCAATGAGGCCAGCCAGCGGCGTCAGTCCCTTCCAGTTCATAATAGCCTCCATAGCTTAAAACCTTGCATATAGCAATGTGCATAAGGTCTTGTTTTTCTTCTTTTGAGAAAAACTTCTTCCCCTGCCCTAGTTCCTGAACGCCTATGATAAACAGCACGCCATTCAAATCGGCTGGTTTTTTACCAAGATTTTGTTTGAGAAACATTAATAATGTTTGCCAGTTTTCTTTTAATTTGTCATCTTCTCCCATGGGGCATCTTTTATATTTTATATACAAACTTAATGAAAGCGTATGAAATGGATAAATCATTTAATAGATATAATCTATCCTAAATGTTGCGAAGCCTGTCAGGAACCGCTTTTAGGAGGCGAAAAGTTGATTTGTACGCATTGTCTTATTAACCTGCCCCGAACAAATGCACACCAGCACCCAAGCGGGGTACTGGAACGCAGGTTCTGGGGTAAAATTCCGGTTACACATACGTTGGCTTATCTGAAATTTACAAAAAAAAGCAAGGTGCAACACTTGTTGCACCAACTCAAGTATAAAGGTAAACCCGAAATAGGCTTGCTACTCGGAGAAATGTATGGCAGAGAATTAAAAGAAAGTGGTTTTAATGAAAAAATAGACCTTATCATAGGCGTGCCACTGAACAGGCAGCGCGAAAAACAACGAGGGTATAATCAGGCCAATTGTATAGCCGAAGGGCTTTCTAAGGGGCTAGAAGTGCCTTTTAATACTACTTCTGTTAAAAGAGGTATAAACACCGAAACACAGACCCGAAAAACGCGTCTGGAGCGTTTTAAAAACATGGAGAGGGCTTTTGAAGTAAATGATGAAGCTGCTATAAAAAATAAGCGGATTGCCATCGTAGACGATGTTTTAACGACTGGTGCTACCCTTGAAGCCTTAGGAAAAGTTTTACTTGAAAAAGGGTGTGCCGAAGTTCTGGTAATTGCGTTGGCTACTGCCGACTAAAAAAAAATCCCTTCTTGCGGAAGGGATTTTTGTAGTAATATTTCTGACGGCTTACAATTTACGTTTTCCTTTAGGGCCAATGGCAATCATGGCGCAACGGAAACCAATAGTAGCAGTTGAAGAATCTTGGTCAAGATAACGGCGTGTACCCGGCGATAACCAGTAGGCTACATCATTCCATGAACCACCTTTATAAACACGTAGTTTGTTATCTATCAATGAATTGAAATTCTTTTTGTCATAAAGGCTTTCTTCATCAAGGTAATCGTTACGACGTATCGGGTTAAGGTCGTTTACATCCTGAAACGAACTTGGACGATACAAGTCAATAACCCACTCGTTTACGTTTCCGGCCATGTTGTAAAGACCAAAGTCATTAGCAGGGAATTCGTAAACTTCCATGGTAATAATACCACCGTCGTTTTGGTGTCCGGCAATACCGGCAAAGTCACCACGGCCACGTTTGTAGTTGGCTAACATAGTACCTTTCTGGCTACCTTTTGATTTACGCATTGAAGAACCATCCCAAGGATAAATACGTTGGCTTGACTGGTTTTCATCCATGTATTGCGTGCCAATCATTGCTTTAGCGGCATATTCCCACTCAGCTTCTGTTGGAAGGCGGTAACTAGGTAATACGTTTCCGGTTTCAATAGCTAAACGGCCACCGCTTTTAGCCTGAGGAGCCTCGGTAGTGAAGGCAGTTCTGTCTTTTTTACCACCTTTAGCTTTCGGACCAAAACGAACAGCCATTTCGTTGTTTACTGCACCTGTTCTCCATTTGCAATATTCAGAGGCCTGAACCCATGAAACACCTACAACCGGATACATACGGAAGCCCGGGTAACGCAGGTATTGCTCAGTAAACTGGTCGTTGAACGACAACTTGTTTAACCAAACAGTGGTATCAGGTAAAGCACTTTCGTAAAACTCTTGTGAAGAGTCTTTTTGTACACTATGCAGATACTCTAACCAGTGAAGGTTGGTAATTTCGGTTTCGTCCATATAAAAAGAAGAAACTGTTACAGTTCTTTCAAGGTTATCGCGTGAGTAGGTTACATCCTCTTCAACAGTTCCCATTGTAAAACGTCCGCCCTCAATATAAGCAAGGTTTGGCCCAGCAGGCTGGCCTTTGAAAGCATTAACCTGAAATCCTTCTTCTTGTTGTGGTTGACCTTTCTTAGGTTTTTTACCTTTTCCCTGTTTAGAATAAGCAATCCCGGTAGCAGTACTGTGACGACCCGGATCGATACTAGTTTTCTTTTTGCTCGAACAACCACTTAGGATAAGCGTAAAAGCCAATGCACCCGTAATCGAACTAAAAAGTAATTTTTTCATTTTCGGAATGATTTTTGTTTATAGAATTCGTTTTGCAAAAATAGGTTATTTTGATAGTAATATCTTAATATTCTGAGAATCAATTCTTTAAGAAAGGCCACTTTTTCCGACAAATCCACTCAATAATACATCTAAATCGTCAATGCTATGAACATTTTCGACAGTAAGAAGAAGTTTAGATTTTATTTCCTTTAGCGAACACCTTTTTGGATTAATTTTAATATAATCAAGAATTCTGCCAAACTTATCTGCCTGAAAATATTCGGTTTTCTCTGAGGAAACGAAATAACATTTTAGGATATTGTTCTTTAAAGTTAATTTTTCGAATCCTAATTGTTCGGCTTTCCATCTGATTCTCACAATTTTAAGAAGGTTTTGCACTTCTTGCGGCAAAGGCCCGAACCTGTCTACAATTGATCTTTGGAATTCCTGTAACTCATCTTCTTTTTCGATGTTATCTAATTGATTATACAAAGAAAGCCTTTCTGAGATATTACTCACATAATTTTCAGGAATAATAATTTGTAAATCGGTTTCTATCTGGCAGTCTGGCAGCCTTAAATCGCTTAAAGTTCCGGTCATGTCTTTCATGAACAAATCCTTAAACTCATTTTCTTTTAATTCCTGTACGGCTTCATCCAGTATTTTATGATAAGTTTCATAACCCAAATCGTTAATAAAACCGCTTTGTTCTGAACCCAGTAGGTTTCCTGCTCCACGAATGTCGAGGTCTCTCATTGATACCTTGAAGCCGTCGCCCAAGTCTGAAAACTCTTCGAGGGTTTGCAAGCGTTTGCGGGCATCTGTCGAAAGCACCGAAATGGGGGGTGTAAGCAAATAACAGAAGGCTTTTCGGTTCGAACGCCCCACCCTACCCCGCATCTGGTGTAGGTCAGACATACCAAAGTTCTGTGCCTGATTAATAATAATTGTGTTGGCATTCGGAATATCAAGCCCTGCCTCAATGATATTAGTCGAAACCAACACATCGTAATCTCCTTCAATAAACTTCATCATGGCTTTTTCGAGGCGGTCGCCGTCCATCTGGCCGTGAGCAATACCTATCTTGGCATCAGGTACTAGCCTTAATATGATATTCGCTACCGATTCAATATCATTTACGCGGTTATGAACAAAATACACCTGCCCACCGCGTTTTAGTTCATAGCTGATGGCATCACGAATCATTTCTTCTTTAAATACGTGTACTTCGGTTGTAACGGGCTGGCGGTTAGGCGGTGGAGTAGAAATTACCGACAAATCGCGTGCGCCCATGAGCGAGAAATGTAAGGTACGCGGAATCGGCGTGGCCGTAAGCGTAAGTACATCAACATTAAGTTTTAGCTCTTTCAGGCGGTCTTTGGCTTTAACTCCAAACTTTTGTTCTTCGTCAATAATCAGAAGTCCTAAATCTTTAAACTCAATATCTTTATTTAATATGCGGTGTGTGCCTATGAGTATATCAGTTTTGCCCTCTTTTACTTTTTTAAGGGTTTCTGAAATCTCTTTGCTTGTTCTGAAACGGCTTATTTCATCTACATTAACAGGCAGTTTGGCAAGCCGCTCGGCAAATGTTTTATGGTGTTGCATAGCCAGAATAGTAGTTGGTACTAGTACTGCCACCTGTTTGCTATCGGCTACTGCCTTGAAAGCCGCCCTGATGGCTACCTCGGTTTTACCAAAACCTACGTCTCCACACACGAGCCTATCCATCGGGTACGCCTTTTCCATGTCTTCTTTTACATCGCTGGTAGCTTTTGCTTGGTCGGGGGTATCTTCATAAAAAAAGGACGATTCCAACTCGGCCTGCATAAAACCATCTTTTGAAAAAGCAAAGCCATGTGCAGCCCGACGCTTGGCATACAAAGCAATAAGTTCTTTGGCAATATCTTTTACCTGTTTCTTTACCCTTGATTTCTTATTCTCCCACTCGGCAGAGCCTAGTTTACTCATTACCGGAGGGGTTCCTTCTTTACCTGTATACTTGGCAATTTTATGTAGCGAGTGAATGTTTACCAGCAGGATGTCGTTGTCGCGGTAAATCAGGCGAACGGCTTCCTGTTCTTTGTCGCCTACCATAACTTTTTCTAGTCCGGCAAAACGCCCGATACCATAATCAATGTGTGTAACGAAGTCGCCGGTTTGAAGAGCCTTTAGCTCCTTCATGGTAAGTGCTTTCGACTTACTGAATTTGTCTCTTACCTTGAAACGGTGGTAACGGTCAAAAATCTGGTGGTCGGTATAGAAGGCAACTTTGGTTTGTTCGTCAATAAAGCCCCCCCGAAGCGAAAGCTGCAAAGACTGAAATTTGGTAAGGGGGTCAATCTCTTCAAAAATAGAATTAAGCCTGCTTAGTTGTTTCAGCGATTCGGCCGAAATGATGGTTGTAAAATGCTTAGCCTGATTTTCTTTGATGTTATCAATCAACCGTTTGAAATCCTTGTTGAACGATGGCTGGTTTCTACTCTGAAACGTAAGTTTTTCGCCATCTTTGAAGTGGGTCTTTGTGCCAAATTCAATAATTTTGAATTTTCGGATTTCAGTAAGCAACCCTCGCCTTGTTTCAAAGAGTTCTTCGGGGCTATCTATTACTTGTATCCCTCCGCTTCGGGCAACTATTTCCTGAAAATGCTGCTCTACTTGTTTAAAACAATCGTCAATTATTTCAAAAACTAAACCTGCGTCTTTTATCCATATATTACTTGTATTACGAATAAAATTAAAAAAAGTCTCACGGGTTTCTCTGATTAACTTATTCTGAACGTCAGGAATAATGTTAATTTGGTTTACCGATTGCATCGAAAGTTGTGACTCCGGGTTGAAAAGCCGGATACTTTCGATGTCATCTCCGAAAAGTTCAATTCTGTATGGGTATTCCGAGGCATAAGAGAAGATATCAACAATGCCACCACGGATCGAAAATTGCCCGGGTTCGTAAACAAAGTCAGTTTTCTCAAAATCGTAAGAAATCAGTAGTTCGGATATAAAGTTGATGTCGAACACCTCCCCTACTTTTACCTGAAGCGTATTGGCTATTAAAGATTTTTTGTTGATTACTTTTTCTGAGAGTGCCTCAGGGTAAGTAACAATCAATAAATTAGCTTTATCATTGTTAAGTTGGTTCAGCACTTCGGCTCTTTGAAGCACATTGGCGTTATCAATTTCTTCATACTGATAAGGCTTTTTATATGACATCGGGAACAAAAATACATTTTCTTCGCCGAGTAAACTTTGCAGGTCATTATAAAAATAGGCAGCATCTTCTTTATCGTTCAGGATAAAAACATTATGCTGTGGATTAAGCTGGTAATTGACTGCTGCTAAAATTGTGTCGAGGCTGCCTGAAAGCCCTTTCAGATTTAATAGATTATTGGCTTTAATACTTTCAACGGCGGTACGAATGAAACTATCTTCACTATAAACTTTCAATAATTCTTTTACTTCCACAGTACAAAATTTTATAAATAAGAAAGGGACGCAAAATGAATTTCTGCGTCCTGAATTTTTATACAAAGTTAAAAAATAAAATCAAACCTGATTTTCCCGAACATGAATAGTTTGTTAATCAGGGGTGTTGGTTATCAAATAAACGTATATATATCGTATTTAGTTTAATATTAAATTTTAATACGAATATTTTATTGTTATTCCTGAATTATCTTAATCAGCTTTTTTAATTCTTCGTGGCGTTCGTCTGAGGCCTCGGGGTATTGCATATTAAGTTTTTTAAGCTCCTGAGCCAATACTTTTGCTACAATCAGACGCATATTTTTCTTGTCATCGGCCGGAATAACATACCACGGGCATTTATGCGTCGACGTAGCATTGATTAAATCTTCGTATGCTTGCTGATACTCTTTCCAGAAACCCCGTTCTTTTACGTCTTGCTCGTCGAACTTCCAGTTTTTAGTAGGGTCTTGTATACGTTCAATCAGGCGTTCGGCCTGTTCTTCTTTAGATACATTCAGAAAAAACTTCACAACCCTGATACCGTTCCGGTGCAGATACGTTTCCAGATTAGTAATATCTTCATAGCGGTTTTTCCAGAGCTTATCGAGGTCGTCGGTCAGTTCAGCAGGTAGCCTCTGGTTTTGGGTTACAATTTCAGGATGTACTTTTACCACCAATACCTCTTCATAATACGACCTGTTAAAAACCGTAATGCTTCCGCGTTCGGGTAATTGAAGTACAGTGCGCCAAAGGAAATCATGTTCCAGTTCGGTTTCGGTTGGGCGTTTAAACGAGTGGCACTTCAACCCCTGTGGATTCACGCCCGAGAAAACAGCTTTCAGAGTTCCGTCTTTTCCGGCAGCATCCATAGCCTGAAATATAACCAGTAAGCCATAGCGGTTGTGTGCATACATCATGCTCTGGAGTTCGTCGAGTTGCTTGTTAAGCTGGCTTAAAGAAATTTCGTAATCTTCTTTATCTTCGTAAAAATCTTTAATTTTGGTTTTGGTTTGAGCAATCGAAAATTTTCCGTCTCCATTAAAGATGAATTCTTCAGTATCAATTTTTTTCATAGTCAGAATATTAAATAAGGAACTGGTGTTTGCTGATTTTGTTTTAAATATAAAACTATGTTTTCCGATAAGGAATTTTTTAATGAGTATTTAATGGTACTTGTGGCCTTTGGGGTATCAGTAATAAAACCCAATGCCCTAATAATTCGTTTATAAATAAAACGTTCATATCAGAAATTTTGTTAAACTTATGAAGATACAATCAATCATTTTGATAGGTGCCGCCATAGGCGCAATGACCCTGTCAGGATATCAAATCAACAAAAAAGACAAACTCATGAATCAAGAGACAGTGCAGGATAAAGCCGTTGCCACTTTCGGAGCCGGATGTTTCTGGTGTGTGGAAGCCGTATTTCAAAGATTAAATGGTGTAACAAAGGTAGAGTCGGGCTATATGGGAGGCACTACTAAAAACCCTTCTTATAAAGAGGTTTGTACGGGGCTAACAGGCCACGTGGAGGTTTGCCAGATAACCTACAACCCACAGAAAATATCTTATGAAGAATTACTGGAGGTGTTCTGGAAAACCCACGACCCTACTACTCTTAACCGTCAGGGAAACGACGTAGGCACACAATACCGTTCGGTAGTGTTTTATCATGACAACAACCAAAAGGCCTTAGCCGAAAAATATAAAGCAGAGCTTAACTCGGCAGGTATTTTCAATGCACCTATTGTTACAGCCATTGAGCCTTCACAAACTTTCTACAAGGCCGAAGATTATCATCAGGATTACTTCAACCTTAATGGTACACAACCTTATTGCCAAATGGTGGTAAGACCTAAAGTAGAAAAATTTGAAAAAGTATTTAAAGATAAACTAGCTAAGAAAAATCAATAAGATTAGCATTATTGCTCAAACTCTTCTTGCCTTATATATATGGTAAGAAGAGTTTTTTATTGGCCCAACTTCATAAAGAACATCTTGCCTCCCTCCTGTTTACATTATCTGTAAGGCTCTCAAACCTATTGTAAAGTGGCTGTCTGGAACACCCACTCTGATGCCCTCTTGAATTATAATTGTTAAAACAATAGAAAAAAATGGTATTTCTGTTATAAAGAAATTAATTTTGCACCCGAATTTTAGTTATAAGTACTTAGTAGTCAGGATAAACACTAAGTTTCATGGCTAAAAGGTAAACAATTATTATACTTTTCATTTCAAAAAATCATGTCTGCATTAGTTGAAACTGCGAGTTTACTCGCTGACAGAATCAACGCGTTGGAAGAATCGGCCACGCTTGGTATGTCGAAAAAGTCGCGCGAATTGGCGGCCCAGGGGCACAAAGTTATTAACCTATCTGTCGGAGAACCAGATTTCAAAACTCCAAAACACATTTGTGATGCTGCCAAGGCAGCCATCGACAACGGTTTCCACCACTACACACCAGTAGCTGGTATTCCAGAACTCCGTAAGGCCATTGCAGACAAGCTCAAGCGGGAAAACAATCTTGATTGGAAACCAGAGAATATTGTTATTTCAACAGGAGCAAAACATTCATTGGCAAATGTAATACAATGCTTAGTAAACCCGGGCGACGAAGTAGTGATACTTGCACCTTATTGGGTAAGCTATTCTGAAATGGTAAAGTTGGCAGAAGGTAAATCGGTAATTGTTGAAGGTAGCTTTGAAAACGATTTTAAAGTAACGCCTCAGCAATTAGAAGAAGCCATTACCGACCGTACTAAAATTGTTATGTATGCCTCGCCTAATAACCCAACGGGGTCTGTATATAGCGAAGCAGAATTGAGGGCATTGGCTAAGGTAATTCAATACCATGAAAATGTGTTTGTGTTGGCCGATGAAATTTATGAGTACATTAATTTTACGGACGAAGGTCATTTCAGTATCGGGTCGGTTCCAGAAATAAAAGACAGAGTAATTACCGTGAATGGCTTTGCTAAAGGCTTTGCCATGACAGGCTGGCGTTTAGGTTACATTGCCGCCCCTAAATGGATTGCCGATGCCGTTGAGAAACTACAAGGGCAGGTTACTTCGGGTACTAACTCAATTGCTCAGCGCGCTGCTGTTGTGGCATGGGAAGATACCTCAGCCCCCGAAATGATGAAACTGGCTTATCTGCGCCGCAGAGATTTAGTAATCAAATTACTGAAAGATATACCCGGCTTCAAGGTAAACGTGCCAGAAGGAGCTTTTTACGCGTTTCCTGATGTAAGTTATTACTTCGGTAAATCAGACGGAACTGTGACCATTCAGGATGCCGACCAACTATGTATGTGGCTGCTCGAAAAAGCACACGTGGCCATGGTAGGCGGTGGTTCTTTTGGCGCACCTAAGTGCCTGAGAATCTCGACAGCCGCTTCTGACGAAGCCCTGACGGAAGCTATGAACAGAGTTAAAGCAGCTTTAGCTACTTTAAAATAATATATAGCACTCCTAAAAAAAGCACTCGGGTAACCGAGTGCTTTTTACTTTATTTTTAAAAGAAAAAGTACAATACTTTTTAAAAGTATTGATAAGCCTAAACTTATTTTTTGCCTTCAAATACAATTCCGAAAGTCCAGCGGAAATCATTGTTTTTACGGCCCTCAACTACAATACTTTCGTAAGAGTTTTCTATGGTGCTTCTGATGCCCGTCCGCTTGGTTATCTGATACCTGAAAATAAGATTACCATTCCAGCGGAAATTCTTTTCGGTTAGGCCGGGCTGAATAAAAAGGGTATGTGAAATATATACCTTGCCATCGGCTAAGGTATACTCACCAAAAAAACGGGTAGAGTTACGCAAAAGATTGCGGTCAGGAAAATTATTGTTTACGACGAAGTCGGTCTGTTCATAAAGCAGAACATTTGTAACCGACAAATAGACTTTCTCTTTCTGAATCAGTTTCAAGCCTACGCCTCCGGCAGCAATAAGGCGGTGGTCTATTTTCCGTAAGTTACTTTTTTCAAAAGAGCCAAACGCCAGATAATACAAGGTTTTTTCATAAAGAACAGTGGTTCGGAAATCAACAAAAGTTTCGCGCTCGGCCAGAACATTATTCTGTTGCCCATAAATGTAAGAAGGGCTTGTCGAAAACTTTAGAAGTTTGTTCAGGTTCCAGTCAAACCCCGAAGCCAATTGAATCAGCGCACGGTTAACGTTTCCAGAGGTATAAGTCCCATCAGCCGAAATCCGGTACCGTATCTTGGTAAAATCATTAGCAGGGGTTTCTTCTTCCTCTTTATCTTCTTCCTCATCTTCTTGCTCTTCCTCAACAGTTGAGGAGTCAGGCGGAATAGTTATTACAGGAACAGACACAGGTTTTAGTGTGTCGGGGTCAGAGGTCTGAGCATTTATTTTGAAATAAAATAAAGAAAAAATTAAGATTAATATTTTTATTTTCATTCTTGTAAGCTTATGAATAAATTTACTAAACTTTGTGTTGTTTTAAATGATTAAACAAAATAAGAATATTTTTAATAAAAAGTTGTAACAAAATCCATACATAGTAGTATATGGTAAGTAATTATCATAATCAATGATTGGCAACAATGGAGGTGGCTAAATATATTTCGGTAATTTTTGCAAGCATGATAAAATTTTTGGGCGGCCCTTTAACAGGGTTGGCACTAAAAATTACATGGATTGAAACCGCCGTTTGCTCGGTGGTAGGGATGATGATAACGGTGTCTCTGATAACCTATTCAGGCGACTACATACAGAGGAGCTTTACGAGAATATTTCAGCGAAAAACAAAAAAGAAAGTTTTTACGAAGTCAACCCGTTTGGCGGTTCGTGTCAGAAGGAAGTTCGGTCTGATTGGTATCTCATTCCTGACACCTATACTTTTTAGTCCAATCGGGGGGGCTATTCTGGCTTTAGCTTTCAGGTATCATAAAGGGGCTATCATGTTTAATATGCTCATAAGCGCGTGTGTATGGGGCATTATTCAGAGCTTGTTTCTGTACTACGCCAAAGACTATTTCTTTAAGTAAAATATAGGTTCATATAAAGCAAAAAGGAGAACGCACACACGTTCTCCTTTTTGCTTTATGGCTTGTATGTTTAAATTTTGGATATTCGCAAGAGTTTCAGTGGCTGCCCGTTCTTACTGATTTCGAGCAGATAATTTCCTGCCGGAAACCCCATGTTGCTCAGGTCTATATAAGCCACGTGTTGTTTTATCTGAATATTTTCTTTTCTGATTGCTATCTTCTTTCCGGCACTAGTATAGACCGAGAAACTCAGGTCATTACCACTTTCTTCAACAGGTAGCTTAACATTGCAGACACGCTCAAAGGGGTTCGGATACGCCTGCCAATTTGCAATGGTATTTTTGGTAGAGTCGGTAGAAGACACCACCGTAAACTGAATAGTTTTAGCCGTAATAAGCGTATCTTTTTTATATGCACCAGCTGTTAGGGTATAAGTACCCACAGGGAATTTTAAACCCCTACCCTCTCCGAACAAATTAAATGGCAGGCGTTCGGATACATTTTTGAATTTATACGGCCCCGATAAATCGAAATGAAAATTAACCGAATCCAGATTGCAACTAGCCAGGATATTCAGTTTTTCGGGCAATGCCTCCAGATATAAAACACGGTTATTGGACATCGCTCCCCAGCCCTCGATGGGTACATCAAAGTAATCGGCCTTAATTAATTCAAAATTGATAGCCGGCGGAATACTCTCAATGTATAAATACGAATCAAGGCTGCCCCCTTTATTATCGTATATTTTGAGCTTGATTTTAACTTTGCCTAAAACGGGTGGCCTGCCATAGAAGCTAAATTCAAACTTATTAAAATGAAGCCAGTTAGGTGCTTCCATCATTTCAATGTAGGCAATGTAGCCGTCGGGGTCAACAAAAAGGTTTTCAGGAATACGGAAAACAAAAGGCTGATTGATAACTATTTGTTGGGTGTATCCTTCATAAGTTACAATCGGAATTAAGTTCGGCCCATCTTGTAATGGTGGTTTCGGAGGGTCTGGTTGTATCACTGGCCCTGAACCCGGGTCTGGATTAGGTTCGGGGTCAGGTAAGTCAGGAAGCGGGTTATCAATAACCTGCTTTTCATGAATAATGTCTTCGTCATAGATTATTCTGATTTTTCTTTTACCGTTGTTCGATTTGTCTTTCCAGTCTCTTACAATGCCCTCTCTGTCGTCAATTAATTGAGAAAGCCTATACTTTACCGAGTCGGCAAATACAATTGGGGGGCTGTCTCTGTTAATCCATGCTACACCTTCCTTTACGGCAGGCAATATTTTTTCAACATCTTTACCGTTATCGTAGTCAACATAAAGCATAATAACCTCACAGCCATAATCAATAGAGCGGTCTACGTAGTCTCTGAGGCTTTCGGCAGTTGCTTGGTCAAAATGTGCAATTTCTGTATAGAACTTTTGTTTGGGAGCCAAGTTACTCACCACGAGGTCGGCCTGAAGTTCTTCTCCCTGAAAAGCATCAATTGAGGTTTTGACAATATCATATTTTTCTGACAGATTCTTGAAACCGAAGGTTCCGCGTAGCAACGAAAGGTTATCGGCAACCCCGCCAAACTCACAGGCTATTTTGTAGGTAGAGTCAACACTTTTAACGGCCTCTGCCATTCTGTCGACATATCCTTTCAGCGAAATATGCCTGAAATAGTACCAGTCTTTGCCTCGCAAGCCTCTGAAAGAATCTTTCGGAGCAAACCAGTTTACATAAGGTTCAACGTCAGGGAAAGTCTTGTAGGTAGTTCCCCAATAGCTATTTAATGTGCGTATGGTCTGGTATTTGGTTTTTGCCCAATCTTTCCATTTTATCATTGACCATTTAGAGTGGTCGAAAATGGCAACATACGAAGGGCTCGGATACTGCTGGTTTTCGTAAGCGTAACCCATTTCCTGTTGTGGTGTATTTACTACCGACATAAACAAAATGTGCCCTCGCTTTTGTAAATCCTTGTAGCGTTCACAAACCTCTTTTACGAACCCTGCTGCTTTTTCGATAGAAGGCTGGTGCGCAAAGCTGAAATGGTTATTATCATAATAGTAAGTTAAAGGTTTGCCCCTGAAATCAACGACTGATTCTTCGGGGGCCCAGAAGCCCGTCGTAGAGGCAATGTGCCTTCCAAGATGAATACGTATGATGAGTTTTACGCCGAGGTCGTTAATAACATGGTTTATCTGGTTATCTATTTGCGCCCAGTTAGGCGTTGAATTTGGTTTAGGATAGATACGGTCCCACATGACAGTAAGGGCCACCGCATTACACCCCGCTTTCACCATTTTGTCCATAGCACCAAAGCCATGATTCATGGCAGTTTCTAGGTTCAGAACACCATGTACAATATATCTTTTAGGGCTTAGTTGAGCAACAGCAGACGAACTGAACCCTAACCAGACAAAAATGGCCAGAATAACAGCAAGGCAGAGGTTGTGGGAGGAGATATTCTTCATTCAATGAACCGATTTAAAATTTTTAAGATACATCATTAAAGTATCTGGTAATTAATACTTATTTAGGTAGTTAAAAATAGCGTTGGTCAGGTAATAGTTTTAGTTATATACATACAAATTTATATAAGTTATGGTAAAAGTGGTTTAAACAAACACAGGAAACGCTAATTTTATTTAAAATACTGCTAATACTTGGTGTACATGGTAACAAAGCCTTCTCGCATTACTAGATAACGAACAGCACTCAAAGAATTACTAGACTACTAATATTATTGTTTTCATAGCTAGATAGCTAAGCAATACGATTTTTATTAAGACGACTTTTTAATAGTAAAAGTTGTAACCACAAAAGTTAAGACTAAGCCATAAACCTACATTAAACCATGAATTAGAAATTTTATATGAATTAATAAAAGCAAGCCTTATTTTAAGCATTAAACCACAATAAGCCATCTATTGTTGTGGCGGGCAGGTAAGTAATTGTCAGGCGCAGGTAATAAGCAAGTGCAAAGAGTATCTAATGTAGATTACAGACAAAAAGAGGGTCTACTCTGTTAGAATAGACCCTCTGCTGTTGTTCAATTTTACTTGTTTATATTTTAGGAGCTTTGCCCGAATTCGAATTATTCAGGTTACTTCTGTTTCGGCTGTATAAGAAATAAATGATGGTACCTAATACACCCCATACAAGGAATGCAATTTTGGTATCAACACGTAGGTTCCACATCAGATAAAGATTACAAACAATACCTAGCGTTGCAATTACAGGCAACAATGGTACTTTGTAAGGGCGTACCAGATTTGGTTCACGCACACGCAGCAACCACACAGCACCGCATATCATGGCAAATGCCAGTAGGGTTCCTGAGCTTGTCATTTCAGATACTTTGTCGATAGGTGTAAATGCGGCTACTAACGACACAATGGCTCCGACAAGAATAGTGCTTTTCCACGGAGTTTTGAATTGTGGGTGAATTTCACGGAAGAACGAAGGCAATAAGCCGTCTTTCGACATACCAAGAAAAATACGGGTTTGTGACAACATCATTACAAGCATTACAGAGGTAAGACCCGCAATAGCTGCAATAGTAATGATATAAACTGCCCATGTAAGACCCTGATCGGCAAAAGCCTGTGCTACCGGAGCTTTTTTGTCGAGGGTATCATATTTAACCATTCCGGTAAGTACCAACGAAACCAATATATATAATAAGGTACAAATAACTAACGAAGCAATAATGGCAAAAGGTACGTCCTTTTTCGGATTAATGGCTTCACCGGCCTGTGTTGAAACGGCATCGAAACCAATATAGGCAAAGAAAATAATACTTGCAGCCGTAACAATACCCTGCAAACCAAAATGTTGCTGACCTTGGTCGTCGATTACTGGTGTCGGAATAAAAGGCGTCCAGTTTGCAGTATCAACAAAAAATGCACCTGCAATAATTACAAAAATAACTACCGATACCTTCGTGATTACAATAATATTATTGGTGCTGGCTGCTTCTTTTATACCTTTTACAAGAATATAAGTTACCAACCATACAATAAGAAAAGCCGGTAAATTCATTGAGAAGCCCATTTCTGGTGCTGCCTGATTGGTAGCTTTAGCAATTTCAACCAATTTTTCATGGGTTGTAAAAGGATCGTTCATGAGCCATACTGGTGGCTCAATATGGAACAGGTGTAAGAATTTCTCGAAATACCCCGACCAGCTAACGGCTACTGTGGTAGCTCCCATCATGTATTCAAGAATGAGGTTCCAACCAATAAACCATGCAAAAAACTCTCCTATGGTTCCGTAAGAGTACGCATACGCAGAGCCTTCAACTGGTAAAATAGAAGCAAACTCAGCATAACAAAGAGCGGCAAATGTACAAGCCAGACCAGCTACTACAAAGGCCACTGCAAGAGCCGGACCCGCCCAGTCATGTGCTGCTACACCGGTCAATACGAAAATCCCTCCACCAATTACGGCACCAATACCAAGCGAAGTTAATTCCCATCTTCCGAGTACTCTTTTTAGTTGGTTATTATTGAAATCAGCTTCATAGGCTGATAATGGCTTCTTACGCCAAATACTTTTTTCCATAAGATTTTTAGAGCTGTTTTTTGGTTTGTTTTAGAAATATATTGCAATATAACGCAAAAAAGGCTTGGATTACCAAACCTTTTGCGCAAAAAACGAAATATTCTATGTAATAATTAATATTTGGGGCAAGATAATTCTTTTTTCAATCGCCTGTTTCTTGTTCGGCTACGTTCGATGGGGTCGAACTGATACGCAATTGAAATCTCGTGTGAGCCTCCGGTTGAAACCCCTAAACTAGAAATAGTGATGTCATAACTATACCCGATCGAGAAGTTGTCCTGACGTACGCCAACCAGAAAAATGAGGGCATCGTGGTTGGTACGGGTAATATCTCTCTTTTTAATAGGAATACCTCTGTACCACATTCCTAAGGTAATAGGCGAATAGGTGGCATAAAAACCTAGGTCCAGTTGGTCGAACTTGCCTTGTCTTTTATATAAAAAAGCCGGAGACACCGAAAACTCGCGGTCAGCATTAGCTGCATTTGAATAAGGGTTAGCCAAAGGTATTTTCAACCCGCCGCTCACACTTAGTTTCATGGGCAGGTATGAATCTATGCCTGTTCCGTTGTTCATAAAGCTAAAAGCTGGCTGATTAATATGGTGTGCGGCAAGCCCTAACCACGAACGGCTATTATAAAATAAGGCCCCACCACTGAAATCAACCATATTAATACTTGGCTGCTTTGTTCCGAAGGGGTCTAGTGTATTTTTTCCTGGAATTAAACCCTGATTATCATATTGGTCGCCGAAGGTTAAGCCCAGATAATCAAGGCTTTTACTGGAATATGTTCCCTGAACCCCCAAACGAAGGAAGTTCTCTTCATTGATTTGTACCTGATACGAATATATACCGCTGAACTCGGTACTTTTTAATCGGCCCGGCCCTTGTGAGTCATTCACAACCAGAAGCCCGATACCACTATTAAGTTTTTCAAGATAATGGTCAACAGAAAAAGACGATGTAACAAAGTTGGCATTAATAGAAGGCCATTGGTTACGGTAG
Source organism: Emticicia sp. 17c (assembly GCF_037153985.1). NCBI lineage: Bacteria > Pseudomonadati > Bacteroidota > Cytophagia > Cytophagales > Leadbetterellaceae > Emticicia > Emticicia sp. 17c. Next base: position 200,936 of record NZ_JBBAYI010000006.1, read on the forward strand.
TTGGCTATTAGCCTTGGAGCATAAGCACCACCTGCAAAAGCAGGATTCTGAAAAAGCGGTGCTGCATAAAATTGCGAAAACTGGGGGTCTTGTGCAAAGCCGTTCAGACAAACAAAACACAAAAGGACAATTCGTAAATAAAGTTTTTCCATTGCCAAATTTTATAGCATATAACGATGTATTTCTAAAGCAAATTTCATTCCAAAGCTCATTGTACTGGTTTTACTACAAGGTTTTTGTGTAATATAGCGGTATTTTATAGCACTTATTCACAAAATAACGTTAATATTATCAGATTTGGTGTTTGAGTGTACCTAAAAAGCGGTTTTTCAGCAAAATAGAAATCTTTATGATTTAAAATCAAATATTCTTGTTTCTAAACTCGTTAAAAATTTACAATCAAAACATAAATTTCTAAATTTTTTGTCATAAGTTAGTATTTATAATATTTAACGAAATATGTGGGGTGGTATTGGTACTAATCTAAGGATTTTTTTTGTAGTAGCCTCATTGTCCTATATTCCATTTTCTTCATTTTGTCAGGATTTTTATGTAGGCGGTAAATTGTGTATTGGCTCTCCGGCTGTTCCGGCAGTACCCGGTGCGCCCGCAGCCGACTGTACAGAACCCACCGTTTTTTTTGATACTGAAAAAAATGCCACAGCTTGGCAATGGGACTTTGGCGACCCCTCTACCACTAACGATGTCTCAAATATCCGTAATCCTAAATATAATTACAGTAAGCCCGGTATTTATACTGTTACGCTCATTCGCACAGTTGGAAATGTGCAACAGCCACCCGTAAGCAAAACAATTACAATCAGTACTCCCCCGACCCAACCTAAATTTTTCGGAAAAACCAGTGCCGACACAACCGTGTGCGATGGTAAGAAGGTAAAGCTCGACCCCTACTCTTTGTTAGGTGGCGGCGGTACTGCCCCTAAAGGTGTTTCTTACCTTTGGTTCCCGAAAGGGCAAACTACCCCAACAATTGAGGTCGATTCTGCCGGATGCTATTCTGTTGAAGTTTTTGATTCAACGGGCCAATGCTCGCGCACAGCCAAAATAAACGTTAAATTCTGTTTGCAGCAATCAGGCGGCGGCGGGGCCGAAAAATGGTATTTCGGAAAAGGAGCTACCCTTGAGTTCGGGGTTGCGCCAACATCTACTCTACCCAAAGACACCCTTGCTAACTCGGGTGATTTGTATGGTGACTCAGACACCCCCGACCCTTCTTATATTCCCATTGAATCTTCAAAGGATAATCCCATCGACTCGCCTGAAGGCGTGGCTATGGTATATGACTCAAAAAACAATCTGGTGTTTTATACCGACGGCGTAAAAATTTATGGACGTGACGACAAACCGCTGGCATTTGTGCCTCCGCTCGACAACAGCGATTTAGGCGGTACTAATACCTCTACGCAGTCGTCAATCATTATTCCTAAAAGTTCTTGCAACGAGTGTCCGCATCACCTGTATTATGCTTACACCCTTAATAAAGACACAGGGCTTTTGTCATACAGTATTATTGACCTACGGCGAAACAACGGGCAAGGCGCAGTTGTAGAAAAAAATATTCCGGTAAGTTATTCAACAAGCACTCAAATTGCCGCCCGTAAAACACAGGACGAAACAGGGTTCTATATTTATACGCATGACAGCCAGACCAACGAGTTCAGAATTCTGAAAGTTGACTCAACGGGTACTACCGAAAGGACGCAGGCCGTTGGCATGGCACATTCTGATACAACAGGGTATATGCGGATTTCGTCTGGCGGCGATAAAATGGCCGTGGCCTTTGTAAAGAATGGTAAAAACTATATCGAGATTTTTGACATTAATCCAGAAAACGGTGACCTCAAACTCACGCAGACTATTGACCTCGGGGTGAAAGTACCACCAAGAGTGTATGGGCTGGAGTTCTCGCAGGATGGCGAAAAACTATATACTACCTTGCGTGGCGACCCCTCAAAAGGCGAGAAGTCATATCTTTATCAGTTAAACCTGAACCTCAAAGACCCCGTTGAAATAGCCAGTAAGAAAATTAAAATAGACTCTTCGGCGGTTGATGCCTTTGGAGCTTTACAGATGGGCCCTGTAAATGGGGGAGGCTCGAAGTTTATTTACATGGCTGTTGACGGCAGCGACCAACTCCCGTATATCTCTCAGCCGGAAATAGTAGGCAATGCCAGTATCATAGGTTACATACCTTATAATACAGGTTTAGGAACACCAGTAATAGGCACGAGCCAGTTTGGTTTTCCGAATGTGGTACAGGCCAAACAAAAACAAGATGGCGATGGCCCCAATGCCACTTTTGAGGGTACGTGTCAGGGGCAGCCCACCATTTTTGAAACACAGGGTATTTGTAGCCCTATGAAAGCCAATGTAAGTTGGGACTTCGGCGATGGAGCTACCGGAACAGGAAAGCAAACCTCGCATACTTATGAAAAACCCGGACGCTACATTGTTAAAATGAAAATAGAGGTTTTGTCCGAAACGGTTATAAGTAAAAACGTAAACCTGCCTATATTGGGCGATTTACTCAAAGAAAAATGTAATGACTTTGTTTTTACAGATACCCTTTATATAAAGCCCGCGCCTGTGGTTAACCTGCCCGACTCGGCCTTTGTTTGTGTATTGCGTGGGCAAACAATGGTGCTTGACCCTAAGGCTCAGAATATCTATGACCCTCAGTACTTGTGGCGGCCAACCAACGAAACAACCCCAACCATTACCATAAGTGCGTTGGCAACTTACAGTGTTAAGGTCGATAACAAGTTTGCTAATGGTACTACCTGCGGCACAACCGACAAAGTGTTGGTAAAAGAAGGTTGTGAGCCAGTCTTGTTTGTGCCAGAAGTATTTAGCCCGAATGGCGATGGCCTTAACGATACCTTTACCGTAATTAATGAGTTTATTACTGACTTTGACCTTAAAATATATAACCGTTGGGGAGAAATCATTTTTGAGTCGTTCGAGCCGGAACGTATGTGGGATGGCTCCTACAAAGGCCAGACAATGGCTCCGATGCTGTATGCCTTCGTTATCAGTTACAAAAGTAAGTACTTCCCGTATCGCCCTAAAATAACCAAAACGGGGGGTATCCTGCTGGTAAAATAATATCTTCAATAGCCATACTGTTATTTTTATCTATCTTGCTTTTTCTTTTGGTTTATACGAAAGAAAAACGGAAAATATCGTATATTTGATTGATAAAAAGAGAGAGTTTTCTCAAAGAATTCATGCGAAAAGATTATATAAAAGGAGATAGTGAAGCTCTTTCACCAGGTGAAAAAGAAATTGAAAAAGCCCTTCGACCGCTTTCGTTCGACGATTTTACGGGGCAGGATAAAGTGCTTGAAAACTTGAAAGTGTTTGTGCTGGCAGCCAAACAAAGGCAAGAGGCTCTCGACCATGTACTATTACATGGCCCTCCGGGTTTAGGAAAAACAACCCTGTCGCTCATTATTTCTAACGAGTTAGGTACAAACATTAAAATAACCTCAGGCCCTGTGCTGGACAAACCCAGTGACCTCGCGGGCTTGTTAACAAACCTTGACCCTTTCGACGTACTGTTTATTGATGAGATACATCGCCTGAATCCGATTGTAGAGGAATACCTCTACTCGGCTATGGAAGATTATAAGATTGATATTATGCTCGATTCCGGCCCGAATGCCCGAAGCGTACAAATTAGCCTTAATCCCTTTACGCTGATAGGTGCAACCACCAGAGCCGGATTACTTACTTCGCCACTCAGAGCCAGATTTGGTATCAATTCCCGTCTGGAATATTATGATGCCGAGTTGCTTTCAAAAATTGTAAGGCGGTCGTCATACATACTCAATACTCCTATTAGCGATGAAGGAGCTTTTGAAATTGCCCGCCGAAGCCGTGGCACACCACGGATTGCCAATAACCTGCTCAGACGTACCCGCGATTTTGCTCAGGTAAAAGGCGACGGCAAAATTACCCTCGAAATTGCCGAGATAGCCCTGAAAGCATTAGATGTTGACCACGACGGCCTTGACGATATGGACAACCGTATTTTACAGACCATCATCGAGAAATTTAAAGGGGGGCCAGTGGGCTTGTCAACAATTGCTACGGCAGTAGGAGAGGAGGCCGAAACTATTGAAGAAGTATACGAGCCTTTTCTGATTCAGGAAGGGTATCTGAAACGTACGGCTCGTGGTCGTGAAGCAACCGAAAAAGCCTATAAACACCTGAATATTGTTCCTAAATACAAAATGGGAGAGTTATTCTAGAAAAAGGCATCTTCAAAATGAAGTATCTCGAAAGGCGGGCCAATAGTAATGGCTATAATATCAAAACGCACATTGCCGCGCCAGCCTTTCTGAAAAATATAGTTTTCGGCTGTTTTGATAATCAGGCCAGCTTTTGATTTTGAAATGGTTTGCTCAGGAAAACCATGATTTGTTTCCGTACGCGCCCGCACTTCTACAAAAAACAACCAGTTTTCTTTTTGGGCAATAATATCAATTTCTCCTTTCCCGAAAACATAATTTCTGTCGAGAATTAAATAGTTTTTCTCTAACAAAAATTTTTCGGCCATTGCTTCTGCCTTGTTTCCAAGTTCGTTATGAAGTGCCATTAGCGAAAAAGAAGAAATAAATAGACTTGCTTAGGCTAATTCGGCAATAACAGTTTCTCCGCCCACGGGTCTGTCGTCGATATTAACCAGAATTTTTGCATCAAGAGGTAAAAATATATCAATCCTTGAGCCGAACTTAATAAACCCGAACTCAGTGCCTTGCTCTACTTTCTGCCCTTCTTTTACATACCAGCATAAGCGGCGTGCCAAAGCTCCGGCTATCTGACGGAACAACACTTCGGTGCCGTTTTCATGCTTTACTACAATGGTAGTTCTTTCGTTGTCGGTGCTTGATTTAGGATGCCATGCCACCAAGTATTTTCCGGCATGATATTTAAAGTAAGATACAATGCCCGAAATAGGGTTGAAATTGATATGCACATTCACGGGCGACATAAAAATTGAAACTTGTCGGCGAGGAGTTTTAAAATATTCGGTTTCTACCACTTCCTCAATTACAACAACCTTACCGTCGGCAGGGGCAATCACGTGTTTAGGGTTCACAGTGGTTACACGGGTAGGTTTCCTAAAAAACTGAAGAATAATAATCAGGAAAACAAAACTTACCCCTAACAGAATATTATGAACAAGGGTGTTGTCGGGTAAGAAATACCTTACTACTCCGTTAAGAATTACTAATCCGATAATTGTTAAAGCAATGGTTCCTGTGCCTTCTTTATGAAGCGTCATGGTCAGTATGTTTGGTTTTTTAGAATCACAAATATAATGAAACAATGTTTTTACGTTATCTTCACGGCTCAAATATTTCTCTTACTATGTGAATAAGCTGTGGATAACTAGGTGTTTCACGTGGAAAACTTTCAGAAAGCGTATGTATAACTTGTTTTTTTGGCAAAATTGGTCTCGAACAGAAAAATTAATATTTCTCCTTTTTTTTATAATACTGCTTATAGCAGTGGCAATGTTAGGGGTGCATTGGTACTATGGGCTTGGTAATGTATTGCACTGGGACACCCTCAGCGAGCTTGACGAAATACCAACCATAGCCGATTCTTTTTCAGACGGGCAATTAAAATATACCATCAATGGCAATGCCTATTTGGTTAAAGAGCGGTTTCTGGCTTCAACCATGCAAGTTAACACCGTGGCCACATACCTGTTTTTAGGGTGCTTTGTCATAGGGCTGAATATGCTAGTAGCGGCGTTTTCGTCAGTATCGCGCTATTGGTTTTTAGGTGGCATGATAATTCTGGCAGGGGTACTCGTTACTTTACGCTTCGAGAATATCTTCAACACAACCAATCAGGCGGCCTTTCTGATAGCTTTCGCTGCTTTTGCGGGTCTGGCATTTTATTTCAATAATTTTGCCACAAAAGCCAGTTTCCTGAAAAAATTCCTGAGTTTTTCGGGCATAACTTTACTAACGGCTGGTATTATTGCTTACTATGCAAAATCAAGCCATCCTTTTTTATCCATAGCAGCTTACGGGTCTTTGGGAGCAATTGTGCTTACAGTGTTATTTATCTTGCTTGTAGCGCACGAAAACGTTGCTTCATTGGTATGGGTTGTTTCTAATTCAGGTATAAAAGGAAAAAGTTCACTTGGGCAGTTTTTGATAATTTCGAGCATCTATCTGTTAAATGTCCTCCTGATTTTCCTGAAACAAAATCTTTATATTGACTGGAGTATTCTGGCCATAAGTCCGATTCTGTTTTATCTGGTTTCTACCATACTGGGTATCTGGGGTTTCAGAAATGCCAGCGAGGAGTCGGCAAATTTCCAGTTCCGCACCATAGGTAGTTGGGTATATTTAGGTTTGGCCATTATTGCTACTGCAACGCTTGGGCAGGCTTATGCCACAGGTAATGACCCCCTCACCGATGCGTTCGAAAACTTTATTGTTATTGCACATCTGGTAGTAGGTTTTGCGTTTTTCCTGTACGTTATTCTGAACTACATACAGGCTTTGCAAAAAGGCTTGCCTATACACCGCATTTTATATAAACCACAGTTCATCGAGTTATCGTTGTTTCGTTTAGGGGCGGTGGTTGGTATTGTAACGGTGCTTTCGCTGAAACACTTTTATGCCTATTATGAGGTATCGGCGGGTTATTACAACAATATAGCCGATTATTATAAATCAGTTAACGACCTGCCCTATGCCGAGGCATTTTATAAAGAAGCAACCCATTCGGATGTGCGCAACCATAAATCTAACTACTCGCTGGCTACTTTGGCGATGGAAATGAACGACAAAGAGAATACAGGATTATTTCTGAAAAACGCACTCGAAAAAAATCCTAGCCCGTATGCTTATGCGGGTTTAAGCAAGATATTTCAGGAAAAAGATATGTTTTTTGATGCACTTTTTACATTGCAGGCAGGGGTAAAGAAATTCCCTGAGAATCAGCAGATACTCACAAATCTGGCATGGCTTTATGAGAAAACCAAAGTCATAGACTCTACGCGCCATTACCTGCAACTAGCACAGAAGCATTGCACAAACTGTGAGCTGGCCGAAGCTAACCTGTTGGCATTCCGGCTGAAATATAACAGGCAGGACACCCTCAGCAACGTAAAAGACAAAAGTACTTATGTAGGTTTGCTAGCTAACCAAACGGCTGTTTTAAACGCTACGCATAAACCAGAAAAGGCCGAAATCAGATTAAATGCCGATTCTGCCCTTAATGTAAGCCAGTTTGCAGTATTATATAACCTTTCTACATTTAATAACCCTTTATTTACTTACTCAAGTAATACGCTCCGGCGTTTACAGCTTAAAGCCGTTAATCAAGGCTTTTTTGAAGATTTGGAATACGCCATTGCCTGTCAGAACTATTACCGCGAAGATAAACTGGAAGGGTTGAAGCAACTGGCTATTCTGGCAAACGATTCTACCCGAAAAAAACAACTCTATAATCAGGTGGCCGGAATGTGGTATTTACAGCAAGGAGTATACGAAAAAGCCCTTGTGCATCTGGGTAAGGCCGGCGATAAAAGTTCGGTTGAGGTTTTGCAAAAACAAGATTATCAATCAACCATCCGTGAGTATCAAGAAGTACAGGCAGAAGAACTGCTAAAAAATGCCAGCAATAAAAAAGACTTTGATAATGCGCTAAAAATAAGCCCTTTAAACCCTTATCTATTAAAGAAAGTTGTCGATTTTTACAACCAGCAACTAAAGCAACCTAACCAAGCATATACACTGCTGTTTAACGCCCTGCAACTCAACGAAAACAGTATAGAATTATGGAAGTTATATGCCATACAATCGCTGAAAATAGGCTTGGAAAACTACGCCGACGATGGCCTGAAAAAGCTTCAGGTCTTAAGCACTCCTACCGATTATCAAGCGTTTCTTTCCATCTATCAAGCCCAAAAAGCATTGATGGAAAAAAACAAGGCTGGCTTTGAATGATAAAATATATTTGAACTTGAATTAATAAAAACTGCCCCGACAACTTTTATTAATACATTTACTCACTCATTCATAATTGCTAATGAAAATAATCGAGACTACCAATATTTCTAAACGCTACATTATGGGTAGCGAAATAATTGATGCCTTAAAATCAGTTACTATTTCGGTCAATAAAGGAGAGTACGTAGCATTTATGGGACCTTCGGGGTCGGGTAAGTCTACGCTCATGAATATCATTGGCTGTCTGGACTCACCCACAGCAGGGCAATACATTTTGAATAACAAAGATGTAAGCCGCATGAGTGAAAACGAATTAGCCGAAGTAAGAAATAAAGAAATCGGGTTTGTGTTTCAGACCTTTAACCTCTTGCCCCGCCAGTCGGCACTCGAGAATGTAGCCCTTCCGCTTATTTATGCCGGTTATACGAAGTCTCAACGAATCGAAAAGGCCATGAGTATCCTCAAAAGTGTTGGGCTTGAAACACGTGCGCATCATAAACCGAATGAGCTTTCGGGTGGGCAACGCCAGCGTGTAGCCATTGCCAGAGCATTGGTAAACGACCCCAGTATTCTGCTGGCCGATGAGCCAACGGGTAACCTTGATACGAAAACATCGTATGAAATCATGGAGTTGTTCGACCAGCTTTATTCAAAAGGAAATACCATTGTAATGGTAACACACGAAGAAGACATTGCCAAATACTCACACCGGATTATCAGGCTTCGTGATGGTTTAATTGAATCGGATAAAGTAAACACAAAACCAACAAACCCTCGTGAAATGGCTAAGTTGTTTGCCGAAAAAACAAAAGAATAATTTTCAGGGTTTATTCTTAAACTAAATGTGTCCTTTTTTCGTTAATACCCATATACCATAAATAACTAATTTTAAAATCAGACTATGAAAAAAACATTATTACTCCTTTCTTTCTTGTTTTCGATTACTTCTTTAACATTTGCTCAAAAAGCCAGCCCACATGTAACGGCTGAAAGTAAAAACGTAAAAGTTACTTACGGACAACCTTCTAAAAAAGGACGTGTAATTTTTGGTGGATTAGAAAAGTTCGGAACAGTATGGAGAACAGGTGCCGATGAAGCAACTGAAATTACTTTTCTTAAAAATGTAAAATTCGGTGGTAAATCAATCAAAGCAGGTACATACACACTCTTCTCTAAACTAGGAGAAAAAGAGTGGACAATCATATTAAACAGTGAGTTGAAACAGTGGGGTGCTTATAACTACGATAAAATCAAAGATAAAAACGTAGCAGAGGTAACAGTACCAGTAAAAAAACTGGACCAACCACTTGAAAAACTTACAATCACTACTGATGATAAGGTTTTAACCATCGCCTGGGATACTACAAGTGTAAGTGTTCCCATGGAGTTTTAGGGTTTAGGTAAGTGTAGTGATAAAAAGCAGAGGCGTATGCTTCTGCTTTTTTTGTGTTTTTGATATTCGTTTGGCATGAAAGATGTTATTTTTACCCTATATTCAAAAACCAAAAGTAACAAAGGTTAAAATTTTTTCAGAGGTGTATCGTTTGTATATACAGAGTTAATAGCTTTTATCAAACATGAAATGGTTATCAGTAATGGTGGGTGTAAGCCTGCTGGCAAGTATAAATGCTGTGGCGCAAACACCAAGTTCGGTTCCAACAGCCAAGAAGAGGTCGGCTAAAGACTTTTTGAAAGATGCCGTTAAAAATGGCCCTGTTGAAGTAAGCGGGCCTAAGGTGTCGGCATCGGCGTCTGGTTCGGCGGGGGCCTCGTCGTCAATTCTGGGGTCGCAGAATGCCTCTTTGCCCGCAACAGATTTAAGTATTTCGAGCGTTGATGATGCCAAGAAATTCGCCACAGAAACCTTGCCTGATTTGGGTCTGAAGATAACAAAAGGCTTTAAGAAAGTAAAAAAACAACTTAAAAGCCTTAAAAAAGAATTTAACGGGCGCGATTACGAAGGCATTAAGGTTGAACGACAAATTCTGCGTCAGGGGAGTGGAAGCCGCCTGACCTATACCGAATTTTATACCCTGAGAGAATACAAGCAACCAAACCCATATAGCCGCCATTTATATTGGTTTGACCACAAAGCTAACAGAATAGTGGAAGGCATAGGCCGTGATAAAGCCAAAAATGACCTCATGCACGGCCCCTATAAAAAATATCTGGGCGATGTACTCATAGAAGAAGGCTGGTATTATATGGGCACAAAACATGGCCGTTGGGAAACCTACGATAAAAACAATAATCTCCTCAACAAAGAGTATTACGATAAAGGTTTTGCCCGCGATGCCGAAATCAGTTATTACGATGATGCCCAGCAAAAAATAAAAGAAGTAATACCACGGAACTTTAATAAAGTAACCGGCGAATATATGCGCTTTAACGAAAGCGGTACTTTAGCCGAACAAGGGTTTCTGGACGATAGCGTGAAAGTAGGCCAGTGGATAGAGTATTTTCCGGTAGGAAACAAGCGAAAAAAAGAAATGCAATATGCTAAAGACTGCTTTGATACCGCCTTTGAACCCTTTCTGATACGAGAATATGACGAAAAGGGAAAGATGATTTTTGAGTCTCCGAAAGCCAAGAAAAATTAAAGATTTATGATAGAAGAAAAAGGAGAAAACTTTAGTTTTTCTCCTTTTTTTGTTTATCTTTGTTATATTTCATGCCAATAATTCGATGACTGTACTTTCCGCGGACGACTTAATATATGGATACATTAACGGTATTTTTCCAATGGCAGATGCCGACGGAACATTGTACTGGTACGCACCTGACCCCCGTGCTATTATACCGATTGATACCTATAAGCCAGCAAAATCTTTGAGATCTTTGCTCAATAAACAACAATTTGAAATACGCCTCGATTATGATTTCAGAGGAGTAATGAAGGCGTGTGCAATGCCCAGAAAAGACTCGGAAGATACCTGGATTTCAGAAGAAATAATAAATGCCTATACCAGTTTGCATGAAATGGGCTTTGCCCATAGCGTAGAAGCCTATATGGATAATCGTTTGGTAGGAGGCCTATACGGGGTTTCTATCGGAGCGGCGTTTTTTGGTGAATCGATGTTTTACAGCGAGCCAAATGCCTCGAAAGTGGCCTTTCATTACCTGATGGAACTACTCAGAAAGCAGAACTTTGAATTGCTGGATACCCAGTTTATCAATGATAACGTAAAGCGTTTCGGAGCTATCGAAATTACAAAGTATCAGTACATGAAACTTTTAAAAAAGGCTATTAACCGAAAAGCACGATTCACCGAAACAGAAGTTGAACATTTGTTTAAGGAGCAGGCAAATCAGCCTATTTCCTGAAGTTGCTAATACCCTCATCCAGAAACTTGATGAAGTCTTCTTTTGAGCTATAACCTATTGGCTGTTTCACAATTATTTTGCCGTTTGTATCTTCAATAACATAAAAAGGCTGGGCATTGTTATTATACTTGGTAATTTCAATGTCCATGTTTTTATCACCAATGGTTTCTTTCAATTCGTCGTCGTATTTCGATGTATATTGCTTTTCTTTTGGCAGTGCCTTTTTGTCATCAACATATAAAGAAGCAATCACAAACTCATTTTTAAGCCTTTCAAGCACTTCAGGCTTAGGCCATACGTTCTCTTCCATTTTACGGCAGTTTGCGCAGGCATAACCCGTAAAATCGATAAACAAAGGCTTGTTTACTTCTTTGGCATACGCCAGGGCATCGTCATAATCGTAGAAACCCTGTAAATCGTGTGGCAAAGGGCGTAGTTTTGAGCCATCTATCGGAGCCGTATTCAGAGCTTTAGGCGGCAGTAAACCCGAAAGGATGCTTAACTCGCGGCCTTTTAAAAAACCTGAGGCCATATAGGCAGTAAACGCAAAAAACAATAATGCAAAAGCAATTCTCTGTACACTATATTTGGTAACCTTGTTGTCTTTAGGTAACCTGATAACCCCTAAAATATATAAGCCTACGGCAGCAAAAATAATTATCCAGATGCCTAAGAAAATATTACGTGAAATAAGGTTGAAATGGTAAGTTAAATCAATATTACTCAGGAATTTTAGTGCCAGCGCAAATTCCAGAATACCGAAAACGGCTTTCATCTCGTTCATCCAGCCCCCCGATTTAGGTAGGCTTTTCAGCCATTGCGGAAACAGGGCCAGAGAGGTAAAAACAATGGCAAATGGTAAGCCAAATGCCAGCATACCTACAAGGGGCCTCCAGACCTCGCCTTTGGCGGCTAAAATAAGCAAAGAGCCTACAAACGGAACCGTACACGAGAACGAAACCACTACCAGCGTAAGTGCCATAAAGAAAATACCCAACAGCCCGCCTTTTTCTGACATCCTGTCAATATTATTAACAACGTTGTATGGTAGCACAATCTCGAAGGCTCCTAATAAGGAAATCCCGAACAGAATGAAAATAATAAAGAATATAAGGTTAGGAACCCAGTGTGTGCTAATAAAATTAAGAAACGGGGCCCCGAAAGCCATTGCTACCAAGCCTATAAGGGCAAACACAAACATGATAGAAAAACCATAAAATGCGGCTTTACGGGTACCTTGCGACTGCTTGGTAAAGAAACTGACAGTCATAGGCATTATTGGATAAATACAAGGCATGAAAATGGAGATAAAACCTGCCAGAAAAGCGGTCAGTAGAAATCCAATAAGTGTATTACTTTCTTGCATAGGGTAGTTTGTTTCTGTGTACGTTATTTGGTAAACAAAAAACTGCCCGGAAATATTTCAAACCAAGCAGTTTTTACAAAAATTTTTCAAAATCAGGCTTCTGTTTCAAGGATATTAACCTTCTGGATTTTATCTCCCTGACGAATCAAATCAACTATTTCGATGCCATCAACAACTTTACCAAAACAAGTATGGTTGCGGTCGAGGTGTTGGGTATTAGAACGATTATGGCATATAAAGAACTGTGAACCACCAGTGTTGCGGCCTCTGTGCGCCATCGAAAGCACACCTCTGTCGTGGTATTGGTTATTACCTGTTAGTTCGCAAGGAATGCTATAACCCGGGCCACCTGCACCTGTTCCGGTTGGGTCACCGCCCTGAATCATGAAATCAGGAATAACACGGTGGAATTTCAAGCCATCGTAAAATCCTTTTTTGGCTAGCGTCACAAAGTTGTTCACTGTAATAGGAGCATCGTTTTCATAGAACTCGATAAGCATTGTTCCCTTATCGGTAATCATTTCTGCTTTTAACATATTTTTTTATCGTTACGGCGACCCGTTTGAAAATTTAACAATTGTATGAAATAAATTCTTAGCCTCCAATGGTAGTCATTGATTCCGAAACCAGATTTTTCCTTTTGTTTTCGGCCTCAAATCCGTCTTTTGCCCTGTTTTGTAAGGCATCATGGATTAATAACTTAATTTGTTCGTCAGAAAGTTTCTGACGCATAAAATCACGCACATTAAAAACGCCGTCGTCGTACAAACAGGTTTTAAAAACTCCTGTTGGGGTTACTCTGAGCCTGTTGCAAGTACCACAAAAAGTACGGCTGAAAGCAGCAATAACGCCAATATTGCCTTTAAAGTTCGGAATCTGATAATTATACGAAGTAGAAGTAGGCTCGTCAGGCAGCTTGTACATATCTGGGTATACCGAGCGAATCAGGTCTATGATACGCTTATAGCTCCAGAAATCCTGCAATTGTTCTGGCCTAAGGCCTGCGCCATTAAAGGGCATTTCTTCAATAAATCTTACAGATACGCGCTGCTTACGTGCCAGTTCAACCATCGATAAAATATCTTCGTCGTTTTTGCCCGACATCACCACGGTATTAACTTTAACCGGAATATCATGCGCTTGTAAAGCCTCTAATGTTTGCCATACCTGCCGAAACTCGTCGCGTCGGGTAATTTCAAAAAAACGCTGGCGGTCGAGCGAGTCAAGGCTGAGGTTAACCGAATGCACCCTCAGTTTTTTCAGTTCAGGTACAAGAGGGGCCGTAAGCACGCCATTGGTTGTAATACTGATTTGATTGATGCCGTTTATTTCTGATAATTTCCACAGAAAAGGCATAATATCTTTTCTCAGAAAAGGCTCACCTCCGGTAATCCGAACTTTATTTACGCCCATTTCGGCCAGAATATTTACAAGGCGAATCATTTCTTCATAGCTCAACAAATGAGGTTTAGGCAAATACTGAATACCTTCTTGGGGCATACAATAAAAACAGCGCAGGTTACAGCGGTCTGTAACTGCTAACCTCAGGTAATTGATTGGTCTGCCATGATTATCGATAAGCATAATGGAGCGTAAAAGATTCTGAAACGATTTAACATTATTTTAGCCGAATAAATTCGTCGAACCCGTTGCTAAAACAACAAATTTGGTTAGTAAAAGGATTTTTTTATTAAGTACTTTTTTAGTAAAACTACTCAGATTCCTATAAAAAACAAAAGAGGCATAGGTATCTATGCCTCTTTTAATACTATATAAAAATCTAGGCTACGGCTTCTGCCAGTACCAAGATATTATTTTTTACTACTTCTACTACACCACCATCTACTACAAATGTTTGTTTTTTACCATTTGTTTCAATCACCAAATCACCTTTGGCAAGTGTACTGACAATAGGAGCATGGTCTTTCAATACCTGAAAACGACCTTCGCTACCCGGAAAAGAAACAGAGTTTACTTCGCCAGTATATACTTTTTTGTCGGGGGTAATTATTTCTAAGTTCATTGTTATTGTTTATTCGCTTCTGCAATCAATTTTTCACCTTTCACAACGGCATCTTCAATAGTACCAACAAGGTTGAAGGCCGCTTCTGGAAGGTGGTCATAATCACCGTCCATGATTTGGTTAAAGCCTTTGATTGTATCGTTAATATCAACCAATACACCTTTCAAACCTGTAAACTGTTCTGCCACGAAGAATGGTTGTGACAAGAAACGTTGTACACGACGCGCACGCGATACAACCAGTTTATCTTCTTCTGATAACTCTTCCAGACCAAGAATGGCAATAATATCCTGAAGCTCTTTATAACGTTGTAAGATGTTTTTCACACGTTGTGCTGTATTATAGTGTGCATCACCTAATACTGAAGCTGCAAGAATACGTGAAGATGAATCAAGAGGGTCAACGGCAGGGTAAATACCTAACTCGGCAATTTTACGGCTCAATACCGTGGTAGCATCCAAGTGGGTAAAAGTTGTTGCAGGGGCAGGGTCAGTCAAGTCATCGGCAGGTACGTATACCGCTTGTACCGATGTGATTGAACCACGCTTTGTTGAGGCAATACGCTCTTGCATGTTACCCATTTCGGTTGCAAGGGTTGGTTGGTAACCTACCGCAGATGGCATACGACCTAAAAGGGCCGATACCTCTGAACCTGCTTGCGTAAAGCGGAAGATATTATCGATAAAGAAAAGAATATCACGTCCTTTGCCTTCGCCGTCACCGTCACGGAAGTGCTCAGCCACAGTAAGACCCGACAACGCTACACGAGCGCGGGCTCCTGGAGGCTCATTCATCTGACCGAAGATAAACGTTGCCTGTGATTCTTTCAAGGCATCTTTATCTACTACGCTCAAATCCCAGCCACCTTCTTCCATTGAGTGTTTGAAAGCCTCACCGTATTTCACGATACCAGACTCAATCATCTCACGGAGTAGGTCATTTCCTTCACGTGTACGCTCACCTACACCAGCAAATACCGAAAGACCTGAATATGCTTTTGCAATGTTATTAATCAACTCTTGAATCAATACGGTTTTACCTACACCCGCACCACCAAACAAACCGATTTTACCACCTTTTACGTAAGGGGCTAACAAGTCAATTACTTTAATACCAGTAAAAAGAACTTCGGTTGAAGTTGCTAATTCTTCAAATTTCGGTGCCGCGCGGTGGATAGACATCCCCGGAGTGGTTACTTGCTCCAAACCGTCAATTGCTTCACCAACTACGTTAAACAAACGACCTTTGATAGCATCACCAGTAGGCATTGTAATCGGTGTTCCTAAGTGTACTACATCCATGCCGCGTTGTAAACCTTCTGTTCCGTCCATTGCAATGGTACGTACGCGGTCTTCGCCAAGGTGTTGTTGTACTTCAAGGATAACTTTTTGACCATTTGCCTTTTCTACTGACAAAGCATCAAGAATAGGGGGGATAAACGAACCTTTTCCCTCAAAACTCACGTCAACCACGGGTCCGATAATCTGTGAGATTTTACCAATATTAGCCATTTATGGAGTATTTTAAAATTTAGATACGTTGAAAGCGAGATGAGTAGTAAAACAGCAACATCCCGTTTTGGGACGCAAAATTAATACTTCTACTTTTGAAAAGCAAAACTTGTGCAATAGATTTTGTATTTTTTTTAGATGAACTACCCCGCCATGCCCTATACTATAATTATAGAGCCGAAGTTTTTTTATGATAAAACAAAGGTTTTTCTTTCCTAAACCCCCAACCTGTACGAAACAAAAGAGGCTTATTTCAGGAAAGAAAAACCTATTAAAACGAGATTAAAATATAACGTAAAAAAGGTAATACTTTTAACCGGATGTTATTTCCACCGTGCTTCAATATCCTCTAAGCTCATACCCTTGGTTTCAAAAACTACAAATTTGGCAAAAAGTAACCCTAGTAATACAACAAGCGTGTAAATGAAAAAGATACCGCCATTTGTACCTAACGAAGTGGCCGCCATAATAGGGAAGGTGTAAGCTACACAAAAATCGAACACCCAATGGTTGAAACTCCCCATACTTGAAGCAAAGCCTCTGATTTTTAATGGATAAATCTCCGAAATCAACAGCCAACCTAGTGGCCCCAAGCTAATGGCAAAAAAGATGATATAAACGTATATGCCACCAACCAACATAAATTGTTGTACACTTGTGTTGAGCGAGTCTTTCAGGAAAAACGCCAACCCTACCGTTGATAAACAAATGGCTGTGCCAATTAGCCCCGTATAAAGCAAAGGCTTACGCCCCCATTTATCAAGTACCGCAATGGCCAGAACAGTAGCCAACGAGTTGGTTATGCCCACTCCAACAGTTGCCAGAGAGGCTTCATTGCCGTTCGGAAATACATTTTTGAAAATGTCGGTCGAGAAATAAATAATGGCATTAATACCTGAAAACTGCTGAATAAAGAAAATACCAACGGCAATAAACAGCGGAATCCGCAGGCGTTTGCTAAATAGCATTTTCCAGCTTGCCTTATTGTGCTTTTCGCTAGTGATAATTCTTTTGGTATTGGCTAGCTCGAGCGTTGCCTGTTCTGACGTACGCAGGCGATTCAGTACTGTAAGTGCTTCTGTTTCTCGTCCTTTGCTTATAAGCCAGCGTGGGCTTTCTGGCACAAATAACATTCCTAAAAACAGAATAGCTGCCGGCACAAACCCTGCCCAGAACATACTTCTCCAGCCATCGGCGTGCTCAGCAAAAAAATACCCAACCACATAAGAAAGTAAAATGCCTATCGTAATAGCTAACTGAAAAAAAGTTACCAGTTGCCCTCGCATATTGGTAGGCGCAATTTCGGCTAAATATAACGGAACCGTAGAGGCCACAATGCCAATAGCTAGCCCTAAAAATAGCCGCCCAATAATAAGAAAAGTAATACTTGGGGCAACAGCAGTAATAACCGAGCCAATTATGAAAACAAGCGAAGCAACAATGTTTATTTTCTTTCTGCCCAGAATATCGGTTAGCGGCCCACTAATAAAAGGACCAAGCGCACCGCCTGCCAATACAGCACCAACAATCCATCCTTCTATTTCCGGCCCAAAATGGAAGTGCGCTCTGAGTGACGGAAGGGCTACATTAATAACGCCGGTATCGAAACCAAATAAAAGGCCGCCAGTAGCAGCTACGGCAGCAATAAAATAAAGCAGGGTATTTTTGTTCATAAATGTATAGGTTAAATATAAGTGTCGATACAAATAAACTAAATTTTCATGAAAATTGTGTAATTTCGTATCACGGATTGGTAATCCGTTAACACGGATATTTCTTATAGGAGCCAGCAGAATGTTTTTAGAAAAAATCTATCTCTCTAATTTTAAAAATTATGAAGAAGCCAGCTACACTTTCTCTCCTGAAGTGAACTGTATCGTAGGCGAAAACGGGAGTGGAAAAACCAATCTGCTCGATGCCATCTACTTTCTGGCTCTAAGTAAAAGCGCCATTCATCACCAGGATGCCCATAATATTAATCATGATACCGAGTTTATGCTCGTCGATGGCATCTTCAAAAAAAACAACCGAACCCACCAGATTACCTGTTCCATCCAGCGGGGGCAACGTAAAATCCTGATGCACGAAAAAAAGCCATACGAGCGTATTTCTGATCATATCGGGCAGTTTCCTGTCGTACTCATTGCACCCGATGACACCGAACTTATCAAAGAAGGAAGCGACGAAAGAAGACGTTTTTTTGACGGCGTGTTGTCACAGATGGATACCGAGTACCTAACTGACTACCAACAATATAACCGTATTCTGGAACAAAGAAACGGCCTGCTGAAAATATTTGCAGAACGTAACTTTATTGATCAGGACTTGCTCGATACCTACTCTGACCCGCTCGTGAAACTGGCTTTACGCATCTATAAACAACGAAGAAACTTTGTAGATACCTTCCTGCCTATCTTTAAAAAACACTATACCACAATTAGTGAAGGGCGCGAAGAAGTAGAAATTATTTATGAATCCGAGGTTGCCAGTGGAGAGTTTCCACAGGAGTTTCGTCTGAATAGACAAACCGACGTAAGAGCCCAACGAACAACGAAAGGCATTCATAAAGACGATTATATATTTGAAATTGATACCTACCCCATCAAGAAATTCGGGTCACAGGGGCAACAGAAAGCGTTTGTCATGGCCCTAAGGCTGGCACAATTTGAAATGATAGAAAAACACAAAGAAGTAAAACCTATTTTACTGCTAGATGATATTTTTGATAAACTCGACGACAGACGAATCAACAAACTCATCGAAAGTATTGATAATCATACGTTTGGTCAGGTATTTATAACTGATGCTCGCCCCGAGCGCACACAAAAAATACTCGAGAACGTAAAGGCCGAGGTAAAATACTTTAATATCAGTAATGAACACAAAACGGTTATATGAAATTTCTCGTTTTTTTCATTTTCTTTCTTTTTTCTCCAATTTTTTTCATAATTTTGCACCCGCGTTGTGAAAACAACGCATTTTTTGCCCCTTTTCTGAAGCAAATGGTTCTTTCGGAGGGGTTCATCTAAAAAAATTTTGAACCAATGTCACAAAAAATCAGAATCAAATTAAAGTCATTTGACCACAATCTGGTGGACAAATCGGCAGAGAGAATTGTGAAGGCTGTAAAATCTACAGGAGCCGTTGTAAGCGGACCAATTCCGTTACCAACCCGTAAAGAAATCTTCACAGTATTGCGTTCTCCGCACGTTAACAAAAAATCACGTGAGCAGTTCCAACTTTGTACTTACAAACGTCTCATCGACATCTACTCGGCTAGCCCGAAAACTGTTGATGCCCTGATGAAACTGGAATTACCAAGTGGTGTTGACGTAGAGATTAAAGTGTAGTTATCTCTTAATTGATGCGATAGGCTCCTGATAACAATCAGGGGCTTTTTTTGTGCCCGTATGGTCTTGATACAAGTAATAAGTAGCATATTTATAAAAATTTAATGTCATTATTCCCCTTAATTGCCTACATAAATCAATAGAATATCTCAATATTTTTCGTCGATAATGATTTAATTCATAAATTTGCTACCCACTAAGCAAAAGAACATTTATAAATTTTAAGCAAAATAGATTCATGGCAGCTACGAAAGAAAAAGCACCAAAGGTAAAATACAGTAAAGAAACATATATGTATTGGTACGAGTCTATGTTTCTTCAAAGAAAATTTGAAGAAAAAGCCGGACAGTTATACGGGCAGCAAAAGATTCGTGGATTTTGTCACTTATATATTGGGCAGGAGGCGTGTTCTTCAGGGGCTGTTTCAGCATTAACCAAAGACGACAAATGGATTACAGCATATAGAGACCACGGCCACCCATTAGCATTAGGTACAGACCCTAATAAAATAATGGCCGAATTATACGGTAAAGAAACCGGTACAACCAAAGGTAAAGGTGGTTCGATGCACATTTTTGATAAAGAAGTAAACTTCATAGGTGGGCATGGTATTGTTGGGGCGCAAATTCCGTTAGGTGCAGGTATTGCATTTGCCGAAAAATATAAAGGTACACAAAACCTTTGTATGTGTTACTTTGGCGACGGTGCGGTTCGTCAGGGAGCATTGCACGAAGCCTTTAACATGGCCATGACTTGGAAATTACCCGTAATCTTTATCGTTGAAAACAACGGTTATGCCATGGGTACTTCTGTTGCGCGTACATCAAACGTAAGAGAACTATATACCATCGGAGAATCGTATGATATGCCGGCAGAACCAGTTGATGCCATGGATGTTGAAATGGTACACGAAGCCGTAAAACGTGCTGCCGACCGTGCCAGAGCGGGCGAAGGGCCAACCTTCCTTGAGTTTAAAACTTACCGTTTCCGTGGGCACTCAATGTCTGACCCACAAAAATACCGTACAAAAGATGAAGTAGAGCAATGGAAAATGCGTGACCCCGTAGAGCTTTGCCGTCATCGTATCCTGACAAACGGTATTGCAACAGAGGCAGAACTGGAAGAAATCGATAACCGCGTAAAAGCAAAGGTTGAAGAAGCTGTTAAATTTGCAGAAGAATCGCCTTTCCCTAAAGCTGAAACCGCCTTTGATGACATCTACGTTCAGTCTGATTACCCATTCTTAACCGAGTAGTCAATAAGCAATTATACAAGCAAAAGCCAGCCCCGAAGCTGGCTTTTGTTATTTACAGGTCGCCTAATTGCGGGCGCATCACAATCTCCTCAATGACGGCACTGTCAGACAAACAATAGGCCGTCCAGACCGTCTGGGCAACATCGCTTGGTGTCATAAACCTTTCTGCCGGAATATCCACTCCTGCCCAACTATCGGTTAACACTGCACCGGGCATAATTGATGTCACTTTTACACCATGTGGCTTCATTTCCTCTCTTAAACCTTTGCTAAACCCTAGTAAAGCAAATTTGGAAATACTGTATGACCCACCGTTCGGATAGGCTTTCAGGCTTGCTACCGAGCACATATTAAAAACATGACCGCTTTTTTGGGCTATCATACCTTTTACTAAGCCCCTCGTCAGGTAATAGGCGCTGTATAAATTAGTTTCAATAAGGTTTTCTAATATGCCGTCTTCTTCTTCATGAATATTACCCGGAATAAAATTACCGGCATTATTAACCAGAACATCCACTGGTCGGTTGAGCGACTGAATAAAATCTACTAAACCTGTTACTTGTTCTTTTTTGCCCAAATCGGCAGCATAAGTAAAACATTGAACACCATATTGCGTGTTTATGAAAAGCTGCAACTCCTCAAGGTCTTTTCTTTTACGGGCCGATGCTACTACATCGAAACCGTTTTTGGCAAATATTTCAACAATTGCCCTGCCTATTCCGCGGGTACCTCCCGTAACAACTATTAGTTTCTGGCTCATTGTGTCTATTGATTTTTGCGATTGGTTTGGTTTTTGAATATAAATCTACTAACTAAAATGCGTTATTAAACAATTGCTTATCTTTGCAAATATCGTTAAAAACTTAGCTTAAACGTATGTTATCTGTTGTAGGAAGGTATTTAATATTTCTGGGAAAGCTATTTACCCGTCGAGAAACCCTAAGAGTCTATTGGAATAGGTTTTTAGACGAGTGTTTAGCCATCGGCATTAGTTCTATTTTTATTGTAGCTATTGTGGCGGTGTTTATAGGTGCAGTAACCTGCGTACAAACCAGAGCCAATCTGGTAAGCCCACTGGTGCCAGTATACATTGTCAGTAATATTGTGCGTGACATGACCCTGCTCGAGCTTTCCTCAACATTTATGTGTGTGGTTCTGGCCGGAAAAGTAGGCTCTAATATTGCCGGTGAGTTAGGCACCATGAAAATTACCGAACAGATTGATGCCCTCGAGGTAATGGGTATCAACTCGGCTTCGTATCTGGTATTACCTAAGCTGCTGGCATCTGTATTTACGTTTCCTTTGCTAGCCATTATCTCTGGTTTTTTAGGTATTTTTGGTGGGTATCTGGCAGGTACTTTAACAGGCATTATCACACCCGAAGATTATATCTATGGTATCAGATACTCTTTTGTGCCTTTTAATGTTTTTATAGCCATAATCAAAGCCTTTGTATTTGGATTTCTTATTTCTACTATCTCGGCTTTTAAGGGCTATTATACACGCGGCGGAGCATTAGAAGTAGGGCAGGCAAGTACCTCGGCCGTAACAAATAGTTGTATTGCCGTTTTAATAGCCGACTACCTGCTAGCTGAACTTTTAACCTAACCAGATTTTAAGTGCTGAAAGCAATAATTTAAACTTCCTTACCGTGCAATTCAGGATTAAGTTCTTATGATTGAAATAAAAAATATCTCAAAATCTTTTAACGACCGTCAGGTACTGGATAATGTCAGTGGCGTATTTAAGAAAGGTCAGACGAGCCTCGTAATCGGGGCAAGTGGTACCGGAAAAAGCGTACTTCTTAAATGTATGCTCGACTTGGTACGTCCAGAAAATGGAGCTACACTTTACGATGGTCGAGACTTTTACATAGGAGAAGAAGAAGATAAGAAAAATATCCGTCGCGAAATGGGGGTGCTTTTTCAGGGAGGAGCTTTGTTCGACTCCCAAACCGTGCATCAGAATATACAATTCCCGTTAGATATGCTCACAGAAATGCCCGAAAAAGAAAAAAAAGAACGGGTTGAATTCTGTTTGCAGCGTGTAGGACTCGAAGGAACAGGCAACCGTATGCCCTCAGAAATTTCTGGTGGTATGAAAAAACGCGTAGGTATTGCCCGTGCTATTGTCATGAATCCGAAATATTTGTTCTGTGATGAACCTAACTCTGGCCTTGATCCTCTCACTTCTATCAAAATTGATGAGCTCATTAAGGAAATCACAGAAGAATATAATACTACTACCGTTATTATTACGCATGACATGAACTCCGTGCTTTCCATCGGCGACTATATCATGTTTCTTTATAAAGGCAAGAAATTGTGGGAGGGCAACAGCCAGACTATTCTGGATACCACCGTGCCAGAACTAGAAGAATTTGTGTTCTCAAACAGAGCCTTAAAACAAATGCGAGACGATAAACGTCATTAATACCATGCTTCGGGTTCCTTCTTCTATTAGTGCCAATGAGTTTGAATCATTAAAGATTCAGGATATGACCTTCGTCGCGTATCGCAACAATATTTATCCGCCGCGCAACGAAATCTTTTTTGAAGAACACGCCATCATTTATGTATTAGAAGGCGAAAAGAAGTTTATTTCTCCTACACAGGATATTCACGTACAAAAAGGGCAGATTTTATTCTTCCAAAGAGGTTGCTATTCGATGAACGAATCGATTGACAGCAACTACCGAAGCCTTGTATTTTTCTTCCCCGAAAGCCTTCTGAAAGAATTTGTTGCCCAGAACCTCACCTTGTTTGATGAATCGACCGACGACCCCTTTGAACAGATATTAAGTTTGGACAGTACGCCCAATTTCGATAAGTTCGTTGATTCGCTCATTCCGTTTTTTAGTGCCAGAACTAACCTCATGAACCAGTTTCTGAAACTGAAATTCAACGAATTAATGCTGCACCTCATAGAACTAGACCGCAGCAATCAGTTCAGGCGAACGCTTTTCAAGATATATCAGGGGCAAAAAATAGATTTGGCTTATCTGCTCGAAAACTATTACCTGAAACCCCTGTCTATCGAGGAACTGGCACGTATTTCAGGCAGAAGCCTTTCTGTTTTTAAAAGAGATTTTGAACAGCAATTTCATACATCACCAGCCGCATGGATACGCAACAAACGGCTTGAATACGCCTCATTTCTACTACAAAACACCTCTAAAAACGTCTCCGAGATTAGCCTTGAAATTGGCTACGAGAGCGTTTCTCACTTCATCAAAGCATTTAAGGAAAAATACGGTTTTACGCCCAAGAAAAACCATTGAACCAAAAACACTATTTTTTGGGCGTATTTCGTTAATTCTTATTGAGATATTCTACTCAACTTTGTATTGTTAAAATAGAGCAATCTAGGCAGATAAGTTTCAGAACAAATATCGTATTCCATCTGCCGTCATCTTAATTGGAATTATGGCTCAGATGGCGTTTATTTTATTACTATCTGTACCAAAAATCGACAATACTTTTTAGGTGAATGTAATAAAGGAGAAATGAAACTATCAACTGCCGGAGCCATTGTTCAAGGCTTTTGGTATGAAATTCCGAAACATTTTTCATTTATTACTTTAGGTGAATTTATCATAATGCCCAATCATGTTCATGGCATTTTGATTTTAGATAAGAATTTGATTGAAAAAATATTGATAAAATATCCAATATCGACGTAGAGACAGGGCATTGCGGGGACGCCTAGTCCCTGTCTCTACCACAGATGATGCATTAAGAAAAGATAAGACTGAACCCCATTATCGTTTTAGAAACCAAGGTAAACATACTATTTCATCAATTGTTGGTTCATATAAATCAGTTTGTACGAAACATATTCGCAAGATAACGCCGGATTTTAAATGGCAAACTCGTTTTTGGAATCATATTATTAGAGACGATAATGCTTTTGATACTATCTAGGTAATATATTATCAATAACCCCCTTACTTGGGAAGATGATAAACTTTTCGGAGAACAGACAGGTAATTCAATAGAACAGTTGAGTAAGCTTGACTGATAAACATTAAAAAAACGCTTAAATATAAAATGTCAACACCAAAATCACTATTCGACAAAGTATGGGATTCACACGTTGTTCGTAAAATCGAAGACGGCCCGGATGTGTTATTTATTGACCGTCACTTTATTCATGAAGTAACCAGTCCGGTGGCATTCCTTGGCCTCGAAAGCAGAGGAATCAATGTATTATTCCCAGAGCGTACATTTGCTACTGCCGACCATAATACACCAACCATTAACCAACACCTGCCCGTATCAGACCCACTTTCGGCCAACCAGCTAAAAGCATTAGAAACTAATACGGCTAAATATGGTATTTCACACTGGGGCTTAGGGCATCAGAAAAACGGTATTGTACACGTAGTTGGGCCAGAAAACGGAATTACCCAACCGGGTATGACCATCGTGTGTGGCGACTCTCATACTTCTACGCATGGTGCTTTTGGGGCAATTGCTTTTGGTATTGGTACGTCAGAAGTCGAAATGGTACTTTCGTCGCAATGTATCATGCAGCCAAAACCTAAAAAAATGCGCGTAACCATCAATGGCAAATTAGGTGCAGCCGTAATGCCGAAAGACGTAACACTTTATATTATCTCTCAATTATCGGCTGCTGGTGCAACAGGCTATTTTGTAGAGTATGCCGGAGAAGTATTCAGAAATATGTCGATGGAAGGCCGTATGACAGTTTGTAATATGTCTATCGAAATGGGAGCCAGAGGCGGTATGATAGCCCCTGACGAAACCACTTTTGCTTACCTTAAAGGTAGAGAACTGGCACCAAAAGGCGAAGAGTGGGATAAAGCCGTAGCCTACTGGAAAACCCTACCAACCGAAGAAGGCGCAGTTTTTGACTTGGAATATACTTTCGATGCCGCTAACATTGAGCCACAAATTACCTATGGTACAAATCCGGGTTTGGGCACGGGTATTTCTCAGAATATCCCGACGGCCAGTCAGGTAAAAGACGGCGAAGCAAGCTACAAAAAATCATTAGGATATATGGGCTTTGCAGAAAACGAACAAATAGTTGGCAAACCAATTGATTACGTTTTCTTGGGAAGCTGCACCAACGGCCGTATCGAAGATTTCCGTGCTTTTGCTTCTATCGTTAAAGGGCGCAAAAAGGCCGATAACGTAACCGCATGGCTAGTGCCGGGGTCACATATTGTAGAATCTCAAATCAAAGAAGAAGGTATTCTGGATATTCTGAATGAAGCTGGTTTTGAGTTACGCCAGCCGGGTTGTTCGGCTTGTTTAGCCATGAACGACGACAAAATTCCTGCGGGTAAATATGCCGTTTCTACTTCAAACAGAAACTTTGAGGGTCGTCAGGGGCCGGGTGCGCGTACACTACTGGCAAGCCCGCTAGTAGCTGCGGCTGCGGCTGTTACAGGTAAAGTTACCGACCCACGAGAATTAATCTAACAATTAAACACCTATTGCTTGGGGCATACACTTGCCCAAGCTCCAAAAATATTACACAAATGGCTTACGATAAATTTACCGTACTTAAAAGTACAGCAGTGCCTATGCCTATCGAAAACGTAGATACTGACCAGATTATCCCTGCACGTTTCCTGAAAGCAACCAAACGTGAGGGCTTCGGCGATAACCTTTTCAGAGACTGGCGTTATAATGCTGACGATACCCCAAAACAGGATTTTGTATTAAATAACCCGATTTATTCAGGCAAAATTCTGGTGGGTGGTCGTAACTTCGGAAGTGGCTCAAGCCGTGAGCACGCCGCATGGGCTATTTATGACTATGGTTTCAGTTGTGTGGTGTCGAGCTTCTTTGCCGATATTTTCAAAGGAAACTCTATCAACATTGGTTTGTTGCCAGTACAGGTAAGCCCTGAATTTCTGGATAAAATCTTCAAGGCCATAGAAGCCGACCCTAAAGCAGAACTGGAAGTAAACCTGCCAGAACAAACAATTACAATTGTAGCAACAGGCGAACAGGAAAGTTTTGCCATAAACGGATACAAAAAACACAATATGATGAATGGCTTCGATGATATCGATTATCTGCAAGCCATGAAAAGCGAAATAAAAACATTTGCTGAGGAAAGTCTCTATTAATCAGCTACTGAAAACCGGAGACAACAAAACCACTGCTTTAAGCAAACAGCAAAATGAAATATATAGAAATAATGGATACAACACTCCGCGATGGTGAACAAACCAGCGGAGTGTCTTTTTCGTCTACCGAGAAACTAACCATTGCCCAGATATTACTCACAGAAGTAAAAGTTGACCGCCTCGAGGTAGC
This sequence comes from Emticicia sp. 17c, assembly GCF_037153985.1. Classification (NCBI taxonomy): domain Bacteria; kingdom Pseudomonadati; phylum Bacteroidota; class Cytophagia; order Cytophagales; family Leadbetterellaceae; genus Emticicia; species Emticicia sp. 17c. The sequence goes on from NZ_JBBAYI010000006.1 coordinate 228,064, forward strand.
TTCTGCAAGGGTATCAGACGGAGAATTTCAGGCAGTGAAAAAAATTACCTCATGGGCAGCCGAAAACGGATTACTCGATAAAATAGAGGTACTAACCTTTGTTGATGGTGATACCTCTGTTAAATGGATGGAGGAGGCAGGGGCTAAAGTGATGAATCTGCTCACAAAGGGGTCGCTTAATCATCTTACGCATCAGCTTAAAAAAACACCCGAACAGCACTTTGAAGAAATTGCTCAGGTAATTGCTCTGGCAAAATCGAAAGATATTAAATGTAATGTGTATCTGGAAGATTGGAGCAATGGCATGAGAAACTCTCGTGAATACGTATTCCAGTATCTTGATTTTCTTACGCGCCAACCCATCGAACGGGTATTGTTGCCCGATACTCTGGGTGTACTTACACCAGCCGAATCTTACGAGTTTATACATGCCATTGTGCAGCGTTACCCCAATACGCATTTCGATTTTCATGCCCATAATGACTATGATCTGAGCGTAGCAAACGTAATGGAGGCCATCAGGGCTGGGGCAAGTGGTTTGCACCTAACTGTAAATGGCATGGGCGAAAGGGCCGGCAATGCCCCGTTAGCCAGTACAATTGCTGTGCTGAAAGATTTCTTCCCTGAGGTTGAAACAGCCGTTGTCGAAGAATCTCTGTATTCGGTGAGCCGGTTGGTCGAAACATTTTCGGGTTTCCGCGTGCCTGTCAATAAGCCCGTAGTAGGCGAAAACGTTTTTACCCAAACAGCAGGTATTCATGCCGACGGAGACAACAAAAACAATTTGTACTTTAACGACCTGATGCCCGAACGCTTCGGGCGTACCCGTAAGTATGCTTTAGGTAAAACCTCTGGTAAGGCTAACATCGAGAAAAACCTGCAAGAGTTAGGAATTAAACTTTCGCAGGAAGATTTAAAGAAAGTTACGCAACGTATAATTGAGCTAGGCGATAAAAAAGAAGTAGTTACCAAAGAAGACCTCCCGTATATTATATCCGATGTAATTGATACAAGTGCCATTGAAGAAAGAGTTGAAGTGCTGAACTATGTGCTAACGCATTCAAAGAATCTTCGGCCATCGGCAACATTACTGGTTAAAATAGACGGGCATACCTTTGAAGAAAGTGCGCAGGGCGATGGCCAGTATGATGCCTTCATGAATGCCTTGAAGAAGATTTATGTCAAGAAAAAGACTATTCTGCCGATGCTGACCGACTACGCCGTTCGGATTCCACCGGGTGGCAAAACAGATGCCCTCTGCGAAACAATCATTACTTGGGAACATAACAATAAAGAGTTCAAAACCCGTGGCTTAGATTCAGACCAGACGGTATCAGCTATTAAAGCTACCCAGAAGATGCTTAACTTGATTCAATTCTAACGTTTTATTTAACCACAGAGTTATGGCACTGGGCTACACGTAGTAAAACGTCTTATCAGGCAATGTATTGAAAGCCGCTTTTGAGGTTCATACTGCGGGCTTTTAGAAAACGCTTATTAAGGAATGCTTGTTTTAGAATTACACCAAGCAGGAATTTTAGTTGAAAATCAAATCGTTTTAGAGGTAAAATCAGTAGAAGGCATCAATGATGTTCACCCAGCGGAAGTATTAACATAGATGAGATTAGGTAAATATACATTAGGCTATCTGATGAATTTTAATGTAGTAGTTTAAAAGAAGGAATAAAAAGATTCGTATTATAAACTCCGTGAGGCACCGTGCAAAACTCGGTATTACTCGGTGGTTAAAAAAAAACAAAATAAATGAAAAAACATATCTTAGTTGTTCCCGGAGACGGTATCGGGCAGGAAGTAACAGCCGTTGGAAAAAAAGTAGTAGAAAAAATAGCGCAGAAATTCGGTCATGAATTTACTTATGACGAAGCACTCATCGGCCACGTAGCCATTGAAGCCACAGGCGACCCTCTACCAGAAGAAACACTGGTAAAAATGCGTGCTTCTGACGCTGTGCTTTTCGGAGCCGTAGGCCACCCGAAATATGACAACGACCCAACAGCCAAAGTTCGTCCTGAACAAGGTTTGTTAAAAATGCGTAAAGAGCTAGGCTTATATGCCAACTTACGTCCAATTAAACTATTCGATGAACTTCTGGGGGCATCAAGCATTAAACCTGAAATTCTGAAAGGTTCTGATATTCTGTTTTTCCGTGAACTCACAGGCGACATCTATTTCGGAGAAAAAGGCCGTAAAAATGAGGGTGATACTGCCTACGATATCGCTGAATACAGCCGCTACGAAGTAGAGCGCATTGCCCGTAAGGCTTTTGAAGCAGCCATGACCCGTAGCAAGAAATTAATGTCGGTTGATAAAGCAAACGTATTGGAAACCAGTCGTTTATGGAGAGAAACCGTACAAAAAGTAGCCAAAGAATACCCAGAGGTAACAGTTGAACATCAGTTTGTTGATTCGGCAGCTATGTTGCTGATTAAAAACCCGAAACAGTTTGATGTTGTAGTAACGGCAAACCTTTTCGGAGATATTCTGACCGACGAAGCTTCTCAGATTGCAGGTTCAATGGGAATGCTTGCATCGGCATCAGTAGGAGATAGTACAGGCGTTTATGAGCCAATTCATGGTTCAGCCCATGATATTACAGGCAAAGGGCTAGCCAACCCTATGGCATCTATTTTGTCGGCCGCGTTGATGCTTGATATTTCTTTTGGCCTCAAAGCAGAAAGCGAAGCCATTATTTCGGCCGTTGAGCAAACCCTGAAAGCGGGTTTCCGTACCAGAGACATTGCAGATGCCTCAACACCAGCCGAAATGATTTTAGGCACCGATGCCATCGGCGAAGAAATATTAAAAAGAATATAACACTGCATATTTGCAAGCTAGGTGCAAAATACTTAGCTTGCAGCTTTAATAACTTAAACGCTGGTTTTAGCGTATCTAAGGCTTCATATCAGGCCGACAAGTAATTACAAATAACCTGTGCATACAAAATCCCTAATAAGGCTTCTGGAAGTACACCCTCCTGTTTTCTGGATTGTTGTTGAAAAAGACTAAAAATAACATTTGTTTTGTGACATCGTTAAATGCAACTACTTGAGAAGGCTATGCTATAAACGCTGTGAATAGTCCAACTCAAAAAATGTTTTCTAAAACGTCTTACATTAACTTTAATCGCGCCAAATTTCTTGGATTAGCCCTAATTCTGATTTTTCAAGTTTGGTTTTGTTGCTTTGACATAAAAAATTTCCGTGAGCCTTTGTCAGACTACTGGAGTACTGATACCGAGCAATGGGAAAATATGAGTTACTATCTGGCAAAGCACCTCTCTTTTCCGGGTTATCCTAAACTGGAACTTACCAACAACGACCACTTCTATCCTTATGGGTCAAATCATGCTTTTCAGGGCTGGTTTCTGGAAGGCAACTACTTTTATACACTTTGTTATAATTGGTGGGGCAGTGGCCCGTGGTTAAATATCTATTATGCACTTAGTGTATTAATAAATGCCCTCGGAGTTTTTTTTCTGATAGGATACTTTTTTAATTACCAACGGGCTATATTGGTGGCATTGCTGGTCAGTTTCCTGAACTTCCATGCCCTTAACCGTTATCCGGCACATTTTGCTTATTCTATTATTCATTGGGCAACAATCAGTATATTTCTGGATTTTATCATTGTCAGAAAATTCGTCTATAAAGAATTTATAAGCCTAAGGCTAATACTCTTTAAAATCATGATTATGAGTCTGGCTTTAGGGCTAGACCTCGCCTATATTCTGGGTTTTGCCTTAAACTCCTTTTTCTTTTCGGGCTTGTTTCTGTTGTTGCTATGCATCAAGAAACAATACCGTATATATTTGCAGGGTATTGTGCGGCATTGGTATCATGAGGTGCAACCCCAAAAAACGCTGCTGGTAGCCATGTTACTCATTACAGGCATTGCGTGGTGGTTATATGTGCCCGTTATCTGGCAGGTTTTTAGTGCGGTTCGGCAATTTCATTTCGATTTTGCTGCGGGTTTTACGTGGGATATGCCCCTGCGTCTTTTTCTGCCTTATTTCAAATCTTTTAATGCCGCATATAATCCTTTTAAGGAGATTTTTCATGATAGGCCCGAAGGCTTGGGTTCTTTGAGTCCGGGGCTATTTTGTATGGCTATTGCAATTTTCGGATTTATTTACACGCCCCGAAAAGCAAGATGGGTCATGATTCCTTTCCTGATTTTTTTTCTGCTAGCCATAGGGAGCCATCCTGTCAGGTGGCCTATTATTCAGGCGTTGCCGTGGTGTAAAATGTATAGGGTTACCTCCAGAATAACAATTATCATCCCAATTTTTTGTAGTTTTCTGTTTTTAATGGCCGATTACAGCGCAATAAGGGTTTCCAGAAAAGCAATAATCATAAGCCTGATAAGCGTAATCGGAGTTGCCGAAACCTATACTGTTTTTGGTATGAGGTATAATAGGCCCGCTTATACTTTCGATGCTTCCTTTAAGCCTTATATTGAATATGTAAAAAAACAAAAAGGCGAGGCAGTTCTGGACTGGCCTTTTTGCGTAGCAGGTGGTAACGGGGTTGGTACGCTCGAGAATCTATGCCCTACCTATGAGAAAAGTAGCGGCGTGCATACCCTGAAACGTTTTCATGACAAGAAAACAATAGGCCATTACTATGGGCGCTTGCACCCTTCTTTAATACAGCCTTTTCTGGAAAAAGGCTGGAATAAAATGTTTGTTGGCGATAGCAAAGAATTTGGGCATTCGACACGCCTGATAAATAGTTTCACCCCAGAGCAGTGGACTTTCTTTACCGAGTTCTTTAAGAAAAACGATTTTGCAGGTATTAACCTGTATGTCGATTTACTTCCGGCCAATGAAATACAGGAGTTTTACAAAAGATTTGGGCAACCTACCAAAACGGCTGTTGTGCCAATAGCCGGAAAAGTGGTATTTATTCCGAAACCAAAAGAGTGGTTTAAAGAAGTAAATGTGGCTGAAGGTAAAAAATTGAGCCTTTCGTGTAACTGCAAAAAATAGACAGAAAAAATAACGGTCGGCCTAAAACCGGTTGTTACAGAGGTTTAACCGAAAGTATAAAAGCAAAATGTGGCTCGGCTGTGCTAAACGTTTGAGTAAGGGAGTATTTTTTTCGTCAGAATTATTAGCTAATTTTGACGAAACATTACCCGATAAAACCCGATGAAAAAAATAGTTTTAGCTATTACACTAACATTTGTCAGTTATTTGTCTTTTTCACAGACCCAGAAAATAGGTTATGTCTATGATGACTACATCATGGTTAATTACCATCAGGTGAAGGCACTACAAACCGAAGTAAGCAATAAAAGAGATGAACTAACCAAGCAATTGGAAGAAAAAAATAACGCCTATCAGGAGCGATACGCTCAATATCAGGCTTCTTTAAAAAGTATAGAAAACCTGACGACTGAATCGCTGAATGCATCTTTGCAGGAAGTGAAAGACCTGAAAAAAGTAATGGATGATTTTCAGGCGAGTGCCGAAGCAGAATTACAGACCCTTATCACAACAAAGTATCAGGTTATTCGCGAAAATGTAGATGCTGCCACCAAGAAAGTAGCCGCCGAAAAAGGATATAAAATTGTATTCAGACGCAATGTAGATGCTTCAAACAGGGAATCAACGCCAGTGCTACTTTATGCAAACGACAACGGAAGAGACAACCTTTCAGACGCGGTATTAATAAAACTTGGCAGTACGCCGCCAGCCAAACCACAAGAAACAACAACTCCGGCTAAAACAGCACCAAGTACGGCAAAGAAACCCACACCGAAAAAACAATAATGCCTAGCGTAACTTATCTGGTCTGAAATTCAAGTATTTTTATTTGAGCATCAGCACTGATATTTTTTGGATATAGTTTCAGAAAATGCTGTTTCATCATGTTTTTATGAAAGATTACAGCAATTAATAAAATTCAGATAACCAAAACGGGGTTTGATATAAAGTTATCAAACCCCGTTTTGGTTAGATACTGGTTTACTTCTTCCAGATTTCGTCAAAAGCCTCTTGTAGTACTTCTTTATCATCAAAATGGTGTTTTACACCTTTAATTTCCTGATAAGTTTCGTGGCCTTTTCCTGCTACCAGAATAATATCTTGCGGGCGTGCTATTTTTACCGCTTCAAATATAGCAGCGTGCCTGTCTTCAATTGTCTGAACCTTATTTACATAAATAGGAGGAACTCCGCTTTCCATCTGGCCAAGAATGGCAAAAGGGTCTTCATTACGAGGGTTGTCAGAGGTCAGGATAACCCTGTTACTAAACCTGCAAGCAATTTCTGCCATAATAGGGCGTTTGGTAGCATCGCGATTACCGCCGCAGCCCACAACTGTAATAATCTGCTGGTTGCCTTCTTGTAAATCCACAATAGTTTCCAGTACATTTTTCAGCGCGTCGGGGGTATGGGCGTAGTCTACAATACCTACTATATGGTTTTGTGAAACCACTTGTTCAAACCTGCCAGCGGGTGGCTGAATGTCAGATAACTGCATAAGTACTTCGTCGGGGTTTTCGCCTAATAAAACCGCAGCCCCATATACACCCAGTAGGTTATAAGCATTAAAAGCACCGATTAGCTTGAACCACACTTCCCGACTATCGATATCCATTTGTAGACCAAAAAGACCACACGCCAGAATTTTACCCTTAAAACTGCCAATATTACGCAGCGAATAAGACTCCTTTCGGGCGGCTGTATTCTGAATCATGACCTTCCCGTTTTTATCGTCGGTATTGACAAGGGCAAATGCCGATGCCGGAAGCTGGTCGAAGAAACCCTTTTTAGCCTTAATATAATTATCGAATGTTTCGTGGAAATCCAGATGGTCGTGGGTGATGTTCGTGAAAATTCCACCCGTAAAGTGTAGCCCTGCAATACGCTCCTGTACTACCGAATGAGAACTAACTTCCATAAAACAGTAGCGGACTCCTTTTTGCACCATCTCGTCGAGTAATTCGTTGATTTTTACCGAGTCTGGTGTGGTATGTGTAGAAGGGATAATTTCGTCGTCAATCTGGTTTTGCACGGTCGATAATAATCCACACCGATGACCCAGTTTTCTGAATAGCCTGAAAAGCAAAGTAACTGTTGAGGTTTTGCCATTAGTACCCGTAACACCAACCAGTTTTAATTTTTTCGATGGATTTCCATAAAAATTGGCTGCCAGAAAGCCCATCGCACGGGCCGAGTTTTCTACTTTAAGGTAGGTTACGTTTTCGTGCCGGTTTTCAGGAAAATGCTCACATAAAATAGCCGATGCACCCAACTCAATGGCTTTTTCGATGAACTGGTGGCCGTCTACCTGTGTGCCACCAATGGCTATAAACAAGCTACCCTGTTGTACTTTTCTGGAATCAAAAATAAGGCTGTTGATATTTATATCGGTTTTACCCGAAACAGCCTGTAAAGATACTTTATATAGAATGTCGCTTAGTATCATAAGAAATGTTTTTGATAAATTATATGGTTTTATTTTCGATGGGTTTCAAAATTTTGAACCCTTATCCGGTTGATGGATTCGCAAATATATTACATATAAAACTTATTTTTCTGCCCTTGTGTAACCTCTATTCTACTGTAAATGTATAGCTTCCGCTTAAAACCTCAAAAATTGCTTTACCGTTTTCAACTTTCACGAAGTTAATGCCCGGTAGTTTTACTTTTGGAGCTTTGTTGCCCGTTAAAACCAGTTTATCGCTCTCTTTGATAACGGCATTTGTTTTACCTGCCAACGGTAGCTGAATCTGTGCCGAGGTATTAGCCGGAACGTTTACCTTCAAGGTAAATTTAGTGCCTTGTAAAGTCCAGTTTGAGCTAATCGGGCCGTAACCTGATTCATATTTACCCTCGGCCCACGTTAAGTCTCCGGCGGGCATAGGCGCAATAATAAAATGTTTGAATCCTGAACTTTGAGGGTCAACTTTTATACCTGCCAGATACGCGTACATCCATTCACCGATAGAGCCATACGCAAAATGGTTCCGGGAGTTCATGCCCTCGGGTTTTTCGGTGTCAGAGTTCCATAATTCCCACATGGTTGTTGCGCCCTTCTCGACCATGTACCCCCAACTCGGATACGTCTTTTGCGTAGCTACTTTAAAGGCCAGTTCGTGTTCGCCGGCATCGCTTAAAGTAGGTAAAAGCATTTCGGTCGATAAAAAGCCCGTGGTGAGGTGGTCGTTTTTGGCACGTACATTAGCTGCAACGTTTTTGGCAACGGCTTCGCGGTCGGCAGGAGTAGTAATTCCGAGGCTTAGCGGAATCAGGTTTGCGCCCTGTGTTTGCCCTTCATAATTTTTGCTTTTGGCATCAAAATATATTTCGTTGTATTTGCTGGCTACTTTGGTGGCAATGTCGGCGTATTTCTGGGCATCGGCTGTTTTGCCTAAAACTTTTGCCATTTCGGCCAGTAGTTTGTTTGAATAAAACTGATAACTGCCACCAATGGGTTTCGTTGGCGATTTCTCGACCGGAACCCAGTCTCCATAGCCATAAAAATCACCCGCCTGAAAATAATAGATACCGTCTTTTTTGGTATTAGGATGATTATTCATGTATTCGACCCAACGTTTCATCGGCTCATAATTTTCTTCAATAATGCGTTTGTCGCCATAAAACTGATACATTCGGTAAGGTACAATCACGATGGCATCGCCCCATGCAGGTTTCGATGGCCCCCCCACTACAATTTTAGGGTTTACGTCATACACATACCCCGTTGAATGCTGTGAGTCGGCAATGTCGCGCACCCATTTGGCAAAAAAGCCATTCATTTGCATAATATAACTAGCTGTTGGAGCAAAAATCTGGGCATCGCCCATCCAACCCAAACGTTCGTCTCTTTGTGGGCAGTCGGTTGGTACACTGTGCATATTGCTGCGTTGGCCCCAAGTAATATTTTTATAGATACTGTTCAGTAACTCGTTCGAGCAGGCAAAACTTCCGGTAAATGGCACATTATTATGAATCACTTTGGCCACAAGGGTATTTTCGTCGGGCTTTTTGGGCAAGCCTTCAACCTCAACATACCGAAAGCCATGATACGTGAATTTTGGCTCCCATTCTTCAACGCCATAACCTTTCAGAATATACTTGTCTGTGGGGCGGATACTCCTCAAATTAGCTTGGTCGGCCAGTCCTTTATCTGTCAGAAGCTCCGCAAACTTCATTTCTATTTCTTTACCCGCCTTGCCTTCAACTTTCAGATGCGTAAAGCCTACCAGATTCTGACCAAAGTCAAAAACAAAATGTCCTTTACGTGGCTCTGTTATCTTAATGGCTTTTATTTCTTGCATTACCTGAATCTGTGGTGCAACAGAGGCAATTAACTGAGCATCTTTGGTGCTGAAAGTTCCGGCTTCATCATTGGTGTTGTCTTGTTCTTTGGGGCCGAATAAAGTAGTTTTATTGCTGGCATCATCCAGAAGAGTGGCGTTTTCCCAGTCTTTGCCGTATTCCAGTCTGCCGTCGTATACTTCGCCATTATATAAGCTGTTCGATACAATAGGCGAGAGGCGTGTTTTCCAAGAAGCATCTGATACTACGGTTTGCCTTGAGCCATCGTAAAACTCCAGTTCCAGTTGAAACAGTAATCGGCAAGGGCCGTCGCTGTAAGCAAACTTGCCACCACCCCAGCCTAGCCCGCTGCTCCACCAGCCGCTGCCGAGGGTAGCTGTAATAAAATTGGTTCCGATGGTGAGGTCGTCTCCGGCAATTTCGTAGGTTTGGTAATGTATGGTTTTTAGGTAGTGTGTCCAGCCGGGTGTGAGCACATCCTGCCCTACTTTTTTTCCATTAAAAATCAGGTGATACGCGCCCAACCCTGTTACATAAATTCTGGCTCTGACAGCCCTTTTGGCTAGCTGAAATTCTTTTTGTAGTTCAACCGCTTTGGGCGGGCGGCCTTCGGTTCCTTTTTTGCCAATCCAGTGCGCCGACCAGTCGGTTTTTTGTAGTAGCCCCATTTCCCACCATGCGTTTGTACTATAAGCAGAGGGTTTGTTTTTCTCATTCCAGACTTTAACTTTCCAGAAATACCTTTTGCGTGATTCGAGCGGTTTGCCGCCATAAACTACCCAAAGAGACTGGTCTAATTTTACCATGCCTGAATTCCAGACATTGCCGTTATCTTTTTTCAGGTTTTCTTCTGTATCGGCTACCAGTATCTGATACGCAGTTTGTTTGGTTCCACGCGTAGGAGAGGTAATTTGCCACGATAAACGCGGTTTAGGAGTATCTAACCCTAGTGGATTATCGGAATATTCGCAGCGAAGTTTTTCTACATTCTGTGCGTAGGTCAGCGTAAGGGCAAAGAAAGTAATAAAGGAAAAAACGAGTTTTTTCATGGGCATTGCAAAAAGGGGTGTAACGTATTTTTAAAATCGCATTCTGCTTTTGAACTCATCCAGACACCTGAAAACCTCAAAAGTCAGGTCATAATCATTGGCAGTAAGAATGAAGTTTTCGGGTAAATTACAAAATTTCATAAAGTCTTTTAAATCCTGCCCTTTAAGTTTGGTTACATACGAAACATATTCAGGATTGTAGCGGTACTCAACCAGCAGTTTACGTAAATCTTCCTGTTTCATGGCTTCCAGCTTGCGGCGTGTTTTACCTTCTTTGCTAAAAAGCTGGTATAAACCGTCTATTGAAATACCAATACCACCAGGGGTAGACGTATTGGTGTTAATGAGGTTAGAAATATCTTTCCATTTCAGTTTGGTTGAGGCTTCGGGGGCAGCCAGTAGCTCATCAATCTGCTTCCGAATAATTTCCAGACGGCGGTCTTTTATCACAACTTCGGGCAGCATAATGGCTTCCTGTTTCATTTCGAGCAGAGGCTCAGTATTAACGCCGTCCCAAGCAATGCCAACAGTTCGGTAGCCCACCGACGATATTTTGATGGAGTCTCCGCGTGTGGCTCTTACCAGAAAATTGCCATTGGCACTTGTTTTAGTGATTTGTTTGGTATTTTTATTCACTACTGTGGCATCAGCAATACCCTTTTGTGTAATGGGGTCAATGGCGCGGCCCAGTACAAACGTTTGTTGTGCCGAAGCAGAATTAAAAGCTAAAAACACAAAAAAGAAAGTGGGCGCAAGTATAGAGGGAGCCAAACCGGATTTTCTGACAGAAAAAAGACGAAACAAGCCTACCCCGAAAACCGAACGGCTGTTATTAAAATATCCGCGTTGCTGCCAGAACAAGATATACAGATACCCCGCCTGACTATTTTTGCCAATAGTGCTATTTGATGTGTCCATTCAAAATTACGTATTTAACTTCTTTGCCTTTCGTTAAAACAAAGTTGGCTTTCTCGTCGAGGTTCAATTCTTTATCCTGAATGTCTTCTTTTGACAAAGCGTAGGTTTTTATTAAATCGGGGAAATCGGCTAGAGGTCTTACCCTTAAGCCAGTAGCATCAATCTCTTTAATGCCCCAGAAGGTCGAAAGGTCGCCCATATCCTCAATAACGCTTTTAATTGTAAAACTGGTAGCTTTTCGGGTATTTTTTTCAATGAGGTCAATGGCAATGTCTTTTACAACAATTTTGCCTTTATAATCAAATTCGGCGTTCCGAATCAGTAAGTCGTACAAATAACGCTCGTTATTAGGCAGTTTTTCATAAGTAGCAAGTGTGTGGTGCGTATATGACTCCTCGGCAATGCTTTGTAAACCTGTCAGAATAGCCACAAAGTTCAGTTTTCTGATAAACTGTTTTTCAACATCATCTTTATATCCACCCGATTCAATCAGAATAAGGCTGCTTCCCCATTTCGACACGTTGTCGCCAAAGGCGCGTGGTTCATGTTCGTCGTTCCATCGTCCCAGATGCCCCGGAATAAAACCTTGCAGGGCTTCGCTCATCTGACAAATCACCTGCATGGCTTTGGTGCGTGTGGGGTTCCAGCTTCGTTCAAAATCGTACGCCGTAGCCAGAAATGAAACCGTTGCCTGTTTATTACTGCGCCCAGCACTATAACGGGTGTTTTTATCGTGCAGGTTAAACGAAAACTCAGGCTTCAGGTCATCCTGCAATTGTTTCAGCAGTTTGCCTTCAGGAGTCTGGAAACGCAGCGCATCTCGATTCATGTCTATCTCGGTGGCTGTGCGTCGCTGGTATCGTTCGGCGCCATCAGGGTTGAGCATCGGTACAAAATAAATGGTACTTCTGCTTAGAATACTTTCTCTGAGTGCATCAAAACCATCGTTTTTGCCTTGAAAAAACAGAAAAATATCCAACAACGCCATGGTGGCTGTTGGTTCGTCGCCGTGCATCTGCGACCACAACAATATTTTCGTAGGGCCATTGCCCAGTTTTATCTGATAAATGTCTCTTTCTTCAAACGATTTACCCACTACGGTTTTCTCAAAAGGCAGTTTTTTAATGAGCGGAACCATATCCTTGTGCTTGAATCTGCGGTGAGTAATGGTTTTTTCCTTAAATGTCTCGTGTTGTTCAAACAATTGTTTCGAGAAATCCTTTGAAGGTTTTTGCGCAATCAATGACATACTTAATAAAATAAAATAAGCGGTAAGGGCAAAGTTAAGCCGTTTGAGAAGAAGAACCATAAAATTGGAATTTTATTGATTAAGTGTACAAACAAATGTAGGGTTTATTTTATTAATATTCTGCCAGCCTGTTTAAGTAAAACCTAAAAATACGCCCTGTTTTATAGCAAATACACTAATAATTAGCCGATTTTCCAACTTCTTTATAAAAAAGAGAATCTTCATACAGTATAAGTAGTTTTATATTTTAACTAATCAAGGATTATGAAAAATCAGCTAAAAAACATTTCAACCATAACGTTGCTTTTGGGTATGGTATTAGTTCTGGCGTGTAAGTCAAGGCAAAATGAACCCGCGCCAGTAGTTAGCGAGCTTGCCTTTGAGGTAAGTGCCACAGCCTATGAGCAGGCCATTGCAGCCCGCACAAGTAGGCAATATGGTTTTGATATTAAAGAGATAAAACGCGAGGGTGACATCCTGAAAGTTTTTGTACGAGGGGGGTGCGATAAAAATAATTATAAAATCATCTGGGATGGTATCATGCGGAAGTCATATCCGTTAACGCTGTTTTTTGTGATAAGCTATGAAAAAAGCACCGGCGTTGAATGTGCCGCCGAACTTGACCATGTGCTGGAACTTAACCTCAAAGAAAAACTTGGCGATGTTTACACTACCCAGCCGTATCATATTCTGTTGTCGAACGGCTCAAAAGTTTATGATAAAGTAATTACTCCTGATGGTATCGTAAGCGACAAATAAGCAGATAAAAACAGGAATAAATCATAACATAAGCCAATGCTACAAAGGTTTGATACCTAAATGATGCAACAAAAGAAGTTTAGCATTAAATTTACCACCAAAAGTAGGAATCATAATTAACCCGAAGAAAATGTCCATAGCTGAAATATACGAGAAGTTTAAAACCTGTACGGGTGTTTCGACAGACACCCGCCAGATAGGTGAGGGGGTAATGTTTTTTGCCCTTAAAGGTGATAAATTCAATGCCAACGAATTTGCGCAGGAAGCCCTTGCCAAAGGAGCCAAATATGTAGTTGTTGATGAAGAAAAATATGCTGTAAATGATGCCTGCATTCTGGTAAAAGATGTGCTGTATACACTTCAGAAACTGGCTAATTTTCATCGCCAGCACCTCGGCATTCCGTTTGTAGGCTTGACAGGCTCAAACGGAAAAACTACTTCAAAAGAACTGGTTGCCACGGTTTTATCAAAAAAATATAAAACATATTATACCAAAGGTAACCTGAATAACCACATAGGGGTGCCACTTACGCTGTTGGGTATTGACAACACCTACGAAATAGCCGTAATAGAAATGGGCGCAAACCATCAGGGAGAAATAAGAGACCTGTGCAATATCTGTGAGCCTACGCACGGCTTTATTACTAACGTCGGCAAAGCCCATCTGGAAGGTTTTGGTGGAGTTGAAGGCGTTAAAAAAGGGAAAGGAGAACTGTACGATTTCCTTGCGAAGTCGGGCGGAACAGTATTTGTCAATGCCAAAAACGACAACCTGACGGCAATGGCAAGTACACGCAAGTTCAGAGAAACAATCAATTATCTGGCCGACGATTCAGTGCTATTGCTCGAAGACTCACCGTTGGTTGTGTTCTCAACACAAACGCCTACCCACGCGCCCCAAACCTACACCACGTATTTGCCAGGGTGGTATAATTTTGAAAACATTGCCGCAGCTATTGCTATTGGTAATTTCTTCGGGGTGCCGGTTGAGCAGGCTTCGGAAGCTGTAAGTGCTTATAACCCTGATAACAATCGCTCTCAGATTATCGAAAAAGGAACGAATAGCATTCTGCTGGATGCCTATAACGCGAATCCGTCATCGATGGCGGCGGCTATTCAGAATTTTATTAATCTGCAAACCAATAAACAAAAAGTGGTGATTCTGGGAGATATGTTTGAACTAGGCGACGACGCTCCGGCCGAGCATCTGGCTATTGGTGAACTGGTAGCTAAAGGAAACTTTGATTTGGTTATTCTGGCAGGTAAATTAATGGCCTCGGCGCTCCCGCCATTGCCTAAAGCGTTTTATTTTCCCGACAAGTTTTCGTTACATAACTGGTTGCTCGACAAAAACATACAAAACGCATTTGTACTCATTAAAGGCTCACGCGGCATGGGCCTCGAAAGCACCCTGCCCTGTTTTAAATAGGTGTTTATACTCAAAAAAATCCTTTTATCAATTTTCAACAAACAAGAAAAATTTATTTGTTAAATTTTCGTTATAGATTCATTATAAATGGATTGATTTTTGAATCAACACATACAGAACCAAATATTTACCAAACAGAAGGAGATTAGACCTATGAGAAAGCGCCATATTTTATCCCTAGCCTTTTTGAGTGGAGTTATTGGTATTGTTTTTATTTCGGCAGTACCTCTGAACGATGACCCACCAAGCAAAAACGAAACAATTCTGCGTACAGTGGGAGCCATGCTCGAACAAGGGCATTATAGCCCCAAGAAAATAGATGATACTTTCTCAAAAGAAATTTTTGCCGAATACCTGAACCGTATCGACCCTAGCAAACGTATTCTGTTAGAGAAAGACATTAATAAACTACGTAAATATGAAACTCAGATTGACGATGAAATTCATGGCGCATCGTTGAACTTCTTCAAGGTTTCAGACGAAATTTATGTGAACCGCATTGCCGAAGCAGAGGAAATCTATAAACAGATTATTGATAAACCATTCGATTTCTCGAAAGATGAATCAATCGAGCTTGATTCGGATAAACTGGCCTTTGCTGCAAATGAGGCCGAAAGAAAAGACCGCTGGAGAAAATACCTGAAATGGCAAACCCTCGAAAGATATTCGGAATTGCAGGATTTACAGGAGAAAAATAAAGCTAAAGCGGACTTTGTAGCTAAAACCGATGCCGCTCTTGAGCAGGAAGCTCGCCAGAAGGTTAAAAAAGTAATGGATAAATACTTTGACCGCCTGAAAAACAAATTTGATGAGAATCAGAGATTTGCCATGCTTGTAAATACCATTACCAACGAAATGGACCCTCATACAGACTTTTTTCCGCCAGTAGATAAACGCGCTTTTGACGAACGCCTCAGCGGCCGCTATTTCGGTATAGGTGCTTTATTGATGCAGGAAGACGACAAAATAAAAATCAGAAGCGTAACCGCCGGAAGTCCGGCATGGAAATCGGGCGAAATTCAAGCAAATGATGTTATCCTGAAAGTTGCTCAGGGAGCCGCAGAACCCGAAGATATTACCGGATATACCACCGACGATGCCGTGAAAATTATTCGCGGAGCAGAAGGTACAGAAGTAAGGCTCACTATCCAGAAGCCTGATGGCTCTCAGAAAGTAGTGCCTATTATTCGTGCAGAACTCAAACTCGACGAAACCTTTGCCAGAAGTGCCATTGTTAACTCGGGTAAACATAAAATTGGGCTGATAGATTTACCAGCTTTTTATGCCGACTTCCAACGCCCGCAGGCAGCCCGTTGTGCTAAAGACGTGGCTAAGGAGGTAGAAAAACTAAAAGCCGAAGGTGTAGACGGTATAATTCTGGATATTCGTGATAACGGTGGCGGAAGCCTTCAGGAAGTAGTAAACATGGTAGGTTTGTTTATTAAAACAGGGCCCGTGGTACTAATCCGTGACCGTGCTGGCCGTCCTTCACAAATGAGCGACAACGACCCTTCGGTGCTGTACGATGGCCCACTGGTAGTTTTAGTAAACGAGCGCAGTGCTTCTGCTTCTGAAATTTTTGCTTCGGCTATTCAGGATTACAAACGTGGGGTAGTGGTTGGTTCTTCGTCAACTTACGGAAAAGGAACCGTACAAAGAGCGTTCCCTGTTGGTGGTGGCGGCACAGGTAGTGGCGCGGGCGATTTAGGAGCCGTACACCTGACTTTACAGAAATACTACCGCATTAATGGCGGTGCAACCCAGTTAAAAGGAGTAGAATCTGATATTGTGTTGACAGGTGTTTATGAGGCCTACAAAATGCGCGAAAAAGATTCGCCTAATGCACTGGCTTGGGACGAAATGCCGCAGGCTTCATACCAGACATGGCAGGCCGCACCAGATGTGAGCCTCTTGCAACAAAAAAGCAAAGAGCGGCTGGCAGCTAATAATGTATTCAAACAAATAGAAGACAATACTAATATTCTGGCAGATAACCGTAAAACTTCACGCTCGTTAGAGTGGCAGAAGTACAAAGTACAGTTGAAAGAAATAAAAGATGTTTCGGGTAAAGTACGTGACCTTACCAAACTGAAAGATAACCTGACGGTTAATAATCTGGCCTCAGATTTGACCGTAATCAATTCTGATTCATTGAAAAAAGACCGTAACGACTTCTGGATTAAGTATCTTAAACAAGATGTGTATCTGAATGAAACCATACACGTAATGGACGACATGATTCAGCAAAAAGGAATGGCCGTTAAAAACTAACATATACGCAACCAGCAAAGCCCGAAGAAAAGCCTTTCTTCGGGCTTTGCTGGTTTTAAGGGGTAGCCATGAACAGAAGCAGTTCTTTTGTTGTATATTTGCACAAAAACTTCCTTATAGAATTAGAACATGACC
This sequence comes from Emticicia sp. 17c, assembly GCF_037153985.1. Lineage (NCBI taxonomy): Bacteria > Pseudomonadati > Bacteroidota > Cytophagia > Cytophagales > Leadbetterellaceae > Emticicia > Emticicia sp. 17c. Next base: position 245,183 of record NZ_JBBAYI010000006.1, read on the forward strand.
TACGATGTAATTGTAATTGGTGGAGGAATTGTTGGCCTTGCCACAGCTTTGAAAATCAAACAAGGTAAGCCCGCCCTCAAATTGTTGATTATTGAAAAAGAAGCAAAAGTAGCACAACACCAGACAGGCCACAACAGCGGGGTTATTCATTCGGGTTTATATTATAAACCGGGTAGTTTAAAAGCAACGAATTGTATCAGAGGGTATGAAATGCTGTTGGATTTCTGCCAGAGTGAAGACATAAAATTCGATTTATGCGGTAAGATTGTGGTGGCAACCCGCCCTGAGCAAATCTCTATTCTGGATGGGCTTTTTGAACGTGGCAAACAAAACGGGCTTGATGGGTTCAAGATGCTTAACGCCGAACAACTAAAAGAATACGAGCCTCATGTAAACGGGCTGAAAGGCTTCTTTGTTCCGCAAACAGGTATTATTGATTATACCGAGGTCTGTGAAAAATATCTGCAAAAAACACAGCAACTAGGCGGCGAAATAGTGTTTGGCGAAAAGGTGAAAGGTATTATTGCCAAAGGTGATTTTTCGGTGGTTAATACCACAAAAGGGTCTTATGAAACCAAACTTGTGGTTAACTGTGCAGGGCTTTATTCGGACAAAGTAGGGCAGATGACCGACGACCGCGCTAAAAAACTGAGAATTACGCCATTCAGAGGTGAGTACTACGAAATAAAGCCAGAGAAACAATATCTTGTTAAAAACCTTATTTATCCTGTACCAGACCCAAATTTTCCGTTTTTGGGAGTACACTTTACCCGAATGATTCATGGCGGTGTAGAAGCAGGGCCTAATGCGGTGTTGGCTTTCAGCAGAGAAGGATACAAAAAGACCGACATAAATCTGGGCGAATTGTTTGAAACACTTACTTGGAGGGGCTTCCAGAAAGTAGCAGCTAAATACTGGCGCACGGGCATGGGCGAAATGTATAGGTCTTTCTCAAAAAGTGCCTTTACCAAAGCACTACAAGAGCTAATACCTGAAATTCAGGAAAACGACCTCGTGCCGGGTGGGGCAGGAGTAAGAGCGCAAGCCTGTGATTATGACGGAGGTTTGCTTGACGATTTCGCTATTTTTGAAAACGAGCGCGCTGTTAATATCTGTAATGCTCCGTCTCCGGCGGCAACCTCTTCTTTGTCTATCGGCCAGACGGTAAGCGAACTGGTTCTGAAAAGATTCTGACAAAACAAACATCTTTCTATAATTCCGGTTTTTATAAGCCGGAATACTTCTTTCTTGCTAAAGCAGGCAACAGTTGCAAGCAATTTGTGCTAGAGCCCTGTTTATAAAATTTCAGAAAATATATTTCTGTTCCAACCTTTTTTTTAAATCTGGAATCTATATCGGTGAAAAGGGTACTGAGCCTCAGTCAAAACAATTGTTTAAGTCAGGGGAAAAACATTCTCGTTTGTTTATTCCCTTGACCGACTGAGTATCCTGACAAGCAACAAATATGTGTTTCGGGTAACCAGAGAAAAAAGAAATATTGCAATGAAAAAACTAGTTATTTTAATGATGGCCAGTACTTTAATGATGGCCTCATGCAAGAGCGAAATAGTTGAGTCAGCTAATACGCCGATGGATGCTTTGCGGGCATCAAACCTGTTGGGGCAATGGCGTTTAAAAAGCTACTCAAACGGGCAGGTGTCTAAATATGATGTATCGCTTGAGTTTAAGATGGAGGAAGGAAAAATCAAAATGAACGGGCAAAGCTCTGTTAATTTCTATTCGGCTGATGCCGAAATTGACGAAACCAACAAAACCTTAAAAGTGCTGGTGCTGGGTACTACCAAAATAGCAGGCACACCCGAAGCGAACGAGTTTGAAATGGCCTATTACGAGAATCTGAAAAATATTGAGCGATACGATTTTAAAGATAAAAACACGTTAGTGTTTTATCTGGCGGGGGCATCTAAAGAAACCATGTATTTTGAAAAAAAATAAGCATACACGTAAAATCTACTTTTATAAAATAAATAAACCAACTTATGAAAACGCTTAAAATTGTATTATTGGCAGGAGTTTGTGCTTTCACGGCAGCAAGTTGTGGCGATGATAATAACTCGGTCGTGCCAGATAATAATAAACTAAAAGCTATTCCGGCTGCTTTCGCAGACCAGACCTCCGCCTTCGCCTTTGATTTCTGGAAAAAACATAACGCCATCGTGGCAGCAGACGAAAACTATTTTGTTTCCCCGCTAAGCCTCCACATTGCTCTGGGAATGTTGCTTAACGGAGCCGACGGCAAAACAAAAGAAGAAATACAAAAAGGGCTCAGGGTGTCGTCTGACTTAGCAACTACCAATGGTATCTATAAAGATTTAATCGAAAACCTTCCGATAAGCGACCCCAAAGTGAAAAATACTATTGCCAACTCTGTTTGGTATAGAAAAGATTTTAAAGTGGAAGACGCATACCTGACCAACCTTAAAAACTATTTTAACGCTACGGCTTCGGGCGAAGACTTCAACAATACGGCTACCGTAGGTAAAATCAATAATTGGGCAAGCGATAACACCAACGGAAAAATTAAAAAGGTATTAGAAACAATTGACCCCGACCAAGTTTTGTTTCTTATGAATGCACTCTATTTTAAAGGCGACTGGAAAACGCAATTTAATGTAGAAAATACACACGATGCCAGCTTTACAGGTACAAAAGGTGCCAAAAACGTAAAGATGATGAACATGACCGAGAACGTGAAATACGCCAAGCGTAATAACTATCAGGCCATAGAATTACCTTATGGTGATGGCAATTATGTAATGACAATTATTCTGCCTGATAAATCAATTGAGGCAACCCTGAGTAGTTTGTCGAACAGCGAGTGGCAGGCTTTATCAGCGGCCATGAAAGAACAGAAAACTATAATTGGCTTGCCCAAATTTACGATGGAATACGAAGCCGACCTGCAAAAAGACTTAACCGAAATGGGTATGCAAACCATGTTTACCTCAAGTGCCGACTTATCTAAAATAGCGTCTCCGGCAGGTAAACTTATGGTAGGTATGATAAAACAGAATACGTATCTGGGTATTGACGAAAAAGGTACGGAAGCCGCTGCTGTAACAACTATTGGAATAGTGGTTACGTCGCTTCCTGGGTATCCTCAGTTTATCTGTGATCATCCGTTCCTGTTTGCAATCAGCGAAAAACAATCGAACACAATCATGTTTACAGGCAAAATAGCCAACCTTTAATTACCTATCTGTATTACGTTAAACTAAACAACTATGAAAAATCTCTGGGTTTTCTGTATCAGTCTATTACTATTTTCAGCTTGTGAAAAGCAAGGCTTGGATGTTTCTCCGGTAAGCGATTTTGATAACCTCCAAACCGTTGGAACCATCAAGAACAAAGAAGGCTTCCTGATGAAAGCAAGCCCCGAACTAACAGTAATTGTAGCACAAGGAGATTCAGATGATTTTGACCCGTTGTCGTGTGTAGCCAATCCGTCAGAACGATATGTAGTGGGTAATCTTCCGGCCGAATTAAAAGATAAAACAGACCTGAAAATTATCTTTAGTGGTGAAATAAAACAAAACTCGTCGGCCAACCTTGCCCTGTATTCAGGAATACCATTAAAACTAACCAAAATCAGAGTAAGATAATTTACCAGAAAGGCCGTGTCGTATACGCTTCTAGCATACACATGGCTTTTTTGTTTAGCAATCAGAACTATGAAAAACAACTATTTCAGATTATTATCAGTTGCTCTGGGCTTGTGTATAGCTGTGAGTAACATTTCCTGTACCGACGAGTGCGTAACCACTCGCACCTACCGCACAACCCAGCCTGTTGTGCTTATGGTTGAAGACATCCGCAAAGGAATTGCCGCAGAAGGGCCACAGGAGTTAGTAAAGCCCGGCAAAATCTATGTTAAAGACAACTACCTGTTCATTAATGAGATAAAAAAAGGCATTCATATCATTGACAATACCAATCCAGAAAAACCCCTAAACATGGCGTTTCTGAAGATACCCGGTGTAATAGATGTAGCCGTTAAGGAAAACACACTCTATGCCGATAGCTACATGGATATGGTAACCTTTGATATTACAGACCCAAAATCTATTAAGGAAACCGGAAGGGTGAAAAATGTTTTTACCAATGGCTTGGTAGAAGGCATAAACTGGTTTTATAATGCACAAAGCCAGACAGTAACCGACTATGAATTTAAAATCGTGACAGATAAGGTTCGTAGCAATTGTGGTTTTGAAGTAGTAAATCCGAACCCTATTTATTACTATCAAGACCTGAACTACGCGGGTGCCGACCGTAGCTCAGGTGCGTCAGGAGGCACTGGCAAGGGTGGGTCAATGGCAAGGTTCACCATTTATGATAATTATCTCTACACGGTTTCGCAGAACGATTTGCTTCTTTTCAATATCAAAACACTTAGCGAACCTGTTCAGGAAGGCAAAATAAACCTCGGCTGGGGTATCGAAACTATTTTCCCGTATAAAGATAAGCTCTTTATTGGCTCTAATACAGGTATGTATATTTTCGATAACAAGAATCCGGCAAAGCCAGAAAGAGTAACCATGTTTGAACACGCCCGCGCCTGTGACCCCGTGGTGGTGCATAACGATATTGCCTATGTAACCCTGCGTTCGGGTTGGTGTGGGGTAGCTCCTAACAGGCTCGATGTGGTTGATGTTGGTAATATTGCTGCACCGCGGTTAATCAAAAGCTATGAGATGAAGAACCCTGCGGGTTTAGGTATCGATTTCCCGAATTTGTTTATCTGTGAAGGGGGCTACGGGCTTAAATCGTTCGATGCCAGCAGCGTGAGTGATATAAAACTACAACAGCATATCGAAAACATCAACGCTTTTGATGTGATTCCGATGGGTGGAAATCATTTGCTGATGATAGGCCAAGGTGGCCTGTATCAGTACAATACCACTGACCCCAAAAACATGAAATTACTCAGTGTTATACCTGTAAAAAAACAACCCTAACCACTGAAACACGATGGAAAATATCTTTAAAACACCCTTAATGAAAATCTGTTCGTTAGGGTTAGCCCTCGGTTTGTTTAGTATAACAGCCCAGGCACAGGAAGAAAAAGAAAGTTTTTTCAAAAAACACCGATATGTAAACATGACGGAGTTTGGCGGCTTATTTGGTCGATTCAAATACCAGATTTATTATGGTTGGTACCCGTCTACAAACCCGCCCCAATATCAGGTATCAAATAAAGTTAATTTTTCTTTGCAGACCTTCAACGGAATCTATCTGAACAGAAAAACCTCGGCAGGTATTACGGTAGGGGTAGATGGTTACGGAAAAACCTTGTTAATGCCTGTTGCGCTGGGCGTGCGCCGTAACCTTGTACAGAAAAAAGAGGGCGGTAGTATTTTACTGGGCGGCCTTGATGCCGGCTATGCCACCACTTGGCTCAACGAAGATGACACAGGCTTTAAAACCACAGGAGGGCTCATGATAAGCCCAACAATAGGCTATAAACTACCTATGCGAAACAGCTCGGCATGGTTAATAAACATAGGGTATAGATTTCAACAAGCCGAATACAGACAGTTGCAGCAGGGAGATCTATACTGGACAGAATCAAGCGAAACACGAAAGTACAGAAGATTAGTTTTTCGGATGGGGATAGAATTTTAGTTTTGTAAAAAAGAAAGCCTTAGAAGCATCTTCTAAGGCTTTTTAATTAAATATCATCGAGGGTGTATCAGGCTTCGCCCATAGGCCCGCCGAAATTCATCGGGAAAGGCATCGGCTCATTTGTTTGCCGTATAGCACCGAAATTATCTTCATATTTTGAGATATTATCCTGCAAAGCCACAAGCAGCCTCTGGGCGTGCTCTGGTGTAAGAATAATACGCGATTTTACCTTAGCCTTTGGTACTCCGGGCATCAGACGAATAAAATCTATCACAAACTCAGTGTTTGAATGCGCTATCATTGCCAAATTTGCATATACTCCTTCCGCCATCTCTTCCGACAGTTCTATATTAATTTGTTGTTCAGGCTCTTCCTGAGCATCTTTCTTTTTTGCCATGTGTACTAGTAATGTTAAGTGGTTTGGAGTCATATTGGGCTTAAATATAACAAAAGTAAAGATTCTTTTTTGAAAAAAAGAAATACCTTTTGAATTTGTTATTTAATGGCTAGTTATTGGCCCCCAAAGCTCAAATCTATGATTTTATTTAAAAAAAACACCTCATAGGGTCTTGTTTACGGCCTCGCGGATACGCACCAGTTTTTCCAGAAGGGCTTCCAGTTTATCAAGGGCAAGCATATTTGCTCCGTCCGATTTTGCCACAGCCGGATTCATGTGAGTTTCAATAAAAATACCGTCGGCACCTACGGCAATAGCGGCTTTGGCAATGGTTTCAATCAGGGCAGGCTTACCACCTGTTACGCCCGATGCCTGATTGGGCTGTTGAAGCGAATGCGTGCAGTCCATCACAACAGGCACCTCAAAGGCTTTCATTTCGATAATATTCCGGTAGTCAACCACAATATCAGAGTACCCGAACGAATTACCCCTGTCGGTTAGCATTACCTGTGCGTTGGGGTTAACGGCCTGAATTTTTTCAACGGCAAAGCCCATGCCTGAGCCGTGCATAAACTGGCCTTTCTTTACGTTTACGGCTTTGCCTGTTTGCGCCGCAGCCACAAGTAGCTCGGTCTGGCGGCATAAAAATGCCGGAATCTGTAACACATCAACATACTGGGCAGCCAGAGCGGCCTCGTGTGATTCATGAATATCAGTAATAGTAGGTAAGCCATAGGTTTCGCTTACTTCTTTCAGTATACCTAAGGCAAGCTCATCTCCAATGCCTGTAAACGAGTTTAACTTGGTTCTGTTGGCTTTTCGGTACGACGCCTTGAAAATATACGGAATCTGTAAACGCTCAGTTATTTCTTGTACTTTTCCGGCAATCTCCAATGCCATCTCACGGCCTTCTACTACGCAGGGGCCTGCAATGAGAAAAAAGTTTCCAGAATTCTGGTTTTTTAATTTATTGATTTTCAGCACTTTAATTAAATTTACAACCGTTTTTTAAATGGTTTTTTAGGAATTAATTAATTGAATATTTTTTTTCTAAACCATTTTTCCAAAATTTCTTTTGCATTTAATTGGTTTTTATTAAAAACAAATACAAATGTCGGAAGTTTTCCGATACTAAAAAACTTTCGTGTATTTTGTTGTTTTCACCGAAAAGCATTTTCTTTGCAGTCGTTTTTCACCAAACTACAGTTCAAAATGTCAGCAATTGCATCTAAAGTAACGAAAATTATCGTAGAAAAACTCGGCGTTGATGCGTCAGAAGTAACATCAGAAGCATCATTTACTAATGATTTGGGCGCAGATTCATTAGATACTGTGGAGTTGATAATGGAATTTGAAAAAGAATTCAACGTATCAATCCCAGACGACCAAGCAGAAAATATCCAGACCGTAGGTCAGGCTGTTGCATACTTGGAAGAACATTCTAAATAATTTTCGAGTTGCAAGTTTCAAGTTTCAGGCAATCAATCATTCATGAAACTTGAAACTTTATACTCTGAAACTCAAATCTCATTTTATGGCTTTCAAACGAGTAGTTGTAACAGGATTGGGAGCAATAACTCCTATCGGAAACACGGTAGAGGAATTTTGGCATGGCTTGTCGAACGGAGTAAGCGGAGCAGCCATTATTACCAAATTCGATGCCAGTAAGTTTCGTACAAAATTTGCGTGTGAGGTTAAAAACTTTGATGTCACACAATTCATTCCAAGGCAGGATGCCCGTAAAATGGACTTATTCACCCAGTATGCTTTAGTAGCTGCCGATGAGGCCGTTAAGGATTCGGGTATAGATTTAGAAACAATCAATAAAAATAAAGCAGGTGTTATTTGGGGTTCGGGCATTGGCGGCTTAAAAACTTTTGAAGAAGAAGTAATTAATTTTGCCAGTGGTGACGGTACGCCAAAATTTAACCCGTTTTTTATTCCGAAAATGATTGCCGATAGTGCTTCGGGTCAGATATCTATTAAATATGGACTTCGCGGACCGAACTACATCACTGTGTCGGCTTGTGCTTCTACCAATAATGCGATTATCGATGCTTTTAATTATATTCGCTTAGGTAGAATTAATATCTGTATTTCAGGTGGTTCTGAAGCTGCCATTACTCAGGCGGGTATTGGCGGTTTTAATGGCCTGCGTGCAATGTCTGAAAGAAACGACGACCCCGCTACCGCTTCGCGCCCGTATGACAAAGACCGTGACGGTTTCGTACTAGGCGACGGTGGTGCTGCCTTGATTCTGGAAGAATACGAACATGCCAAAGCACGTGGGGCAAAAATATATTGTGAAATTGTTGGAGGGGGGATGTCGTCAGATGCCTACCACATCACAGCTCCACACCCTGAAGGTTATGGCGCATTTCTTTCAATGCAGGATGCACTCGAAGATGCCAACATGAAACCAGAAGAAGTTGATTACGTGAATACTCACGGTACTTCAACTCCACTGGGCGACCCTCAGGAAATCAAGGCAATTCAACAGTTATTCGGTGACCATACGTATAACATGAGTATTAGCTCAACCAAGTCCATGACAGGGCATTTATTAGGGGCGGCAGGTGCCGTAGAATCGGTTGCAGCGGTTTTGGCTATCAAACATCAGGTAGTTCCACCAACCATCAATCTGTTTAATATCGACGAAACAATCGATCCAAAAATAGATTTAACCCCTAATGTAGCGAAATCTAAAAAAATAGATGTAGTTTTGAGTAACTGTTTTGGCTTTGGAGGGCATAATGCCACACTAATATTTAAGAAAATATAACTTGAATCGTGTTGTCGGAGGCTAGTAATTTTTGGGGATTTTTCAAAACAAGTTCAAAAGAACGTGAGTTTAGAAAAGCTGTAGAGCAAATTATTGGGGAAAAACCGAGTAATCCATTGCTCTATCAGTTAGCTTTTAGGCATACCTCTGCTTCAAAAGAAACCAATATTGGTGGTTTTCGCGAATCGAACGAACGTCTTGAGTACTTGGGCGATTCGGTGCTGGGCATGATTGTAGCAGAATACCTGTTCAAAAAATACCCTTTCAAAGATGAAGGCTTTTTAACAGAAATACGCTCAAGGATTGTCAACCGAGAATCGTTGAATCAGGTTGCCCGAAAAATTGGCTTGGAAAAACTCATACAGTTTGATGGGCAGCGCATTGCGCATAATCGTACCTCAATGTATGGCGATGCCATGGAGGCCCTTATAGGAGCCATTTATCTCGACAAAGGTTTTCGTTTTACGAGGTCGTTCATTCTGAAAAAGCTCATCGCTAATTATTTCGACCTCGACACCGTTATTCAGACAAATACTAACTACAAGAGCATCCTTTTAAGCTGGGCGCAACAAGAAGGTAAAAAAATTGTTTTTGAAATTGTTCAGGAAAACGGCAAACACCACCACAAAGAGTTTATAGCTCAGGTAAAAGTAAATGGTGAAGCCATTAGTACAGGCGGAGGATGGAACAAGAAAAAAGCCGAACAGGAAGCCGCCCGCAGGGCTTGCGAAAGTTTAGAGATAAAATCATGATAAAGAAAGAGAGGCAGCATAACACTGCCTCTCTTTCTTTTATGGTAGAGAGGCATCCTCTTTTACCCCATTCAGAAAAATCGGTAATTAAGCACCTTAACCATGAACCAGTTGCCTATTCTTGTTATTAAATTCGGAACAGCCTCTATTACCCAGCAAAATGGCGAACCAGACGAAACCATTATTGCAGAAATTGCACGTCAGGTGGCCGAATTACATACCCGTTATCATATTGTAATTGTATCGTCGGGGGCAGTAGGGGCAGGCAAGCACTTTATAAAAAACTATTCGGGCGAGATAAGCGAACGAAAAGCCGCGGCGGCCATTGGCAACCCACTGCTGCTGAATATCTATTCCAGATACTTTTTGCAATATAATATCCAGATTGCCCAGAGCTTGTGCGAACGCCAGCATTTCGGAAACCGCGAACAATTTCTTCAACTGAAACAAACTTATCAGGAACTATGGCGCAATGGCATTATTCCTATTGCCAACGAGAACGACGTAGTGAGTAACCGTGAGTTAAAATTCTCGGATAACGATGAACTAGCCACGCTTATAGCCACAGGTTTCGGGGCTGAAATCCTGATGATTTGCACGTCGGTAGGGGGCTTGCTCGATAAAGAAAAGAATATTATTCGCAAGATAGAGAATATTGATAACCAGATACTCGGGCTGGTCGATAACAGCAAGTCGGCGTTAGGGTCGGGCGGTATGGCCTCTAAACTGACCTTTACCAAGCTGGCTACGCGTATGGGTATCAGGGTAATTATTTTTGGAATGAAAACTCCTGACGGTATTCTAAGGGCCTTTAAAGGCGACGCAGGTAGCGAGTTTACGGCACAAGGGGCGAATATGTCGGCCAGAAATAAATGGCTGGCAAGCGGAAGCCTTACGGTGGGTACTTTGCAGGTAGATGCCGGTGCCGTTAAAGCCTTACAGAAACGGAGTAGTTTGCTGGCGGTGGGTATAAAAAAAGTAAAAGGCGATTTTGAAGCTGGCGAAGTAGTAGAAATAGTTGATAACCACGGAATAATGGTAGCCGTAGCCCGCACGAAAGTTTCGTCGGCCGAACTGACAAGCAACCTTCAAACACAGAATTTTGAAGTAGCTCATGCAAACGATATTGTACTTATATAACAAGCAAGGGCTATGGGTTGCGGGTTACCATGAACGTTATCGTATAGATTTGTTAAAATATTTGATTATTTTGGTGATAAAGCCTGATGAAATTTGTTATAAGATTTGAAACAGTCAATTTTTAGTCAACAATAAAATCATTGTACTATGGCAAAGGCAAAAGTAGAAATTATTGATGCAATTCGTCGGACTGCCAATAAATTACAAAATGGCAGCCAATATATGTGGGGCCACATGGGAAGCTGTAACTGCGGTAATCTGGCACAGGAAGTAACACACCGAACCAAAGCCGAAATACATGCGTATGCCATGCAAGGACACGGCGACTGGAACGAGCAACTAAACGACTACTGCGAAACCAGTGCTATGCCTATTGACCTCATTATTTTTGATTTACTAACAGCCGGTTTTTCGATTGAAGATTTAAAGAATCTGGAGAAACTATCAGATAAAGACATTTTAATGCGTTTACCCACAGAAAAACGTTATTTGCACCACAATGTTCGGGAAGATGTAATCGTTTATTTACAAGAGTGGGCAAATATGCTTGAAGAACAATTGTTGGAAACCATTAAACTGCCTGATTTTTTACAAGAAACAGCATTGACACATGCATAAATTTTTTTTAACTCTTACCCTGATAACCTGTACGTTTGCAGCATTTTCACAAGAAGTAGAAGTAATAGACGACAAAGAAAAACCTGTTTTTTTTGAGCAGCCTAAGCCTGCATGGAAAGAAAAGCTACGTTATGGGGGCAATTTCTGGCTTGGCTTCTTTGGTGCTTTCTACATTGATGTGTCGCCAATGGTAGGGTATGAAGTAACCGACAAAGGAACCGTAGCGGGCGTAGGGGCTAACCTTATTTATCAGGGAGTATTTAACGGAGGCGGTAATTTTGTATATGGCCCTAAACTATTTGTGCGCCAGCAGGTATTTAAAATGATTTTTGCACATGCCGAGTATGAACTAATGAATGCCTATTCAGACCAGTTTTATTCGCATGTATCTACTACACCCTTTACAGACATTAAAAGGAAATGGGAGGGGTCTCCGCTCGTAGGGCTTGGGTTTTATCAAGGTAGAGGTGGCCAACGAGGTAGCTTTATTTCGCTCATGTATAATCTGGGGTATCCTAATCGGGGCTTTATTAGCCCGCAAGGTTTAGGCGGTAATAATTCGCCACTTGTGGTTCGTATCGGATTTCTACTCTGATGTGTAGTTTTGGGTGTTTCTAATTTGTAGTTTTGTGGTTTAAATTTTAGCCACACTTGAAAGAGATTCGGAAATACTCATTCGCGCTTGTTTCGTCTATATTCTTAACGGTTATTCCGCTGATTTTTACTTCTATTATTACGTTCTGGGTAATTACCCACGAAACCGAAATAGGAAGTTTTACTCAGCAAACATGGGTACTTATTACCGTTATTTGTTGCCTTACTTCGGCATTAGCTATTACGCCACCTACTTTTCTGGCATTGATTTTTGGGTATTTTCTTGGTTGGCAGGCGGTTTTGCCATTGCTTGCGCTCAATATGGGGGCTATATTTCTGGTCAATTTTGTTACGCGCCGGCTTGATAAAGACCGTTTCAGAAATTATCTGGCCGAGAACAAGAAGGTTAATGAGATTCTGACAAACATAAAAGAGCAGGAACTGAAAATAATTTTCTTTGCTAAGTTATCACCAGTATTACCCTTTGCTTTAACCAACTTCGTATTTGCGTTGTCGGGAGCAAAGTTGAAAAACATCTTGCTTGGTGGTTTTCTGGGAATGATTCCCCGAACGCTGTTGGCTGTATGGACTGGCTTTCAGGCGAAGGAAATCAGAAGACTATTAGAGAACCCTAATGAGGGAAATGTGCAGAAGATTTTACTGATAGTTTTATTACTGGCCTCCGTAGTCGGGATTTTCTACTTTGTGCGGCCAAAACAAAAAAAGCAGGCATAAAAATAGCGTGCCGTAGGTAAATACAGCACGCTTATATAACTTAGAATGATTTAGCGATATTCACAAATTCTCTTGATTTAAGAGACGCACCTCCAACCAAACCGCCATCAACATCAGGGCAAGCGAAAAGCTCCTGAGCATTGGCTCCGTTTACGCTTCCACCATATAAAATGCTGATTTCCTCGGCTACTTCTGACCCATATTTTGATGCCAGATGGTCTCTTAATACTTTGTGCATTTCCTGTGCCTGGTCGTTAGAAGCTGTTACGCCTGTTCCGATAGCCCAGATTGGCTCGTAAGCAATTACTACCTTTTTCAATTCGTCGGCCGATAAATGGAAAAGGCTGTTTGTTAATTGCCCTGAAACGAAATCGAAATGAATGCCTTCGTTGCGTTGGTCTAAGGTTTCGCCACAACAGAAAATAGGGGTTAAGCCTGCTTCCAGAATAGCATTTACTTTTTCGGCCAGAAACGCATCCGACTCGTTGAAGTACTGGCGGCGTTCGCTATGCCCGATAATTACATACTGCACCCCTACTGACTGAAGCATGGGCACAGATACCTCGCCGGTATAAGCACCAGAGGCTTTCGGATAGCAGTTCTGCGCACCAAGTGCTACTTTAGGAGTATCGATAAGTTTACCGAAAGTGCTCAGGTAAGGGAACGGAATACAAAGTACAATCTGTACATTTGGGTTAACCAGTTCATCTTTAGCCATATTAACTACTTCTGATAAAAGGATTTGTCCTTCTTCAAAAGTTTTATTCATTTTCCAGTTGCCAGCGGCGATTTTTTTTCTCATATACGTAGAGTCTTTGGTTATTTGAAAGTGCGAAGATAATAGTTTTTCATGAAAAACTATAAGTGCATTTCCATGGCAACATCGGCTCTCTGATAAGGCGATGTAAAGTTTTCAACCTTTAAAAATCCTAATTTCTGGTAAAGATTCAAGGCTGGTGTAAGGCCGGAGTTTGTTTCGAGATATAATTTTTTAGCCCCTAGTGCTTTTGCTCTTTTAATAGCGGCGTGGCCAATTAATGCCCCTATGCCCAAGCCTCTTGCCGACTCGCTCACACCCATTTTGCAGAGTTCAAAAGTGTTATCACCGATGGGTTTCAGGGCAGAGGTTCCAATAATTTCGTTTTCGCGGCAGGCCAATAAAACGGCTCCGCCAGTATTGATAAAATACTTTACCGGATTTTCTAACGAATCTACATCCCCTTTTTCTATTGTAAAGTGCTTTTCAATCCAAGCATAATTAATTGTTTTAAAAGCCTGATAATGTAACGGATTATTGGTGTCAAAATCTACTACCTGTACCACCAGCGAAGCAGCAATATCCATTATTTTATGAAGCATAAGCTCGAGGTCTTCTGTACGTGTGCGATGGTTGGTAATATTAGCGCGGATAGCATATTTCCCCTGAATCAGGGTATAAGAAGGAGCTGCCACGCCTGATTCGTGCAAACGCATGAGTATTTCTTTGTTAAGCTGGTTCAATGCTTCTTCTGAGTGTATGCCATCGTTGAAACGGAAGCATACAATATTCATGCTGACGGGAACGAGTAGCTCTAGAGATGGGTTTTCGGATACCTTTTGAGCTAAAAATTGTGCCTGAGCCAGATTTTGCCGTACCAGACGGGCATATTTCTGAATGCCATGTTCTTTTAATGACATCCAGACTTTTAGGGCTTTAAAACTTCTGGATAATTCTATTCCGTAGTTAGTTAGTGGCTCGGGGCCTGCGGCCAAACCCCTTTCGTGGGCTGTCAGGTAATTAGGGACCGAGGCAAATGCTGCCTGATGCAACGATTTGTCTCTGACCAACACACAGGCCGACTCGTACGGTACATGAAGCCATTTATGAAAATCGAAGGCAAGGCTATCGGCCTTTTCAATGGTTTTTAGTTTTTCTGTGTACTCAGGCGCAAGTTTGGCAAGAGACCCAAAGGCTCCATCAATATGAAACCACAGGCCATACTGCTGGCAAAACTGATATATATCTTCAAGTGGGTCAATGGCTCCTGTATTGACGGTTCCGGCGTTGCCAACCACACAAAACGGACGGAAACCTGCTGCCAAATCGGCCTCAATCATGTTTGTTAATGCAGAAATTTCAATCTGGAACTGGTCGTTTACTGGTACAATTCGGGTTCGGTTGCTACCAATACCCAGTACTTCGGTGGCTTTGATAACACATATATGGGTTTCGGCAGAACAATAAAGCACCAGATTGTTTTGCGTACCATTTTTACGAATCTGTAAATCTTGTAAGGCATTGCGCGCCACAGTCAAGGCTGTTAAATTGGCCATTGTAGCTCCACTCACCAATAGGCCACTGGCTTCTTTCGGAAAGCCGAAAATTTCTTTCGCCCAATCAACTACCTGTTTTTCTACATACATGGCAGCGTGGTCGCCAATGGTAGTGTTAGGGTTCATGCCTGACGCCAGCATATCAGCCAGCATTCCGAAGGGTGTACCATTGCCTTGAACCCACGAGAAGAAGCGGGGGTGAATATTGCCTTTGTTAAAGGGCAGAATATGTGTCAGAAACTCCTGATAGACATCCTCTGCACGTTGGCCTTCCTGCGGCAAGGGCTGGTTCAGATGTGTTTTGGTTGTTTCGGTAGGCTTTTGCCAGACGGGTTGCTGGCGTAAGCCTTGCAGGTAGTCAATCATGTCGTCTACCATCTGATGTCCTAATGCACGTATGTTGTTCCAATCGTTGGGGTCGAGCGTTTCCTGATTTTTTAGTAAATCTTCGTAATTCATGGGTTTGTTGATTAACCTCCAAAAATAATAATTCTTACACTAGTTTCTGTGCTTATCTGACAACATAGCAAGATTCGGTTCGGTTCACAGTTTTTCTGTGGTGATTTTTGCCGAAACAAATACAATAGAAATGATAGAAGCTATTAAAAATCGTATCGAAAGCCTGAATTGGGCCGAACATACGCAAAACCTCAATGAAAAAGGCTATGTTCATTTGCCTAAACTTCTTACAGACAACGAATGTGAACAACTGACACGGGATTATAACGCCCCTAACCTTTACAGAAGTGTTATTAATATGAAACGGTATCAGTTCGGAAGTGGCGAATACAAGTATTTTCGGTATCCGCTGCCACCAATCATAGAAGAACTACGGCAGACGATTTACCCACATCTGGCAAGTGTCGCAAATGAATGGATGACCAAGTTGAAGATTGAAAAGCGTTTTCCAGCTTCTTTAAACGAGCTTTTAGAAAAGTGTCGTCAAGAAGGACAAAACCGCCCTACTCCTTTGATTTTAAAATATGGCGTTGGTGACTGGAATGCGCTTCATCAGGATTTGTATGGTGAGGTATACTTTCCTTTTCAGGTAGTGTTTTTTCTGACACAGATTCGGCAAGACTATACTGGCGGAGAGTTTGTAATGGTTGAAAACCGGCCACGAATGCAGTCGAAACCTGTTGTATTACAGGCCAATAGGGCTGAGGCGGTTATTTTTACAACGAACTTCCGGCCCGTAGCTGGTTCTAAGGGCTATTATCGGGCAGTGATGCGGCATGGTGTGAGCGAAGTAAGAAGTGGTATCAGGGTTAATCTGGGGCTTATTTTTCATGATGCTACATGATACAACACAAGCATTTAGGCGATAGCTCTTTTGCGCGGGCAAAAAATCTGTTTTTGAAAATACAAAGCAAAGAAATTATGCTGGCAGGTAACCGTAAATTGAAAATATACGGATGCCTGGATTGTAAATCGGGTAAAAGAATGAGAGTGGAGAATCGGGTGTTTTTTAGAAACCGTACAGAGGCTATCGAAATGGGGTTCCGCCCCTGCGCGGTTTGTATGCGTGAAGAGTATAGGCTATGGAAGTGTCGAATACTTCGGTAACACGGAATGGCATTCCGTGATACGCGCTACGCTTTTGCCATCTCCCAGCCTAGAATAGCCTTTTTGCGTGTAGTTCCCCAGCGATAACCACCAATACCCCCCACCTTTTGCAGTACCCTGTGGCAAGGAATGATATACCCAAGCCGATTACTCCCGATGGCCGTACCCACAGCCCTTTGAGCCGTAGGCTGACCAATGGCCTGAGCAATAGTATCATAACTTACAATTTGTCCGAAAGGAATCTTTAGCAAAGCCTCCCATACCTTTATCTGGAAGTTAGTACCCCTGAGTAAAAGCGTAACCGGAGAATCAGCCACCTGATGAGCGTAAAAAATCTGCTCTATGAAAGGTCTGGTGAAATCATTGTCAAAAACGACGATGGCTTTAGAGAAGTCGGCTTTTAGGGCAATAATACAGGTTTCTTTCGTATCCGCATCAAGGAAGCGTAAGTCTGTAATACCCCTACCTGTTACCGCAATCAGGCATTCGCCGAAAGGCGTTTCATGAATACCATAGTGAATGAGAAGCCCCTCTCCTTTCGACTTGAATTCTGCGGGAGTCATGGCTTCATAGTTAACAAATAAATCGTGCAGGCGGCTTGTACTCGAAAGCCCTGCTTCAAAAGTAGCATCCAACAGGTTGTCACTCTGAGCCAGTTTTTCTTTTGCAAATTCTTTGGTTAAGAAACGCATAAACCGCTGAGGTGTTGTGCCTGCCCATTTGCTGAATAGCCTGTTAAAATGAAACTCCGATAAAGCCACATGGTCGGCAATTTCTTTCAGGCTTGGTTGATACTGAAAATTTTGCTCAATAAAATGAATAGCTTTTTCTATTCTGTTATAATCGATAATCTCTTGAATTTCAATAGTTTCCATCTTGTTATAAGTGATTTTTGTCTATCAAAATTACAATTGTTTCAGGGCTGTTACAATCTGATTATTGCTTATGTTGGAAGAGTACTTATGAGCGCCAGTCCCATAGTACCACCCGCCAGATTTCATTCAGTTCAGTATCGTGGAAATCCTTAATTAACCGAAAACCTATACGTGCATGAGCCTTTTGTGAACGCAGGTTTCTGGACGAAATATCAGTAATACACATATCATATTGGCCTGATAGCTCCTGACGTAGCAACTCATACATCTTATCAAAAAGACCAATACTCCTGTAACCTTCTCCTACGCACACCTGCCCCATTACCACATAGTTAAATGTTTTAAGTGGTTTGTTTTCAAACTCAATCAGGTCAATGGTATCAAAAAGGCTTCTGATTTCAGGCACATCGTTCCGAAATTTCGGAAGCATTGCCAGACAATACCCCACCACTTGTTCGCCGTGTTTGGCAATTACACTTGGTTGGGCCTTATTCATTGCTTTCAGCACGTCATATTCATGTTCGACAGTAACAAAGCCCTGACTTTCGATTTGGGCGGGGCTAAGGTTTTTCTTAAGATTTTTTTGTTGAAGAGCCAGAATGCCCCTCACCTCATCGTCGGTTTTTACAGTAGTAATAATCAGATTCTCCATATCGTTAATTGAAAACCCAAAATAAGTAAAAGCATTAAAAAGTAGCTATATTTGACGAACATTTATTCAAACCTATTCAACTCTTTCAGAACTATGTCTTTTCAAAATCTGTGTCTGTATTATGTGCCATTTCTGCTATTTATGTCGTTTGGAAGCTACGCACAAAGTAACGATTATTATATGCTGGTAGGAACATACACCCAAAAAGGCAGCGACGGCCTGTATGTTTATAAATTCAATACCCAAACCGGCGACCTGACTGCCGTGGGGTCTGCCAAAGGTGTGAAAAACCCAACGTTTCTGGATGTTGCCCCGAATCAGAAATTTGTATATGCCGTAGGCGAAACAGAAGACGGCTCTGTCAATGCGTTTAGTTTCGACAACAAAACTGGTAAACTTACACCTATCAACAGCCAGTCGGCCGGAGGTTCAGGCCCTTGCCATATTTCTTTAGATAAAACAGGTAAGTGGGCACTAGTGGGTAATTATGGCGGTGGTAGTGTATCAGTTTTACCTATCGAGAAGAACGGCTCTTTAGGCGCACCCATCCAGACTATCAAACACGAAGGAAAAAGTATTAATACCAGCCGTCAGGAAAAACCCCATGTACACTCTGTGAATGTTGCCCCCAATAATACCGATATTTTTGTGCCCGATTTAGGGATCGATAAAGTAGTAAGCTATAAACTTAATGCCCAGACCGGACACCTCAGCGCAGGTACTCCGGCGGCTACTAAAACCGTAGCCGGTGCTGGCCCAAGACACTTTACATTTCACCCGAATGGTAAATGGGCTTATGTAATTCAGGAGTTAAATGCAACGGTTACGGCCTATAACTACACAAATGGCGCATTAAGCGAGATTCAGACGATTTCTACCTTACCTGCCGACTATAAAGGCAATAATTCTTGCGCTGATATTCATATTTCGGCCGATGGGAAATTCCTGTACGGCTCTAATCGTTTCTATGACCATCTGGTAATTTATAGCATAGACCCTAAAACCGGAAAACTGAGCTATATTACTAATCAGTCAGTGCTGGGAAAAACCCCTCGGAACTTCATGATTGACCCTACTGGTAAGTGGGTATTGGTAGCCAATCAGGATTCAGACAATATAGTGGTATTCAAGAGAGATGCCCAGAAGGGGACCCTCACAGCAACAGGCAAAGAAGTAAAAGTTTCAATGCCTGTTTGTTTAAAAATGATAAAAGCGGCAAAGTAAGCATATTAGCTACTAATTGAAAGCGGAAGAATGGATAACGAGCCAGTCTTCCGCTTTTTTATTTGCTTTCAAAAACCTTTAAATAAATAAAAGGGACCGATTAATAATAAAACATAGGTGGTATGCTTTTGAAAATATAGCTTTATGCCAACTGTTATCAGTACTTTTATTAGTGACTATTAAAAAAGCCTATACACTCATGAAAAGAACCATTTGCGTGACTTTATGCTGCCTGATGTTTTTGTATACCCATGCCCAAAGGGTAAGACCACAAGCAGAAATCAGACTCATAGGCGATATTAACTTTCAGCCCAAAAGGGTAGGTAGTGGGTTATCTCATTTCAGGTTAGCTTCTTCTGTTTCTCCGGTTATTTATGTAAATAAAGCCGAAGGAGTATTCTTTGTGCCTGTTACGTCTTTTAATTTTATGCTAGGCAGAGGAATTGGCTCAAGTATGCGCGACAAAAGGGGACGGTTCAGGCCACAGGCAATGTTATCGCTGGTTGCAGGTGTTCAGTGGGGTTTTAATGGCCTTACGCATCAAGTACAAACCATGCCGCACTTCTTACAGCCGGGGTTTTCATCCGATTGTGCCAATATTTTTGCTCTGGCAAGCAATATGATTCTGATTGATAAAAACCGGAGTACCCGTGGAACGGAGTTCAGGCATCAGCGGGTGGGTAGCGTATATATAGGCACGGGTTTCGGGTTTGAAGCCTTTTATAGCAATGATGGCCCTCCTTTCAGTAAATGGCTGGGCGACGGTAAAGACAGATACTGGACAGGAAGCATATTACTGGGCTATAAATTCAGGCCTAAAACACAGTTTTTTGATAATCGCCCTGTAAGTTTCCGATGGGGTTTCGACCGATACACCAGCTATAAAGAAGATGCCTACGAACTGGCAACAGCCCTGAAAATGGACTATGTGCCTTATAGAAACTATACCTCGAACCTATATAACCGTGGTAGCATGAGGCTTGGTGTTTTTGTAGAGAACCTTTATTCGGCCGAGGTATCATTTAATGATTTTGATAAGCTGGACTTACAAAATTACTTACATAAGTGGCAGGGTTTCTCGTGGCACCGAACTGCCAACAAATCAAGTGTTTCGTTACAGATGTCCTATTCGTATTTACCTAAATTCAAATGAATAGCTCCATGAAAAAGATATTTTATTACATAGTTTTATTGGGTGTCGGGATGCTTGCCGATGCCTGTACAATTAAAAAATTCTCAAGCAATAGATTGTTTTATAAAGCACTTCATGATGAAAAGATGGATTATGAAGGATTAAAGGAAATAGTAAAAGATTCGGAAAAAACAGTGGATGAGTATAGTGACACCTCAACAAATATGGCTTTGGTAGAGAAATTACACAAATTTGATGAAGGTGCTTACATGGTTAAAATTCTGGAAACGGAAACCTCGGTTGCCCCTGAAAGAATAAAAACGGTTTCGAAGTTTCCACATCAAAAAAACGCTGAAGAAATACCCGTTCAGTCAGAAAGTAAAATGCGAAAAGATACTATTCTGGCCACGGTTTTTAAAGTTAATGACTCGGTTAAAATAGATAGTGCTAGTAAAATTATCTATCTGGTTTTTTTAGACAACAACAGAGTTTTGTTTCATAGCCCGTATAGAAAGAAACTACTCAAAAAAGGAAATGATTCGCTTGACTTAAAGAACCATACCTATAAAATCAAGAAACCAGTAGGCTTTGTACGTGAAACCGAAGAGTTTTTTAAACTAGGCTCTGACTATGAATATAACTCTGTTATGAGAGGCTACTACAAAATTGATAGTAAAAGAGGGTTATCAATATGGCTGGAGACGTATGTAGAAAGTGAAAAGCTTATGGGAAAGAAAAAAATGGTAATTACACGCCTTAATTTCAGATATGTGCAATCAGGAAACAAGATAGAAAGCCTCAGGTTCAAGTCGGCATCTTTCAGAGATACGTTTATAAATGTTGACCAGACATTTGAAAAATTCGGTGAAGAAGGCATTGAATTTAAATTCCACCCCGAAAGTTTTAAACTGCTGTTAACGCATAATAATCAGATTCATATTATTTCAAAAATCAAACAAACGGGTAATGAAAGAGAGTATTTTTCGGTGAATAGTTATGATTGTACCGAAAATTGCAAAAAAATAAATCAGGTAATATTAAAAGAAACGCCAGAGAACCCACTCACGTACTGATATTACCTGACTTGTGGCTATAAGAAAACCCTTACATTGGCCCCCAATTGCCAGTTTCGTGTAGGAGCAGGATTAAAGAAACGATTTCCGACGGGGTTCAGGTCGTTACCGAGGCTGTATAGTTGATTTAACAGGTTATCGCCTGCTACAAAAATGTTCAGAGCTAAAGGTTTAAAGGTTTTCTGATACCCTACGCGGGCATTCCATAACCAATAACTTTTGGCATAAACGGTGTTGGCATCGGTTAGAGGAAGGCGGTCGGTAAAGTTAATAGTAGTGTTCAGATAAAAACCCGGTTGGGTGGTCATATCAAGCCCTGAAACCCAGATATGTTTTGGTACACCCGTCAGGCTTTTACCTGATAGGTCGGTTTGCAATTGCTTATAGTTTTTAAACTCATAGTCGGCTAGTGTAAAGCTGCTAAAAAGCCTGAGTTCCTGAATAGGAGTACGCGTGGTATTTCTGATGAGCCAGCCATTGAGTAGTACTTCCAGCCCATTTTGCAAGGTTCCTCCGGCATTAGTAAAGTATTCTGTTCCGGCTTCGTCTACTCTTCGTACAATTGTATTCTGAAGGCGGAACGAATAGGCCGTTATGTCAAAAGAAAAGCGTTTGTTCAGCAGATTTCCTCTGGTCCCTATTTCATAATTAACGCCTCGCTCCGACACAAGATTAGGCACAAAATTGCTTTTCTGATAGCCAGCTATAAATTCGCTTACTAATGGTGGAGAAAACCCGCTGCTGATACTGGCAAAAACCGCTACTTTATCTTTTATTTTCTTTAAAAGTGCAATTCTTGGTAAAAATGCTGACGGAAGAAAATTATCGATGTTTTTGATGTTGGGGGCATCCGATAGCCTTACGAAATCATATTTCACACGGTTGTAACTGGCTCCGGCGGTCAGAATAAAATTTTGTGGGAGGTCTGTTTCCAATTGCGTAAATACAAAATAGTTGAATGCCCCCACGTTATCGTTGGTTTGGAGGGTGTCAATATTACCCCCTCTGTTGCCAAAATTACGAATTACCCACCCAGACTTCTGAAACTCTCCGCCAATGGTCAGGCGAGTAGGTAAATGGGCTACCTCAAACGTATATGTGGTACGTGTGCGCCCGCCAAATGTTTGTTCGTTTCGTATTTCGTAATTAGTAATGAAAGGGTTGCGTAATTCTGAAATCATGCCATATAGGGCTGTAACGTTTGTCCAATGCTCATTAAAGCGGTATTCCTGCGATAAGCCCAGATGAAAGAGTTTCTGGTAAATACCCGCTTTTTGCTGGATGGCTCCCGGAATAACAGGCGTTGCCGGACGCGACAAGCGTGGATTGAGGTCCATCTGTGCTTGAGTAAGCCCTCCGGGGGTTTGGTAATGAATATCAGAGTATAACGCCGATGCGTTGAGGGTTTTATGAGCAGATACAAAAAAACTGGAACGCCAGCTTAGTACATCTCTGACCGACGCACTGTTATCCCGATACCCGTCGGCCTGTGCGTGTGCATAACTTACCACCGAATTGGTTTTTTCTGAAGCAAGATTCCAAGAAATAGCCCTATTCTGTAACCCGAAACTTCCGAAGCCTACCGTAGTATTAATATAGCTTCTTGCCTTCTGTTTGGTTGTGGCTTGTGCTTCGGCTCTTGTGCCACCTAATAAAAGCACCCCACCAGTGCCTGCACCATAAATACTACCTGCCGGGCCTTTAATTACTTCTATGTTACCCACGGTGTTCATGTCAATGGCATTCAGAAAGGTGTTACCGTTGCCGTCGGTCAGCGGAATGTCGTTCCAGTAAATTTTTACATTTCGTACTCCAAAAGGCGAACGAATAGAACTTCCACGGATAGACAAGCGATAACTTCCGGGCGAGCGTTCTTCCATCCGTATGCCGGGTAAGGTATTAAACACAGGCACAAGTGTTGTATTCTGAAAACGTTCTATGTCTTTTATGGTAAGCACGTTTACAGAGGCAGCTGTTTCGGTAAGTTTTCGTCCTGTCTCGAAACCCCTCACAACAACTTCGCTGAGTTGTTTGGTTGCCATAGTAGTATCGGTGTCTTGCGCCCATGAGGCAGATACACTTAAAACTAAAGCTATGAGCGTAAAAAATTTATAATTCATATCATTGTAATTTTAAAGTTATGGTTAGGTATTGTTTCTCTAACGGGCTACAACCGTATAAGCTCCGGTATCTTGCAAAGCTATAAGATTCAGATGCAGGCTGTCGGCCTGATGCCGGAGTTTTTCAACCAGATACCTTTTGTTTGAGCCATCCAGAATAATTAAACCTGCCTGAAAGTTAGCAGACAAATTCTGCAGGTTTCTGAGTGCGTTGTTCGATAACAAAACAAAATCGGCCTTGCCTTGTAGTTTTCCTCTGAAACTCTTTTGAAGCCATACAATGCGTTTTCCCTCAAAATCCAGCAAGGTTATGCCCTGTTGGTTCCTGTAAGTACTTAGAGGCAACTTGTATTGATTCAGAACTCCCTGTTGGTCGTAATAGTTCTTGATACGAAAACTATATGCTTTTTTGTCGTTTATTACACCAGAGTCGGCCAGAAAAGTAGCCGATTTTCCATCAATAATACTGATACCCCCCTGTTGTGGCAAGTAATGGAACGTCAGTTCTTTTTGGTGGCTTTGTCTGTAATCTTCGTAAATATTCAGAAGAGCTAAGCCCGTAATTAGTAAAGCCGCCAGTTTCAGATATTTATGTTCAATACGTAGAAAAAACGCAATAATCAAAAACAGAATAACGTACCACACCAGTAGCTCAGGTATTGAAATAGAAAATCCTTTCAGGGTGGATAGCGGCAGTTTTTCAATCAGTCGGGTTGTTTCGTTCAGGCATAAACAGGAGAGTTTCAGCACCCACGCCAGTACGTCGGCCACCACAGGAATAGCGGCAAAAACCAGCAAAGCCAGCCCCACAGGTAGAATAGCGAATGAAAACAACGCTACAAAAGGGTTAGCAATGAGAAAATACGTAGGAAACTGATGGAAATAATAGATGCTCAGCAGAAAAGTAAACAACTGGGCAGTAAAACAAACAACCGTGCCCTCCCAGATTATCCTGATAAGTGGGTTTGTGGGGTTAACTAACTGATTCAGGTACGGATGCAGGTACACAATACCGATAATAGCCAGATAAGATAACTGAAAGCCTACATCAAGTAGCCAGTAGGGATTCCAACACAATAACAGAAATGCCGATAACGCCAGTGTGTTGTAAATGTTATGACGACGAAAGAAGGTTCGCCCGATTTCGATGAACGAAAATACAACTGTTGCCCGTAAAACTGTGGCCGAAAGGCCCGTAAAGACAGCATAAGCCCATAAGATAACAAGCACTAAGCCCATAAAAATCCATGAACCATATTTGCCTCTTTTTTTCAGAAAGGCTAGTAAAAAACTGATTACCCCAAATAAAATAGCTACGTGCATACCCGAAACCGATAACACATGAATAGCCCCTGAGGCCGAGTAGGCGTCGAGCAGTTCGTTATCGATGTCGTCTCTTGTGCCAACTACCATTGCGTTTGTAATGGCGTATTCATGAACTGTTTTCAGACGTGTTTTGAAAACGCTATCGGCATAATGATTGGCTTTATAGGCGAAAGCCAAAATTGCCGATGCCGGCGCATGACCTAAACGGAGGTATGTCGCCTCTGGCAGAAAATGGTAGGCATAAATTCCTTTGTTTTCAAGATACCGGCGGTAGTCAAACTCTGCCGGATTTTTGGGTGGCTCAACGGCTTGTGGTTGATTCTTTATCAGAAATATATCGCCGTATTCAGGCTTTTGATGCGCATCTTTGTTAAAATATAACAGCACTTTTCCGGTACTTGGAAGCCAGCCTTCAGGTGTTTTAATGGCTTTTATTTCTGCTTCTGCCTTATAGGTTTTGGCTTTTGTTTCAATATTAGAGCTAATAATGGCCTGATAATACGAAAACCCTCCGTGATTAATAAAATGGCTATCCTGATTAATGGCGGTGCTTCGGAAAGCGATTATCCAGCCCGAAAGCACAAAAAGTAACAAACCCAGCGCACCTCGTAAAAGTGGCTTTTTAAGATATATACTGCCCAGAAAAGCCACAAGGACAGCAATTGCTACATAATAAAAAGTTGTATGGAAATAGTGGGTATAGAAATAAATCACTATTCCTGCAATTAGGTATAGTAAGTATCTAACAACAGGAAAAGCGTTGAATTTCATTTGCTTACTAATAATTTATCGAATAGCCAGTTCATTACATTTTCATTTTCCTCTGGAAATGTCCAATGGCCTGTTTCCTGATATAGTTTCAGGGTTTTAGGAGAATTAATCACATTATAAACTGCCCACATAGATGTTGGCGGACAGGTTTCGTCATTAAAACCCATTGAGTAGTAACAAGGTATTTTTACTTGTTTGGCAAAGTTCACTACATCATAATAAGCGGCTGTTTTTATTTTGGCCTCGGTGTTATTATGAGGGCTGTTTTTATCAAAAATATGTGGCCAGCCACCCGCACGCCCTTTGAGGTAACCCACCATGTCGGCCAGAGCCGGATAAATAGGGGCTGTCCATTTCACACGAGGGTCAAGCCCTGCCGTTACGATAGACAAAGCACCTCCCTGACTGCCCCCTGTAACTGCAAGGTTTTTGCCATCAAACTGAGGGAGGCCCGCCAGAAAATCGTTGGCACGCACACAACCCAGATACACCCGTTTGTAATAGTACAAATCTCGGTTGTCGAGGTTATAAGTCCAGTAGGCATTTAAAGGTCCTGCCCCTAAATTGGTATATACATAAGGCTCCATCGTAACCGGAATGCCATGTATGCCTATTTCCAGCGTAATAATTCCCTTTTCGGCTGTTTTAATGTCTCCGCCGTAGGGTCTTACACCAGCACCCGGCACCCGCAAAAGGGCCGGATACTTGCCTTCTTTTTTAGGTACACACAAAATGCCATACAGGCGCACAGTACCCCCTTCGCGGTAGTTTTGCAGGCTCAGGTGATACACATTAACAGTTTCGGTGCAGCGTTCGGGTAATAAGGTCATTTGGGCATCCATGGGTACTTTTGCTAAATCAGCTTTGGCTTTGTCCCAGAATTGCACAAAATCTGCTGGCATTTCAACCGCAGGCTGAATTTTTTCGGGTTCAAAAGCAGCCGTAGCCAGATTTCGATATTCTTTGCCATCTACTTTGGCAATTACTGTACAACGCAAAAACCCTGGGGTGTTCATAGTGCCGGCATCCAGCTTTATAATACCTTCTTTCAGGATGGTACTGTCTTTTCTGGTTTCAAATTTTTCTGGCCCAATCTGATACACTATTTTGACGTTTTTCAGCGGATTACCGTATTTCAATACAGTTACGGCAAACTTTACAGGCTCGCCCAGTTTATAAGTCCAGTCGTCATGCTCAGGAGCTACAATTACCTTTATAAGGCGTTCGGTTGGCTGGGCAAAAGTCAGGGCTGCACAAAGGCTTAGCCCCAGAATAAGCAGGCTTTTTTTCATGTTTAAATAGAGGTTGATAGTAAGGGTTTTATTTATAATTTTTAAGCAAAACAGGTCTTAGAACTTTTGTCCATTGCGCATAGCCTTTGGGGGTCATGTGCAGGCTGTCCTGAATAAAATATTCGCCGTTTACGGTTCCGTTCGGGCGGTACATCGAAGGTCTGATGTCGACATAAGAGAAATTCTTGTGTTTCTTGATATAGGCCTGAATGAGTGCGTCGGCGTGTGTAGTAACAGGCCATTTGTCTTTCCGCGAAATAGACGGTTTCATTGAAATATAATACACTTTTGTTTTTGGCAAGCGGTTCTGAATCAGCGTGGCCAGTTCTGCAAAAGCATCAAACACTTGCTCGGGGCTTTTTTCTTTACCCGAAAAAAGGTCGTTTTCGCAATATAAAACCAGAATTTTAGGTTTATAAGGAAACACCATGCGCTCGGCATAGTAGGTCATTTCAGGAAAAGTAGAGCCACCAAAACCGTGGTTAATTACCGGAAGCGGCGCAAAGTCTTCTTTCAGCGTTTTCCAGAACCTGATACTTGAGCTGCCGTAAAAGAGAATCTGTCCTTGTAGTTTGTCGAGCCCAATTGCCGCGTCGGCCTTTTCAAGCGCCTGAATATCTTTTTCAAAGCGATTTACCTCATAATTCAGTACGAATTTTTCGGCAATGGGCGAATGGGTTAAACTTTTATGGCAGGCAAAAACAACACCTATCAGGCCAATAAAAAACAGAAGATTTTTTTTGTTCATAGTTTCGTAGATTATTTTACGAAAGTAGTTTAAAATGAAAAAACTATGAACAAAAGCGTGAAAATTTAGGCGAAATTTGTAATAGCATCGACGTTCGGATTTTTCTTAGCCGGAGTTTTGTTACAAGAAAGTAGTTTCCTAGAAATGGAATTATATATTTGTAGTATCAGAATAGAACAAAACATAATTTATGGAAGAAATAGTAATCCCTCAGCGGAAACCCCGCAAATTTATAGGAGAAGAGTTTTTATTGACCTCGTGGGCAGAAGTACAACCCTTATATGAAAATCTGGTGAGCCGTGCTATTACTAACGTTGATGACCTACGCCAATGGTTTATTGACCGCAGCGAACTGGAATCGTATTTGTCGGAGAATATGGCGTGGCGTTACATAAAAATGACCTGCGACACCGCCAGCGAAGAAAACCAGAAAAACTACCAGTTTTTTGTTGAACAAATTCAACCACAATTATCGGTATATAACGACCAACTGAATAAAAAAGCTCTTGAAAGCCCGTATCTGGATGAATTAAAAGATCAGGGCTTTGATATTGCTATCAGAGGAATGAAAAAAGCGGTAGAGATTTTCTGCGAAGATAATATTCCGCTCGAAACACAGATTCAGACCAAGCAAACCGAATATCAGGCCATTACAGGAGCCATGACGGTAACTATCAATGGCGAAGAAATGACCCTGCCTAAAGCCGGAGATCTCTTGCAGTCGCCGGATAGAACCCTCAGAGAAGAAGCATGGACAAAAATATCGGAGCGGCGCTATCAGGAACATGAAAAGTTTGATGCCTTGTTTAACGAATTACGCGATTTACGGCATCAGGTAGCAAAAAATGCGGGGTTTGCCAACTACCGCGACTACACCTTTGCCGCATTGGGGCGTTTTGACTATACCCCACAAGACTGTTTTAATTTTCATGAAGCCGTTGCCGAAACCGTAGTGCCTCTGGTAGATAAAATGGCAAAAGAAAGAAAAGAAAAACTAAAGGTAGAAGAGCTACGCCCGTGGGATTTAAAAGTAGATGTTGACGGAAAACCTGCGCTGAAACCTTTTTCGGATGGAGAAAACCTGCTTGATAAAACCGTTCAGTGTTTCCAGAAAATTGATGGTAAGCTGGCCGACTACATCCGTATTATGCGTAGAATGGGGCATTTTGATGTAGAGTCAAGAAAAGGAAAAGCACCCGGTGGTTATAATTACCCGTTGGAAGAAATAGGTGTACCATTTATTTTCATGAATGCAACCTCAAGCCTGAGAGATGTGGTAACAATGGTACATGAAGGTGGCCATGCCATACATTCTTTTGAAGTAAGAGACCTGCCCATTAATTATTTCCGTAGCACGCCATCGGAGGTTGCCGAACTGGCTTCTATGTCGATGGAATTAATATCTATGGAACACTGGGAGGTTTTCTTTGATAACGAAGAAGACCTGAAACGGGCAAAAGTAGAGCATCTGGAGGATATTCTGGAGGTTTTGCCCTGGATTGCTACCATTGATAAATTTCAGCACTGGATTTACGAAAACCCAACTCATAGCATAGAAGAACGCCAACAAGCATGGTTAAAAATCTATGAGTTATTTTCAGATTCGGTTACAACCTGGAAGGGCTATGAGCGTTTCAAAAAATATGTGTGGCAACGCCAGCTTCATGTGTTTGAGTTGCCTTTCTATTATATCGAATACGGTATGGCTCAGTTAGGAGCTATTAGTGTTTGGCGCAATTACAAGCAAGATGCCCGCAAAGGACTAGAAGGATACCTGAATGCGCTAAAATTAGGATATACGGCCCCAATCGGGAAAATCTATGAGGCTGCCAACGTAAAATTCGACTTCTCGAAAGAATACATTGCCGAACTAATGGCCTTTGTAGAAACCGAGTTAGAAAAACTGAAATAATAATTGGTCAGATAACCTAAAACCCCTGTAAACAAACTGCTTTACAGGGGTTTTAATGTAATTGGGCTAGTAGATACAAAAATAAGCGGGTATCATCATGATGATACCCGCTCGTTATACTAAAACAGCCTGATAGCTGATTAATAAGCGAACACAAATCAGGCGTTTTCTTTCAATACTTTTTCTACTAACTCAGCCGCTTCTTTTAACGCAATGGCAGAAAATACTTTCAAGCCAGAGTCGTTAATGATTTTTGCGCCTTCGGCAGCGTTTGTACCTTGTAAACGAACAATGATAGGCACAGGAATTTCTCCGATAGCTTTGTAGGCTTCTACCACGCCGTTTGCTACGCGGTCACAACGTACAATACCACCAAAAATATTAATCAGAATGGCTTTTACGTTCGGGTCTTTCAGAATAATTCTGAAACCTGCCTCAACCGTTTTAGCATTAGCTCCACCACCTACATCAAGGAAGTTGGCAGGCTCACCACCCGATAACTTGATGATGTCCATGGTAGCCATTGCCAAACCAGCACCGTTTACCATACAACCTACGTTACCATCTAGTTTTACGTAGTTAAGGTCATTTTCTGACGCTTCTACCTCTAATGGGTCTTCTTCGGCTTTATCACGCATAGAAGCCAACTCAGGGTGGCGATACAAGGCGTTATCGTCAAGATTAACCTTTGCATCAACGGCCAGAATTTTATTGTCAGATGTTTTTAAAACCGGATTAATCTCAAACATCGAAGAGTCAGACTCCACATAGGCTTTGTATAAAGCACCAACAAATTTTACCATTTCTTTGTTAGCTTCGCCAGTTAAACCAAGTTTATCGGCAATTTTACGAGCCTGAAACGCCTGTAAACCCACGCGTGGGTCAATCCACTCTTTAATGATTTTCTCAGGATGATGCTCCGCTACTTCTTCAATGTCCATTCCGCCTTCTGTCGAAGCCATAATTACATTGCAAGCCTTGGCGCGGTCAAGCAAAATTCCCATATAATATTCTTTCGGTTCGCTATCACCCGGATAATAAGCATCTTCAGCAATAAGTACTTTATTAACTGTTTTACCTTCAGCACCTGTCTGAAGCGTAACTAAAACATTACCTAATAGGTTGGAAGAAATACGTTCTACATCTTCGGCCGACTTTGCTAATTGTACACCACGTTGCTCGGTACCTACAATTTTACCTTTTCCACGTCCACCCGCATGTATTTGTGATTTAACTACTGCAAACCTTGAATTTGTCATTTCAGAAATTTGCTTGTATGCAGCTACTGCCTGCTCTGGAGTTTCGGCAACTATCCCACGTTGGATTCGTACACCATAACGGCTTAGTATTTCTTTACCTTGATACTCGTGAACGTTCATGTAAAGTAGATTTTAGAGGTTATAAAATTTTCGCTAAATTACTCAACAATTATTAATTATCAATCAAATATCATTTACTTTGCTAAATCATGTCTGACGTTTTTTTTAAATTTTAATCAGAATCTGGTATTAATAAAAACAGGGATAGTACAATCCCTTGAATCGTTTTAGGAGAAAGGTATATGCTGCAAGCAAAAAACATAAAAAAAAGTTACGGCAAGCTGGAAGTACTCAGAGGAATTGACCTGACAATTAATCAGGGCGAAATTGTCTCTATCGTAGGTGCATCAGGTGCCGGAAAAACCACACTTTTACATATTTTAGGCACGCTCGACAAAGCCGACTCAGGCGAGGTAACGCTAGATGGTATTAGTTATAAATCGTTGAAAGATAAGGAATTGGCTCGTTTTCGTAACGAAAAGATTAGTTTTATTTTTCAGTTTCATAACCTGATGCCCGAGTTCACAGCCCTCGAAAATGTGTGTATTCCGGCATGGATTCAGAGTAGCCGTGGTGTATCAAAGTCGTCTGACGAAATCGAAAAAAGAGCCATTGAATTATTAACAATGCTTGGCTTGGGCGAAAGAGTAAAACATTTTCCGTCCGAACTGTCAGGCGGTGAACAGCAACGGGTAGCCGTGGCTCGTGCCTTGATTAACGCGCCCTCGGTTGTTTTTGCCGATGAGCCAAGTGGCAACCTCGACTCGAAAAATGCAGAAGAACTGCACCACCTTTTCTTTGAATTACGTAAAAAATTTAATCAGACCTTTGTTATTATTACCCATAACGAGCATCTGGCCGATATGTCAGACAGAAAACTGGTAATGCAGGATGGGCAAATTCTGGTATGAGAAAATTAGTCCATAACTGAGTGCAACAGCTTTTGTGGGCTAATTTAAAACAACATTGCTACGCTTATTAAAACAACTGACGCTCTTGGGCGTTATTGTATTTTCTGCAAGCCTTATGAAAAAACGGATTATTATACTTTTTACCTTCGTAGCGTACCAGTTGGTAGCACAAGAAAAACTGCAACTAGTTTACGAAGACTACGTTTATGAGCCTAACATTAAGTCGGTGCAATTATACCCCCTTATAGGAAGTGCCACCGACCCTGCCAAAAGCCTTAACCCTCCGGTTGTGCAACTAAGAGATAACAACGGTCTATGGCTTGAATTTGATGATTTACGGGCCGAGTATCAGCAATATCATGTGAGAATCCAACATTGCGGAATGGACTGGAAGCCATCGGTACTTTCAGATATTGAATACATGCCTGAGTACAACGACCTCATCATTAACGATTATCAGGTATCGCAAAATACTAAAGTACCTTATTACCACTATAAAATAGAATTACCTAAAATGTTGCTTTCGGGCAATTATCTGGTAATTGTATGGCGTGGCCGTCAGCGCAATGATGTTATCCTGTCGCGTAGATTTATGGTTTATGAAAATGCCATTGGTTCAATGGCTAGCGTTAGGCAGGCGCAAAATCCGGCTAAAAATAAAACCCATCAGCAAATTGATTTACAGATTAACTACGGTAATTATTCGGTAATGTCGCCGCGGGATGAATTTAAAATCGTTATCCGTCAGAATTATCGTTGGGACAGAACCCTTAAAAACCTGAAACCCTTTAGTGTAAATACGGCTACTAATCAATTAGATTTCAGGTTTTTTGATGATGAAAGCACTTTTCCGGCAGGAAACGAATATCGTTTTTTTGATTCAAGAAGTACGTATAGCCGAGGATTGTTTATTGATAGAGTACAACGAGGCACAGAAGATGCGATGTGGGTTTCGCCGCAGCGCGACCGCAGCGAAACAGTATATCTGGAGTCGAATGATTTTAACGGAATGTACGTAATTGAAAGTCGCGACGGCAATAAACCTGAAACAGATGCCGATTATATACAAATGAATTTTGGGCTGAAAAGTCAGGAACTGGAACCCAACGAAAAAGTCTATGTGAATGGCAGTTTTAATGACTGGCACCTTAATAAACTGAACGAGATGGTTTATGATAATACCTTTGGTGGTTATGTTGCCCGTATTCCGCTTAAACAAGGGGTTTATAACTATGATTTTGTATTAACAAAAGACGGAAAACCTGACGAGACCTTTTTTGAAGGTAATTTCGGTGAAACAGAAAATACGTATGAGATTTTTGTGTACCATAAACCCGTAACGGCGCGGTCAGAACGATTAATAGGGTATCGGCTGGTTGATTTTAATAAAAGGCGATAAAACAACACAAGTATGAAAACAGCTTTAGTAGTAGGTGCAACCGGATTAATCGGCAACCACCTGACCCAGAAACTGGTAAATCATCCGGCATATTCAACCGTAAAGGTTATGGTCAGAAAACCGCTTGGTTTTCAGCACCCCAAGCTGCAACAGATTATTGTGGATTTTGATAATCTTGACCCCTCAGTTGTAGTAGCTGACGATGTTTTCTGTTGCCTCGGTACTACCATGAAACAGGCCGGCTCGAAAGCTGCATTCTATAAAGTTGATTTCACATACCCGCTCGAAGTAGCAAAAGCCGCACTTAAAAATGGAGCGCAGCAATATTTTATTGTAACGGCTATGGGGGCCGACGAAAAATCGATGTTTTATTACAATCGCGTAAAAGGCGAAGTTGAAAAAGCCCTGAGCGATTTACGTTTCCCTACGCTCGTTATTTTTCGCCCTTCTTTGTTATTAGGCGAACGTACGGAATCACGCGCTGGCGAAGGCTTGGCTACTATTCTAATGACCAAACTGGATTTTCTGATACCGGCCAAATACAAGGCTATCAGAGGTGAAACCGTAGCTAATGCCATGCTTGCCACAGCGCAGCAGGGTATAAAAGGCAAAGATATTCTTGTCTCGGAAAAAATGCAGGCTTTTGTATCCTGATTACTCCCATTTCTAATTTGCTTACCTGTTAGTATCTTCTTGTGCCTGTTTTTCGGTGATAGATAAATTTTTTTTAGCGTTTTGTTTGTGAATTAAAATATTGTTTAGATATTTAGACATATTTCTAAATATTAATATTTGTTCAACTTAAACTTTTAAAAAAAATGGCAGAAATAACTACCTCTGCCCGTACTGCACGGGTAGACATGACCCCTATGGTCGATTTAGGCTTCTTGCTTATTACTTTCTTTATGTTTACGACTACCTTCTCGACTCCAAACGTTATGAAGCTGACCATGCCCGATAACTCGGTTATTGACATCCCCCCCGAAATTGCTGAGAGTAATTCTCTGACCTTGATTCTGGGCAAAGACAACAAGTTATTCTGGCATCAGACTAATTTTGAAAAATTAAGTACCAATTACCTGTTTGAGGTTGGCTATGGTACAAGCCTGCGGCAACTCATTCTTCAAAAAAGAAAAAAAGCCCGTGAAGAAGAAAACTTTACAGTGATTATCCGCCCTACTGATGACGCTAACTACAAAAATGCTGTTGATGCCCTTGACGAAATGATGATTACTAACCAACAACGGTATGTAGTAGCCGATTTAACACCTAAAGAAAAACAGGTTTATGAAGCTAAGCAAGCCCCAATGCCTTAAACAGGTTTGTTTGTGACTAAAACGATTATCCGCACACTTTATAGCTAAAGCCACGGAAAATTTCCTATATTCGTGGCTTTACTATGCCACTATGAAAAAAACAATCTGCTTCATCGGCCTTCTGTGTATTATAGCTAATCCGTTTCTTACTTTTTCGCAGGCACTAAAAGAAGACCTGAAATTAAAAGCGCAACTACAAGCCCTCATTAAAGATTTTAATGGAGATGTAGGCATTTTTGTGCATAACCTTAAAACCAATAAGTTTGCTGCCATTAATGCTGACACGGTTTTTCCTACGGCTAGTATGATTAAAATACCTATCATGGTTGGTACTTTCGATAAAATCAGAACGGGTGCGTTGCAATATGAGCAGGAACTGGTTTATCGAGATTCGCTGCATTATGACGACGGCATTGTGGGGTCTTTAAAAGATAGTACCAAAATACCTTTGAGCGAGGTCATGATGCTTATGTGTACTGTAAGTGATAATACCGGAAGTTTATGGTTACAGGCACTGGCAGGGGGTGGCAAAAGAATCAACGCCATACTTGATTCGCTGGGTTTTGAGGTAACACGTGTAAATTCAAGAACGCCGGGCCGTGAAGCCAACCGGAGTAAATATGGCTGGGGGCAAACCTCCCCCCGCGAGATGGCTACCTTATTAACCATGCTAAGGCAGGGTAAAATTATTTCGGCAGCTTATTCAGACAGAATGTACCGTAATTTGTGCCGCCAGTATTGGGACAAAGAAGGGCTTTCGCAGTTG
The DNA here is from genome assembly GCF_037153985.1 of Emticicia sp. 17c. NCBI lineage: Bacteria > Pseudomonadati > Bacteroidota > Cytophagia > Cytophagales > Leadbetterellaceae > Emticicia > Emticicia sp. 17c. Next base: position 280,559 of record NZ_JBBAYI010000006.1, read on the forward strand.
CCTGAAAACATAAAAGTAGCTACCAAAAATGGAGCAGTGAATCGCTCACGCTCAGAAACCGCGCTGGTTCATGCACCAAACGGTGAGTATGTATATAGCGTAATTACAAAAAACCAGAAAGACGAATCGTGGAACAGAAACAACGAAGGCTACGAGCTGTTGCGTAAGGTAGGGGCTTTACTCTGGCATTATTATGAGCCTAAATCAAAATGGAACCCAGTAGAAGGATACGAAAAATTGTAGATACTATGTTGATTCAAGCCTATCAGAAAGACCAGCAACTGCTGACCGATATTGAAAGTACTATGGCTGTAACCGAAGGGTTCAGGGTTTGGTGGCTTGGGCAGAGTGGCTTTCTGATTCAGTATCAGGGTAAACACTTATTGTTTGACCCTTACCTGTCAGATTCTCTCACAAAAAAATATGCCCATACAGACAAACCACATACCCGAATAAGCGAATTGGTTATACAGCCACAGGCACTGCCTGTAATTGAGGTGGTAACATCGTCACATAACCATACCGACCATCTGGATGCCGAAACCCTATTGCCTATATTAGCCAATAACCCAGCTATTAAATTGGTCATTCCAGAAGCGAACAGGCTTTTTGTAGCCGAAAGACTAAAATGCAGGCCTGATTTCCCGATTGGCCTGAACGATAACGAAAATGTAACCATAGGGCCTTTTCGCTTGTATGGAGTGCCAGCAGCCCATAATACGCTCGAACGAGACGAAGCCGGAAAATTAAAATATATGGGTTTCATAGCCGAATTTGGGCCTTATAAAGTATATCACTCAGGAGATACTCTTTGGTATGAGGGTATTGTAGAAACCCTGCAACCATTTAAGGTCGATGTTGCATTTTTGCCAATTAATGGCAATAAGCCCGAAAGAAAAGTAGCCGGAAACCTGAACTTTGAAGAAGCAGCAAAGCTCGGCAAAGCAATAGAGGCAAAACTTACCGTTCCGCACCATTATCATTTATTTGGTTTTAATACCGAAGACCCCGAAAACTTCGTTCGTAAAGCAGAAGAATACAAAACGCCTTATAAAGTTATGAGGTTGGGAGAAAGCCTCGAAATTATCTGATAAATACCCGATTAATTACTCATTTATAAAAATCAATGAAAAAACTCGTTGTCGTTTTAGCTTTAAGCAGTGTCATTTTTGCTTGTAGTAAACCCTCTTCCCAGACAGAAACTACCAGCGTACCCGAAGCAACAGCCCCAACAGGCTTAGGTAATAGCGTTTGGGTAAATGCCCGTTATCTGCAAACAATAGAAGAAACAAAATCGCCATTAAAAGCAAAAATCTATGCCGATACCGTCATGGTTTCGTTCAATGCAGCGGCCGATACCGCAAACATGGTCTGGAATTTCCATGAGGGCTCTTCTTATGCTGTCAAGCAGGGCGATTCCATTCAGCTATTTAATACCTATGAAGAAAAACCAACGCCCGAATTTGCCGGAAGCCTCATGAATAATACCCTGACACTTGGTAATACGGCTTTCAAAAGAGTAGAAGGCATTGATTTTATAGAGCAAAAATTCTGGATAGGTAAATATACAACCAACGGGAAACCCATTGAGTTAAAAGCGAACAACGAACTAACAGGTATGGAGTCGGCGGACTCATACCATGTGTGGGTAGACTACGTAACTACACAAACAGACATCGATTTAATAGATTTAGGTAAACAAGGGACCGACAACTCAAAAACCTATGGCTATAAATTTGAAGGCAATGACATTGTTTTTTACGAATTCATCTGGGCTGAGGATGGCTTGATAGGAAAAGCCGGAAAAGAAGTTTTCAGGTGGAAAAAACAATAATAACCTAGCCTATACAAAAAACAAAGCGTGTTGTTTTTGGCAACACGCTTTGTTTTTTATGAAACAGTTGTCTGATTAAACTGTTTGTTTTTCAAGATTGAATAAATCGTTCAATACATCAATCAGCGTTTCGGCTTCGCCACGTTTGCAGGCTGCTTTTAATTGTAGTACAGGAAGTTTAATAACTTTCTGCATCATGCTAGCCGTTATTTTCTCTACTTTTTCTGCTTCTTCGGCCGAAAGGTCTTTCACAAAGCGGGCCATCTCTTCTTTTCTGATTTGCTCCAACGCGTTTTTCAGTTTCTGAATAGTTGGCGAAACAATCATTTCCTGCGACCAGTTGTTAAGTTCTCCGATAGCTGCTCCAATTATTCTTTTTACGTCAGGGATAGCATCCAGACGGCGTTGGAGGGCCGCATTGGCACGAAGCTGAATTTCGTCAAGGTCGTACGATACAACGCCTGCCAGTTCTTCAACATCAGGCGCAATGCTACGAGGCACCGAGAGGTCAATCAGGTACTTAACCGAAAGAGATTTATGTTTAAGACTGTTTTTAGTAATGAAAGGTTCTTCTACACGCACAGAAGAAATAACAATGTCGGCCTCAAGAATTTGTTCATTTACGGTCTGGAAATCCGAAACCATAAAGCCAAGCTCCTGTGCCAGTGTTTCTGCTTTGCTGCGTGTGCGATTAGTAATAGTAATGTTCTGATAATTTTTGTCGGCCAGCGTTCTGCACACATCTTCGCCTATTTCTCCCAGCCCTACTACCAGAATTTTAGGGTTTGAAAGCATCGGTAAGAAACTCTCTAACACTTCAACGGTGGCATAAGAAGTTGATGCCGCGCCATCTCTGAAACCTGTTTCCTGAACAATACGCTTATTAGTAAAGAAAATAGTATGTAACAAACGGTGCAGGAATGGCCCCGCCATTTGCACATCGGCTGCCCATTGATAAGCGTGTTTTACCTGATTCGGAATTTGCAGGTCACCTACTACCTGTGACTGAAGCCCCACAGCTACCTCAAACAAATAATTAACGGCTTCGCTGTGGTCGTCGATAAAATCAAAATATGGTAGAATTTCGTTTGAGTTAAGCACTTTCAGGCTAGCTAGCAAACGAACAATATCTTCACTAATGTTTTTTTCCGAGTAGTAATAAATCTCGGTACGGTTACAGGTAGAAAGAACGAGGGTTTCGGAAACATCAAATGTTTCGCGTATTTTGAGCATCAAATTTTTGCATTCCTCTTCATTAAGTGCAATTTGCTCTCTGATATGCAGAGATGCTTTCTTATGAGAAATTGAAATTGCTTTAAAATATCCGTACATGTCTTTCAGTAATTCCCTGCAAATTTACAGTCAGAAAACAATATGATTGTAATGAAATGTTATGATTTTCGTCAGTTTTTCTAATTTAGAATGTTTCTAAACTTAAAGATGTGTTTCTGTGTTTTTCAACTAGGAAAAATACAAATGGAGATTTAGTAAATAACCGTCGGTCTATTATAACGTAAAACCAGCTTAAACAATTCAAAAACACCGGATAATCTTCATTAAGAACACATTAAAGTTTAAAAAACAGCATCTTCGGGCTATTTCGTAGGGGGCAATTGATTGGCTAATGAAACCTAATCTTTATATTTGCTGGTAATATCCGAAGAAAAACGTATGAAAAAACTACTCTTGTTATTGCTGGTGGCTTTGGCTTCTTGCCAGCAAACCCCCGAACTGCAAACTGGTATCTGGCGGGCTACTATTCCTACCCCTGGCGGAGAATTACCGTTTAATCTGGACATTCAGAAAGAAGAAAATGGCTATGCGGTGCAGGTTCTGAATGGAGAAGAAAAACTAAAAATGGACCACGCCTTTGTAAAAAACGATTCGCTACATATTCCGATGGAAATCTTTGATGCCGAAATTGTAGCCAAAGTAGGAAACGGTACTTTGAAAGGCTATTGGAAAAAAATGCGCTCAGACTTCACTTTTATTCAAACAGATTTTAATGCCGAATTTGGAAAAGACCACCGCTTTACGTCGGTTAAGGATGCTCCGAAGGTATCAGTAAGTAAAAAATATAGTGTATTGTTTCTATCGGCCGACAAACAGGATTCAACCCAGTCGGTAGGGGTTTTTGAAACCATTGGCTCGCAGGTTCGGGGTAGTTTTCTGACTACCACCGGAGACTACCGCTATCTGGCAGGAGACATCATTGGCGATAGCCTCAAACTTTCTTGCTTTGATGGCACGCACGCATACCTGTTTAAAGCCAGAATTGAGGGCGATAAAATGAGTGGCGGTTTCTGGTCGGCTCCAACAGGCTTTGAGTCTTGGGCAGCCATCAAAGATGACAACGCCCAGTTGCCCGATGTAACCAAACTGACTTACCTCAAAAAAGGCTATACAACCGTTGATTTCTCGTTCCCGAATACCGAAAACAAGAAAATATCGTTAAACGATACCACCTATAAAGGCAAGGTTGTAGTAATTCAGATTTTGGGTTCATGGTGCCCAAATTGTATGGACGAAAGCCGTTTTCTGGCTCCGTGGTACAAGAAAAATAAAGACCGTGGCGTTGAAATCATTGGGTTATCGTACGAGAAAAGTGCTGATACCACCTTTGCATTTCCGAAAATCAAGCGTATGAAAGAGCGTTTCGGTATGGACTACGAAGTGTTACTGGCCGGAACCAACAATAAAGACGAGGCCTCTAAGACCCTACCGATGCTTAACCGTGTAATTGGTTTCCCGACTACTATTTTTATTGATAAAAAGGGGCAAGTGCGCGAAATCCATACGGGCTTTTCAGGCCCCGGCACAGGTCATTATTACGATGAGTTCGTGAGCGATTTTAATCGTCTGATTGATAAACTACTGGCAGAAAAGCCATAACAGGTTTTGGAGGAACCATAGCACTCAAAATTATTATAAACAATTTTGAGTGCTATGGTGTTCTTGAAATATAAGCAACTACTTGAACCATGAGTATTGATACAACAGAAATTATACTAGTAAATGAAGCCGACGAAGAAACAGGAAGCGGGGGTAAATTATGGGTGCATCAGCAGGCATTATTGCACAGGGCTTTTTCGGTTCTGATTTTTAATGATAACAACGAATTGCTGATTCATCAGCGGGTTTTTGACAAGTATCATTCAGGAGGTCTCTGGACAAACACCTGTTGCGGGCATCCTAATGCGGGTGAAGAAATAAAAACAGCGGCCAAACGCCGCTTGGGAGAAGAAATGGGCTTTACTTGTGATTTAGATTTCTTGTATAAGTTCCATTATAAAGTTACCTTTGATAATCAACTGACCGAAAACGAAATAGACCACGTTTTTACAGGCTTATACAACGAACCTTTTGAGGTGAATCCGGCGGAAGTTCTTGCGTATAAATGGGTAAGTATCCCTGAAATTATGGAAGAAGTAAAGCAAAAGCCGGAAAATTATACCTTCTGGTTCAGAAAAATCCTTGAAAGTGATGTCTTACAGGATTTCGTGGCAGTATTATCATAATGCTAACATTTACTGAATAATAACCCAATGGAAAAGCGAGTAATTGGTCTTGGTGGCGTGTTCTTTAAATCGGAAGATAACGAGGCGCTACGAAACTGGTATAAAACACATTTAGGAATTGAGTCGGAGCCGTGGGGTGGTATATTTGAATGGAGAAGGAAAGAAAATCCTGACGACATAACGTATACCTCATGGAGTCCATTCAAGAAAGATTCTACTTATTTTGAACCAAGCAAAAAAGATTTCATGCTGAATTATCAGGTTGAAAACCTCGATGAACTACTCAGGCTTTTGCAAGAAGAGGGCGTACAGATTGTTGATAGGGCAGAAGATACTGAATACGGTAAGTTCGGGTGGATACTCGACCCCGAAGGAAATAAAATAGAACTCTGGGAACCGCCAAAAAATATTTAATGCTTTCGATAATTATTGTATTTTTGTGCTAAAATATAATAAAAAGCATGAAAAAAAACCTACTCGTATTTAGTTTTTTGCTTATTACTTCTTTAGCTGTCGCTCAAAAGAAATCAAAAAAAGACTACCTTATTACCTTAAAAACCAACTACGGAACCATGCACATGGTTTTGTTTGATGACACCCCCCTGCACAAAGCCAATTTTATAAAGCTGGTTAGTAAAAAGTTTTATAATGGGTTGTTGTTTCACCGTATTATTGATGGATTCATGATTCAGGGTGGAGACCCAACTTCCAAAAATGCCAAAACCGGCGATAAACTTGGGAGCGGCGGTACCGATATGGAGCGCATTCCGTATGAATTTACCCCTGCGCACGTTCACAAAAAAGGGGCATTAGCCGCTGCTCGGGACAATAACCCTGAGAAAAAATCAAGCGCATGCCAGTTTTATATTGTGCAAGGTAAAAAAGTTACCGACGATGAACTGAAAACCATTGCCAGCCGTAACAAAATGGAATATACCAACGACCAACGCGCCGACTACATTGGTATTGGTGGCACGCCTCGACTGGATAATAGCTATACTGTTTTTGGTCAGGTAATTGATAACCTGAATGTAATTGACACCATAGCCAAACAAGCTCGTGATGAAGCCGATCGCCCCTTGCAGGACGTAAAAATGACCATGACCATAAAGAAAGTAAAGAAGAAGAAAATCACGAAGCAGTTCGGGTATAAGTATCAATAAACAATTGTAATATTATAGGCGCAGACACATGAAAAAGATTCTTATTACAGGTTCAAACGGATTACTTGGGCAAAAATTGGTAGAATTACTAATAAATACTACTGAAAACCAAGTAATAGCAACGGCAAGAGGCGATAACCGTTTGCCTTTTAAAGATGGCTATGAGTATGTACGGATGGACATAACCAACAAGGAAGAAGTACTGGCAGTAATAGCACAGGTAAAACCTGAGGTAATTATTAATACTGCTGCCATGACCAACGTAGATATGTGTGAAAGTGCCAAAGACGATTGCTGGAAACAAAATGTAAGTGCCGTAGAGTATCTGATAGAGGCTTCGGCAGCTAATAATTGTTTCCTGTTACATGTATCAACCGACTTTATTTTTGATGGCAAAAACGGGCCTTATAAAGAAGATGCCGAGGCTAACCCTATCAGTTTTTATGGCTGGAGCAAATACGCCGCCGAAAAACTGGTAATACATAGTAATATTCGTTGGGCTATTGCCCGTACGGTTCTCGTATATGGCATAGCGCACGACATGAGCCGAACAAATATTATTTTGTGGGTTAAGAAATCGTTGGAAGAAGGCAAAAATATAAAAGTAGTAACCGACCAGTGGCGAACCCCTACACTAGCCGAAGATTTAGCCAAAGGCTGTTACCTCATTGCCGAGAAAGAAGCAGAAGGAATCTTTAATATTTCAGGAAAAGATTTTCTGACACCTTACGAAATGGCTATCATGACCGCCGATTTCTTTAACCTTGATAAATCGTTAATTGCTCAGGCAGACTCAACAACCTTTACACAGCCAGCCAAGCGACCACCCAGAACGGGCTTCGATTTGTCGAAAGCAAAAGAGATACTCGGTTATGAGCCTGTAAGTTTTACAGAAGGCATTGCCATACTGGCAGAGCAAATAAAATAGCCCTTTCCTAAAGGTAAAATTTCTTCCAGCGAATGTATTCTTCAACTACATCGCTCACCATATAACGAATAGGTTTCCCTGCTTTGATAGCGTTTCTGATAAAAGTAGCAGATATATCGAGCAGGGGAGCCTCAATAAACTTCACTTTGGGGTGATTACTGAATTGATGCGACGGCGTATTGGGCCGTGGGTACACATATAGTTCGTAATATTCCAGAATTTTATCATAATTCTTCCAGTTTTCAAACTGTACCAGATTATCTTCACCCATAATAAGCTTGAACTCATGCGCCGGATACCGCTCTGATAACTTCGCCAGTGTATCAATCGTATAGCTCGGTTTAGGCATCGAAAACTCAATATCGCTGGCCTTGAGCCGGTAATTATCTGAAATAGCTTTCTCGACCATCGTGAGGCGGTCAAACTCGTGTAAAAGCCCTTTATTTTTTTTGAACGGATTCTGCGGCGACACCACAAACCATACCTGTTCCAAATCGGTAGTATATGCCATTGTGTTGGCAATAATCAGGTGGCCAACATGAATGGGGTTAAACGAGCCAAAAAACAAACCAATTTTCATTACGTGCGTGTTAAAATGCTTACAAAGCACAAATATAAAAGAAGGCGGTTATTCCGAACCCAGAATAACCGCCTTTTGAATCGATATAGTAAGGAAATTATATTTTCACCCAAGCCTGTTTGCGGTGGCTTTCAATGATTCTTTCGCAAATAATCAGTTCACGCAAACCATCTGCAAAAGTCGGGTATGTTGGGTTTTCGGGTTGTTTGCCTTCAGCAACAGCCGCGTAAACCTCTTTAAACAATTGTTTTGAGGTATCAGGGAAGCCCTCGTTATGCCCGCCCGGGAAACTGATAAGGCTTTGTGCCTCACGGTAAAACAACGAAGGGTCTTTCATTAATACCTGATTTGCACCATCGCGTTTTCCAATCCACATTTCGTTTGGTTTTTCAGAACACCATTCAAAATTGGCTTTAGAACCAGAAATCTCGATGTTCAAACGGTTTTTACGGCCAGCCGAAACCTGACTTACAGTTACGCTCCCTTTGTTGCCGTTATCGAAACGTAGCAATACGTTGGCGTGGTCTTCGGTGTTGATAGGTACTTCCTGATAATCAGATGCCTGCAACATTTTGCCCGAATAAGTTTCAATGGCTTTCAAAGGTTTCAGACGGGTTTTATGAACCGTCGAGAAATCGGCCATTACTTCTGTAATTTTCAAACCTGTAATGTATTCTGTTACGTCAAGCAAGTGAGAACCAATGTCGGCAATTGCTCTTGAGTCGCCCGATTTGTCAGGCTCCAGACGCCAGTTGTAGTCTGTCTGATAGAAAAGCCAATCTTGCAGGTATGAACCCAGAATTGAGTATATTTCGCCCAAATCGCCTTTTTCGCGCATGGTTTTCATCTGGCGTACCAGCGGATAATATCTCAGATTAAAGTGTACGGCATTAACCAGACCAGATTCGGCAGCGATTTTTACTAGTTCTTCGGCTTCTTCAATTTTGGTAGCTAGTGGTTTTTCACATACTACGTGTTTGCCTGCAAGCAAAGCAGCTTTTGACTGAGAATAGTGCAAGAAGTTAGGCGTACAGATATGGATACACTCGATGTCCTCCTGCTTTAATAAGTCCTCAAAAATATAAGCCCGTTCGATACCCAGGCTGGCTGCTTTGTCGGTAGCCAATTCGATGTTGGCTTCGCAAAGAGCAGCTACTTCTACATTTGGTAAACGGCGTAGGGCTTCAATATGAGCTGGCCCGATAAAACCCGTTCCGACAACGGCAACTTTAATTTTTTTCATAGTCGAGTAAGACCCCTGCTCCCTGATGGGGAATTAATTTTGGTTAAGAATACATGCCCCCTTCAGGGATTGGGGGCGACCGTAGCACGGTATTATTAATTAAAACTACTTATGGCGTATTTTTCAGTATTACAATAAATAAGGCTGTACAAATAAAAACCTTCTTTTGAGGTGCCGTATCGCCGCAAAATTTGCAGGATAGGTGCTTTTGCTCTGGTTTTCAATAAACTTGCTATTTCTTTGGTGGCAGTAATAGCCCGCACCTCTTGTTGCATACTGTTTACATCAATCTGGTAACGCATAAAAAGTGTACGGAACAACGAGCCATCAATTAGCGGTTGGTCGGTTAAGCCTGAAAGATTTTCGTTTGGAATATACGTTTCTTCAAGCATTACCGGAAATTCTTCTACAAACCGGAGACGCTTCAAAAATACAAATTCTGTATGAAACTCCTGATGAAGTAAATGTTTAAAAATTGGTTCTGTGATGGTGTGTAATATTGGTCCTTCCAGAATACTGGTGGTGCCGTGGCGGTCGCTGGCACTTACAACTTCGGTCCAGCCTTTTAATGAAAGTAACCCCAACGACTTACGAATGGCCGAAACAATACTGCCTTTGCCATGCTGGCGTGTAATGTACCCTTCTTGCACCAACTCGTTTAATGCCTGCCTGACGGTCATGCGGGTAGCATTAAATTCAACACAAAGGTCATTCTCAGAAGGAAGTAAACTACCTTCGGCATATTGGCCTGAGGTGATTTTTTCTTTTAAATGAGCCTGAATCTGGCGATAAAGCGGTATTTTCATGTTATTACCCTTAAACTATAAGGAATACAGGGTTTAAAAGAATGCAAAAGAATAACAAGCATTTGGCTAATGCAATTATTTTTATAACATTCTTACTAATTTATCAAAAAAGGCACTCAGGATTCCCGAATGCCTTTCCAAGACGAAAATACTTTAACCTATGATGAATACCCCGTAGACGGGGAACTCAAATTCTTTAGAACTTCATCAGAGAAGTCTTTAACTTATATATTTATAAATTATTATGCTCTTGCCTAAGAATACCATACAAAAAAAGCTAAAAAACGTTGTATAGACAAATATTTAGAAAGTTTTTTTTAAGCATGCTAAGATAGAACCATGTATTGGTCAAAAAAGTATTAGATTTTTTTAAAATTTTACCTGATGTATGCTGTCTTTATTGAAACATGAATGAGTAAGGAAAATAGCTGTTTGCATACTTTTTTATCAAAACGAGCAAAAAAATATGGTTTTTTTTCTGAAAACTTCAAAAAAAACTATCTTTGTTGCACTTTCCTAAAATCAAATGTCCTATGCTTTATTATTTGTTTTCTTACCTTGACAAAACCTTCAATTTCCCGGGGGCGGGGGTGTTTCAGTACATTACCTTCCGTGCCATGGGAGCCATCGTATGCTCACTTTTAATTGCTGCCATTTTTGGTATCAGGCTTATTAACTATCTGAGAAAACTTCAGATTGGTGAAACTATCCGTGATTTAGGGCTAGACGGGCAGATGCAGAAAAAAGGAACGCCTACAATGGGTGGGTTTATTATTCTGGCCTCGTTGTTGATTCCGGTTTTGTTGTTTGCACGCCTCGACAACGTTTATATCGTATTGCTGATTATTGCTGCGCTCTGGACGTGTGGTATTGGCTTTGCCGATGATTATATCAAGGTTTTCAAGAAAGATAAGGAAGGCTTAAAAGGCCGCTTTAAAATAGTAGGGCAGGTGGGTTTAGGTTTAATTGTGGGGCTAACCCTCTATTTTAACGATTATGTAAAAATTAGGGTATATGATAAGGCTAAGATTAGTACGGCAGTAGGCGAAATACAGAAGTATACCGATATGCACTCGCTTACAACTACTGTGCCTTTCTTTAAGAATAATGAAATAGACTACCAGATGCTGGGTAGCTTTCTGCCTGAGAGTCTGGCATGGATTCCGTATGTACTAATTGTGATTTTTATTATCACGGCCGTATCAAACGGAGCTAATATTACCGATGGTATCGATGGCCTTGCTGCGGGTACCTCGGCTATTATCGGCCTTACACTGGCTATTTTCGCATATTTATCAGGAAATAAGGTTTTCTCGCAGTACCTGAGTATCATGATGATTCCGAACTCGGGCGAGGTAGTAATATTCTGTTCGGCTTTTGTGGGGGCTTGTATCGGGTTTTTATGGTATAATGCTTATCCGGCACAGGTTTTTATGGGCGATACGGGCAGTTTAATGCTGGGAAGTGTTATCGCTGTTTTGGCTTTAGCGTTGCGCAAAGAGTTACTGATACCCGTTATGTGTGGTATATTTCTGGTTGAAAGTCTCTCTGTTATTATGCAGGTAAGTTATTTTAAATACCAGAAAAAACGGCGCGGACTTGAATATGCGCAGAAGAACCGTCTCTTTCTGATGTCGCCACTTCACCACCATTTCCAGAAAAAAGGTTACCATGAATCAAAAATAGTAACCCGTTTCCTCATTGTAGGCATTGTGCTGGCAGTGGCGTGTCTGGTTACGCTGAAACTCCGATAATTATTTCAGGATTTCATCCATTTTTGACTGATATTCTTTGAATTTATCTAAGCCCCGATGGCGTCCCTCCGGCAAGGTAGTCAGGATTCCATCGGGTTTTTTCTTTAATACCTCCAGTAGCTGCAAACTATGGTCATAAGGCACAATCTGGTCGGCCGTTCCATGAAACATATAAATCGGGCATTTTACCTTTGTTATCCATTCATACGTAGGAATATTAAACTCAGATACTTTCCTGTACGGAAACAGTGGCAGGTGGCTCCAGGCAACATCGGGTATACAATAATAGGGGGCTTCAAGTATGAGCATCTTTACTTCGTTATCCATTGCTAGTTTAGTAGCAACCCCTGTACCCAGCGAGCGGCCGTATACAATTACTCGTTTAATACCATACCTTCTTGAAATGTCTTTCAAAACCATTTGGGCATCGTTCAGCAGATTGGCTTCGTCGAGCCGACCATTACTTTTACCGAATCCACGGTAATCATACATAATTACGTCATAGCCACGTCTGGTAAATTCTTCGGCGTATTTTCCCCAGACACTTATATTCCTTGAGTTGCCATGCAGATACATTACCACACCCTTGGTGAGGGTATCACGGCTTGTAAACATAAGGGCGTTCAGGTTTACATTTGGTGCAGGAGTAACGTAAAACTCGGTGGCATTATCAAATTTAAACTGATAGTCTTTCTCTAGTTTGTCGGGGTGTAAAAGAATAAAACGTTGAAAAAGTACGGCTAAACCGAAAACAACAACGTAGGCAGTCAGGGCAATGGTCAGGATTTTCTTAATCAATGAAATATACTTTGTTTGCATCACTCGTTTTTTAAAAACACAAAACTATTCTATTCGGAATTGTTTGTCAAAAATTAAATCAAATCTATCTAATAAAATATCTTCCAGATGCTTGTGATATTCTGGAAACGAAGGCAAGTTATTATGCCCGCCGCCGTAAATAGGTACTAGCCGTGTGTGCTGCGGGGCCAGATTCGCCAGTTTTACGCTCGACCGAAACGGAATCAGGAAATCTTTTGTGCCATGAATAATATAAATGGGGCATCTGACATATTTAATGTATGTATCAGTACGGATAGAAAACCGGAGAATCATGGAAACGGGAAGAAATGGCAAAAATCGACTGGTAAGATGCGAAAAACTGTAATAAGGGGCATCAAGAATAAGGGTTTTCGGATGATTACGGGAGGCCAGCTTGCAGGCAAACCCCGACCCTAACGAGCGGCCGTAAATCACGATATGGTTTTCCTGATAGCCTTTTGCCAGCATTTGGTTGTAAACCACCTGCGAATCTTCATACATTTTGTCTTCGTCGCGCTTGCCAGTGCTTTTCCCAAACCCCCGATAGTCAATCATCAGTACGTCGTAATCGTGCGAAATAAAATCTTTGGCATATTTAGCCCATCCTTTAATACTTCGGGTATTGCCATGAAAATAAATAACCAGCCCGCGGGTGGTTTCGCCTATATCATAAAACAACAAGCCATTGATTCTTGCGCCGTCGGGCATTTCAAAGAATAACTCTTCGAAGTGGTCGTCATAGCGGAACTCAAAATCCTGTGAGAGTTTTTCAGGCTTGAAAATAAAATACTCCTGAACCTTATAGGCCACAATACAGATAACTATATAAATAATAATTACCAGTATGAGAATCTGCGTAGCTGTCATGAGTACACCATTAAATTGCATAGGCTGCCTGTGCAGCGGTCTATTAGTCAGGTATCTTTATTCAACTACTAACATACGTAGTTTTTATGAATTATCAGAAAATTGATGTGTAAGATTTACCTTTTTTTATGGAATATGTCAGGCGTAAGCACTAGCGAGTCTTTTCTTAAAAGGGCGTGTTTCAGGTCGTTGGTTTTGTTATATTGCGTAGATGCTTCATAGTGGTCAACCAGTTCATACAATATATCTCTTAACATTTCCAGCTTGTTAGTGCCTAATATTTCTTTAAATTTTTCATTAACATACTCCATGCATCTTTTCCAATCGACTAATGCTTGTATACCTTTAGGCGAGTGCCTTACAATTAACGCGCGTGCGTCTGTATGGTCTTTTTCTACTGTTACATAGCCTTCTGTTTGTAATTCTTTTATTAGTTTGCTCATGGCTTGCTTGGTTACACAAGCTCTGCTGGAAAGATTGTTAATGTTGGTTCCTTCCAAATCAATGTGCAACAGGGCTACTGCATGGCCAATTCTGAAATTTTTATACCCGATGCCTTCCAGATACTCACTTGCTATTTCGCTCATAAAACGATACGTTTTACTCAGCAGTTTGCCGAAAAGCCTTCCCTTTGTGGCCTTAAAAACAGCCACTTCACTTAATATGTCTTCGTTCATTGTGTTTACTAAGATTCAATACATTGATTATCAATGAATTGCAAAAATAACAAATTTGTCTGTTTCCTTATTCTAATACAAAACTAAATAGAAAAAATAAATTAGTCAATATGCTTGACTAATTTAGTAAACTTGGTTTACCTTTGCATCGTCAATTAAGTTGACTATTTAATAAACGCTAAAATTGCAATTAAATTACCTACAATAGAAAAATGGAAACTCCGCAAAAAAAATCATTTAAAAATTACATTCCTCGTATTATTCTGGCAGTTATCCTGTTAGGGGCAGGAATTTACGCTTACAGCCGTTACCAATATAATTTAGCCTACGAAACCACCGACAACGCCCAGATAGAAACCTATACCGTGCCGGTAGTGCCACGTGTAGGTGGCTACGTAACCAGCGTAGGCATGAAAGATTTTGAACAGGTAAAAAAAGGACAACTACTAGTTGATATCGACGACCAAGAGCAACAATTGGCTCTGTCGGAAATGGAAGCGGTGTATCAGCAGCTATTAACCGATGTTGAAAATGCAAAAGCCAACATCAAAAACACGAACATGACTATTAACGCTGCGGAAACCAATATAAATGCAACGGTTTTGCGTAAAGAGAAAGCGCAAAGAGATGCCGAAAGAGATGCCAAATTATATGCCGACAACGCCATTACCAGACGCCAAGCCGATGATAGCAAGTCGAACCTAGATGTGCTTAATGCCCAATATGAAGGCCAGAAACAGGATATAGTAGCCAGCAAGTCTCGTCTGGATGTGCTATATAGTAATTTACATAAAGCCGAAGCAGCATTGGCTGTACAAAAAGCAAAAATTGACCAACAGAAACTACGCCTGACCTACTCGAAAGTATATGCAACCGAAAACGGAAAAATTGGCAGAAAAAGCGTAGAACCAGGGCAGTATATTCAGCCGGGCCAGACTTTGGCTACTATCGTGCAGGATTCGTTATACTGGGTAGTTGCCAATTTCAAGGAAACACAAATTAAACGTCTGGCTATCGGGCAGGAGGCCTCTATCAAACTGGATGCCTACCCTGACCTTGATATTAAAGGAAAAATAGTTGATTTCTCGGATGCTACCGGAGCAAAATATGCCTTGTTGCCACCCGATAATGCCAGCGGTAACTTCGTAAAAGTTACTCAGAAAATACCTGTAAAAATAGCCATTGATGGCATAGAAAAATACCGCGACAAACTACGCGCGGGCATGAGCCTTGAGGTAGAGGTGAAAATTAAATAAGAGCTATTGACTATTTCTACATCAGAACGTTTTCATGGAAAATACAACAGAAAACAACGTGGTAGGTGCTTCAAGGTTTATTATCGTACTCACAACTGTAACCGCCGCGGTTATGGAATTGCTCGACACCACGATAGTAAACGTAGCACTGAACCAAATGGCTGGCTCGTTAGGAGCCACCATTGAAGATATTGCGTGGGTTATTACATCTTATGCAATTGCCAATGTAATTATTATTCCGATGACGGGCTTTCTGGCTGAATATTTTGGCCGTAAACGCTATTATCTGGCATCGATGATAATTTTCGGGATTGCATCTTACCTCTGTGGTAACTCAACGAGCCTGTGGGAACTGGTATTCTGGCGATTTATACAAGGTATTGGCGGTGGAGCCTTGCTTTCTACCTCGCAGTCTATTTTGTTTGATGCCTTTCCGGGGAAAGAAAGAGGCATGGCCTCGGGGCTTTTCGGGATGGGTATCGTTTTAGGGCCAACTTTAGGGCCAACCCTCGGAGGGTACATTGTTGATAATTATACATGGGGAGATATTTTCTATATCAATGTGCCTATTTGTATTGTGGCTACTATCCTGACAATTTTATATGTACCTAAGAAAGCCGATGAAGGTAAACACCGTGATAAAATCAAAATCGATTATCTGGGTATAGCCCTGTTAATGGTTGGTATTGGTGCTTTACAGTATGTACTGGAAAAAGGGGAGTCGAAAGACTGGTTTCAGTCGAGAGAGATAACACTGGTAACTTTTGTGGCTGTTGTGGGTATTATCGGGTTTATCAGTAGAGAGTTAAATACCGACCATCCGGTAGTAAATCTCAAAGTTTTTGGGAACCGAAACTTTGCATTTTCGAGCATATTTGTACTGGTATCGGGTTTCGGTTTGTTTACTTCGGTGTTTGTGTATCCGGTACTGGTACAACGTATCAACGGTTTTACACCCTATGAAACGGGGCTTTCGTTGTTGTTTCCGACCCTAACTATTTTGCCGATGTTCCCTATTCTAGGGCGGCGGATGTCGTCGGGGGCTTCGCCAATTCCTTTTGTAGTAGCGGGTATTCTTATCTTTGCTTTCTTCGGTTTTTATAGCGGAACCGCCACAACCGATATGGGTCGGTGGGATTTCTACCCTATGCAGTTAATGCGTGGTTTGGGTACAGTACTGCTTCAGCTACCCTTAATTAATGCTTCGGTGGCTGGTTTAAAACCGAATGAATTTGGTGCGGGTATTTCACTTACAAACATGATTCGCCAGCTTGGTGGGGCTTTTGGTATTGCTTTAGCCAATAACTATGTAGCACAACAATACGCACAGCATAGGTCTGACCTCGTAGGTAACTATCTGCCAAGTAACCCGTTATTTATTGAGCGATTCAACGCCATTAAAATGTCTTTTCTGGCGCGTTCGGGCGATGTAGTACAAGCTACTACACAGGCATACAGGCAACTGGAGCTACTGCTCGACCGGCAAGCCTATTATCTGGCGTATCTGGATACCTTCCGTATTATTTCTATTTTCTTTTTGTGTGTATTACCTCTGGTATTTTTACTCCGAACAAAGAAAAAAAGTGCAGCCGAAGCCGCAGAAGCAGCCAAAGCCGCCGCCGAAGCACATTAAAATCTGATTTTATTATAGCCTGAAAGGCTCCGACAAAATATTAATATTTTCTACTAATGAAAATCCAAAGAATAACCATAGCTATCTTTTGCTTTATAAGCCAGATAGCCCTCGCACAGTCAACTAACGAAACCCTCAGTTCGTTGGTTAAACAAGCATTGGAGTATTCGCCCAGAGTAAAAGAGCAGCAACAATTGCTTGCTATTGGCGACTACCGCATAAAAGTACAAGAAAGCGGCCTGAAACCGCAGATTAACGGAGAGGTAAGCTATACAAGGCTTGACCCTATTGCAGAAGCTGTTATTCCGATTCCTGGTTTTGAAGGAAAATTACAGTTTCAGCCACATAATAATTATAATACTGCCGTAAATGCCTCTTATGTGATTTATGACTGGGGGCGTTTCAAGGCTAATGTACAGAAAACATTGCTAGAAATCCAGCAACAACGCGAGGGTGTCGAAAGCCTTAAACAAACGCTGGCGTATCAGGTAGCACAATTATATTATAATATTATTTACCTCCGAAAAGCCATTGCCGTACAACAGGAACAAGTAAAACTGGTAGAAGAAAATGGTAAGGTTATCAGCGACAGGCTCAAAAGTGGCGACGCACTTGACTACGACTTGGTGCAGGCTCAGGTGCGCTACAAAAATGCCGAAATCAGAGTGGTAGATTTGCAAGGGCAACTCGAGAAACAATATATTTTTCTGAGTTCGCTTATTGGTTCAGACGCCCGTAAACTGATTCCGGCCGATGCCGCCTTGCAATTTAATTATGCGTATGCCAATGCACAGGGAGCTTTTGCCGAAGCAACCGTTAACAACCTTGACCTGAAGGCTTCGTTTGCTCGCGAAAGTGCGCTGGCACAAGAAGTAAAAATATCTTCAATGAGTAGCTTGCCTCAGTTATCGGCCAACGGAGCCGTGGGTATTAAGAACGGGTATCAGCCTAATATTGATGCTTGGCGTTTTAATACTTTACTGGGTGTAAAACTGAGTATTCCTATTTATACAGGCAAGAGAGGATATTATAATACACAAATAGCCAGAATTAACCTGGATGCTGCCAAGCAAAATACAGAAGCACAAAAAACCCAGATAAACCGCGATATTGAAAACGCCTTTAATGATATACAGATAGCCACACAGAAAAGAACTCTGGCCGAGCGTAACGTATACCAAGCCGAATATGGGTTAAAACTGGCAAAAACCCGTTTGGCGGGTGGTGTAAGCACACCTTTGGAGATTCAGACATCTGAAACTGCGCTCGAAGATGCCAGATTCAGCCTGTTGCAGTATGACTACCAGATATTGCTGGCAAAGCTGGAAATCAGCCGATTGTCGGGTGTAAAGTTGTAAAAGCAAAAATTGAATCCTTTAGCAGCCCATCGGAGCGTAAAAGTTCTGATGGGTTTTGTTTTTATCAGGGTGCAATCAAACCCAAAGCCCAAGAAAAGTGTTATAGCAATAAAGGCTTAAGAATAGACAGGAGATTTGTACCGATAAATGTAAAATTTCCTCTAATTTTGACAAAAAATCTTCTTCATCACTCATGAACAACACGCTCTTTAAGGTTCCTGTACCAACTAACGAACCCGTTTTGAACTACGGTAAAGGTTCGCCGGAAAAAATAGCATTAAAAAAAGCCATTGCAGAGGCTCGCTCAAAAGTAATAGAAATACCTATGTATATTGGTAGTGAGCAAGTCTATACAGATAATAAAATCAAACTTTCTCCCCCGCACGACCACCAGCATATTCTGGGTTATGCTAGCGAAGGTGATGCATCTCATGTAGAAAAAGCTATTCAGGCAGCTTTGGCGGCGCGTCCGGCTTGGGCATCACTCTCGTGGGAACAACGCGCAAGCATTTTTCTGAAAGCAGCCGATTTACTGGCAGGGCCTTACCGCGCAAAAATAAACGCCGCTACCATGCTTGGGCAGTCGAAGAATGCCTATCAGGCAGAAATTGATTCAGCTTGTGAGCTAATCGACTTCCTGCGGTTCAATGTCGCTTTCATGGAGCAAATCTATACAGGGCAACCCCAATCGGTGCGTGGCTTATGGAACAGGTTAGAGTACAGGCCACTTGAGGGCTTCGTTTTTGCGCTGACACCATTCAACTTTACAGCTATTGCCGGAAACCTCCCTTCGTGCGTAGCCATGATGGGCAACGTAACTGTCTGGAAACCAGCTTATACCCAAATTTACTCGGCTCAGGTTATTATGGAGGTGTTTCGTGAGGCGGGTTTACCCGATGGTGTTATTAACCTGATTTATGTAGACGGCCCCGTGGCAGGAGACATTATCTTTAAAAATCCTGATTTTGCGGGTATTCACTTTACGGGTAGCACGAAAGTGTTTCAGACTATCTGGAAAACTATCGGAGAAAACATTCATTTATATAAGTCGTACCCGCGTATTGTAGGTGAAACTGGCGGAAAAGATTTTGTGCTGGCACATGAATCGGCCGATGCCAAAGCACTGGCAACGGGTCTGATTCGTGGAGCTTTTGAGTATCAGGGGCAAAAATGTTCGGCGGCATCACGCGCCTATATTCCTTCTACCATCTGGGAAGAAACAAAGAACCTGCTAGTGTCCGGTTTAAAAGAAATAAAAATAGGCGGAACAGAAGACTTCTCTAATTTTGTAAATGCTGTTATTGACGAACGCGCATTTGATAAGATTGCTACCTATATTGATAATGCGAAAAAGAGCGACAAAGTAACTGTACTGGCGGGTGGAAATTACGATAAATCGAAGGGATACTTTATTGAGCCGACGGTCTTGTTAACGACCGACCCAAGCTATGTAACCATGTGCGAAGAAATCTTTGGACCTGTACTGACTATCTATGTGTATGAGCCTGCCGATTTCGAGCAAACACTTGAACTAGTAAACGGTACGTCGCCGTATGCCTTAACAGGGGCCATTTTTGCTAAAGACCGTTACGCAATTGATTTGGCTACCAAAAAACTGGTAGATGCCGCCGGAAATTTCTATATAAACGATAAACCAACGGGTGCAGTAGTGGGGCAGCAGCCATTTGGTGGCGCGCGCGCGTCGGGTACTAACGATAAAGCGGGGTCTGTGCTGAACTTGTTCCGCTGGGTACAAGCCCGTACAATCAAGGAAACTTTTGTGTCGCCAACAGATTACAAATATCCGTTTCTGGAAGAAGAATAAACCTCAAACTCATAGCAACAAAAAAGGTAGCACTTCAAAATGCTACCTTTTTTTTATAGAAGATACCGAGTAAAACTACTCTTCCCAAGCCCAATCAATACGGTGTTTCATGTCTTTGATAGTCATACCGTTCGATTTGAAATAAGTTCTGATTTCGTCTACCTTATCGTATCTCTGGCTTGATTTGTACTCTTTGTATAAAGACAACAATCCGTTCAGGATACCCTCACTCTGGGTTGACGTCTCTTCTTTCAGACCTAGAATTTTTTCTATAAATACCACAAATTTCTCTTTCAAGGCATTAAATGTGTCTTCGCCTAAAGCCCGTGGGTCAAGCTGGTTCATGTAAATCATGTTCACATATTTCAGCAGGTTAAATAACTGAGCAATGGCTACGGCGGTGTTGAGGTCGTCGTTCATGGCTTCATAAAAAGCCTGTATGGTTTTTTCGATGTCCAGTTTTTTCTTTTCGTCAATGGCTATCGTTGTTACAATAGTTGCCTCCTCGGCTTGTGATGCTTTTGTTGCTTGTGTATCGTCAATAAGCTCACTCGGAATTTTATCGGCAGCTTTAACATTCATGTCAAATGTTAAAGTTTTTACAATCCGCAACCCATTAATTAGGCGACGATACCCCTTTTGTGCGGCACGGAGTGCGTCGTTCGAGAAATCGAGGGTACTACGGTATTGCGACTGAAGCATGAAGAAACGAACCGTCATGGGGCTATATGCTTGGTCAAGCAAAGGGTGGTTTCCGGCAAATAGTTCGGCAGGTAAAAAAGAGTTACCTAATGATTTTGACATCTTCTGCCCGTTTACGGTTAGCATATTCGAGTGCATCCAGTAGCGAACAGGCTCTGTTCCGGTAATGCCAACGCCTTGTGCAATTTCACACTCATGGTGCGGGAACTTCAAGTCCATACCACCGCCATGAATATCAAATTGTTTACCCAGATACTTTGTACTCATACAAGTACATTCCAGATGCCACCCCGGAAACCCCATTCCCCATGGCGACTTCCATTGCATAATGTGTTCGGGGCTTGCGTTTTTCCAGATGGCAAAATCAAGCGGGTTTCGCTTTTCTGACTGCCCGTCCAGTTCACGGGTTTCATTCAGTAAGTCTTCCAGAATTCTGCCCGATAACTTACCGTAATCGTTTCCTTCTCTATTATATTGATTAATATCGAAATAGACCGAACCGTTCGATTCATAAGCCAACCCTTTATCGATTAAGGTTTTTACGGCTTCAATCTGTTCGACAAGATGGCCTGTGGCGGTTGGTTCAATACTTGGCGGCAGAAAATTAAACTGGTCGAGCACCTTATGGAAATCGTTGGTATAACGTTGTACAATTTCCATTGGCTCGAGTTTTTCCAGCTTAGCCATTTTCCCGATTTTGTCTTCGCCTTCGTCGCCGTCACCCACAAGATGCCCTACATCGGTAATATTTCTGACATAACGAACTTTATACCCAATTTCGGTAAGGTAGCGGTATAGCACATCAAAAGTGAGAAACGTGCGGACATTCCCCAGATGAACATAATTATAAACTGTTGGCCCACACACGTACATACCAACATAAGGTGGGTTGAGTGCTTTAAATTCTTCTTTCTGGCGTGAGATTGTATTATAGATTTTCAGGTTCTGCTGCATATAGGTTGTTCAATATCTTATGTTCTGTTTTTATAACGTTGTTTGCCGTAGGCTTATCTATAAAGGCCCATGCAAATTTAAAGCTAATTTCTTGTATTATATATAAATAGGTATGCTAATAGAATAGCCACAAAGTACACAAATCAAAACATGATGTTGCATAATAATAAAACTTTGTACTGATGCCCTAATACATTATGACAATAATTATAGAATAAGGTACAGCTATTTAAGAAACCGGCACTTCAAGCAAGCATTTTTTGAGTTTGTTTTCAAACAATGCCCAATCTAGCTTTTTTGGCGCAATTAATTCAATACGGCTGTCGCGGCGGTAAGCAATATATTGCACTGTAAACTCACCGTCGGCGGCATTAATCATTACCCAGTCTTTACCTGTTCTGAAAACCCCCTTAGCTCGCTCGACTCCCTGCAAGGTACTAAAAAACTGACGAAGTTTAGGAAGGTTAAAGAACTCATCGGGCGAAAAAATCCAGCCGCAGCCATATACACCCAAGCCGTGGCTTTCTTTTTTTACAGGCTTACCCACCTCTGGTAATGGTAATTCTTCTTCATGTGCATGGGTATGCTCGTGGTGGCTATGTGGGGCAAACTGCGCTTTGCGTTCAGGAAAAGGGTCAATGTTAAGCCAGTTGAAATCAAGTTTGCCATCGGTTACCTGTTCTATTAATAACTTCGGAGGGTATAACTCTTTTGCCCATGACAAAAACTGCTGTGTAAGGTCGTTGCCCGCAAGGTCGGTTTTGTTGGCTACAAGTACATCGGCCAGATTAATCTGGTCTTGAAAAGTTTCGTGCGCTTTAAAATCAATAGCAGCCCAGCGGCGTGGGTCAACCAGACAAACGGTAGCCTTTACCTCAAGTATATCTTTCATAAACTTGTTACGAAGCAAATCCAGAATGTTTTCAGGATGCCCCATGCCAGTAGGTTCAATCAGAATGCGGTCGGGCTTTTGCTGACGCAAAATGGTAGTAAGCGTAAATTGCATAGGTACATTAGCTGTGCAGCAGATGCAACCACCCGCCACCTCACGGATTGTGAGGCCATCTTTTTCTTCAATAGCGGCGTGGTCAATCGAAACAGCACCGAACTCATTAATAATAATAGCCCACCGCTCCTCTGGTGGTTTGCTTGCTAATAGGTGTTTAAGGGCGGTAGTTTTACCTACGCCTAAAAAACCAGTAATCAGATTAACGGGTATTTTCATGTAAAATCTTTAAATGGACAGGTTAACCTCTGTGTTACTATATTATATATATAGCAATGACAGAAATAACACCGATTAAGTTTATAAAGTTTAGGCTTGCCCCGAATGTATGTTTAAATAGTGGTAGCGGGCTATAAAATGAACATTCCGATTAGGATAATTTTTATAGGTATTGCTTCTTTTGCTAATTATAAACAGAAATACATATAACAAAACCAAGAAATAATATAAACGTTTTGTTTGGTATAACTTGTAAATAGCTGTAAATAAGAGGAGTAGGTTGGTGGGCTAAAAAAACTTTTGAGAGGGGTCTTGACAAAGGCAAAAAAGTGCCGTACCTTT